>CAXTUS010000068.1:10066-17903 GCA_964247475.1 uncultured Acidobacteriaceae bacterium | reverse complement strand
AGCGCCCGAGCACTCGGACCCCGCCCACCCACTCACCCGTGTCACCTTCGCCGATGCACGCTTCATGTACGACACCATCCTGATCGAGGGCCGCACCCACCCCCCACTCACCGGTAGCGTCCTGCTCGACATGCAGGCACCAGAAGGTGAGCGCGTCCTCGAGACGAAGCTAGGTGGCCGCGAACAGCATTAAGGCAAAAGCGTCCTCAGCGCGGACGGCGACCACTTCGTGGCGTGTTGGACGCTTCGCGTGTTTAGCTACGATAGCCTTCTTAACGCCGTCTTCGCCGCGTGATAGCCGCACATCCCGTGCACCCCACCACCCGGCGGCGTTGACGAACTGCAAAGATAGATCTGCGGATCACTCGTGCCGTACTCACGCACCGAAGGCCGCAGCACCATCTGCTTCGCCGTCATCGCGCCGCCCGACAGATCGCCACCCACGAGGTTCGGGTTCCAGCTCTCGAGCTCCGCCGTGGAGTGTGAACGGCGCGCCAGGATCACATCGCGAAAGCCCGGTGCAAAGCGTTCCACCTGAGCCTCGATGGCCTCGGTGCGGTCGACCGTCGATCCATTCGGCACGTGACAGTAGGCCCACGCCGTATGCTGCCCCTCCGGCGCTCGCGAGCGGTCGGCTACCGATGGCTGCACCAGCAGCACAAACGGACACTCGGCATGCGTTCCTGCGAACACCTCCGCCTCCGCGTCCGCGATCTCATCCATGGTGCCGCCCACGTGGATCGTTCCAGCATCGCGACACGACGCCGCCAGCCACGGAATGGGTCCCGACAGCGCCCAGTCCACCTTGAACGCGCCCGGCCCCTGCACAAACCCGCGCAGACTTGAGCAGTAGCCGGAACTCAGACGATCACCCGCAATGCGCTCGAGCGCGCCGGCCCCGGTGTCGAAGAACACCGCATCCGCTGTCGGCATGTCTTCCATCTTCTCGACCTGTTGATTGAGATAGATCACGCCGCCCAGGCTCTCCAGGTACTTCACCAGCGCCTGCGTCAGCGCTCCTGCGCCCCCCGCCGGCACCGGCCAGCCTGCGTTGTGCGCCGACGCAACCAGCACGATCCCCACCGCCGCGGACAAGGGGGAATCGAGCGGCATCACCGAATGCGCCGCACACCCCGCGAACACTCCGCGCGCTCGCTCATCCGCAAAGAACCTCTTCGCCAGCATCGTTGCAGGCAACAGCGCCGGAAGCCCGAAACGCGCCAGCGTCAAAGGGTGCCTGGGCAGATGGATCACCGGCCCCAGGATCTCCGGTACCAGCTCTTCCCAGTGCTCGACGACAGAGCCGAAGAGCCGCTTCCATGCCTTCATGTCATGCGGGCGGAGTTGCTTCTGCATGTCTGCCATATGCTCGGTCAGGGCGACGGCAGACCCGTCGTCGAAGGGATGCGCGAGCGCATAGACAGGCCTGATCCAGCGCAGCCCGAACTGCGCCAGCGGCAGCGAACGAAAGAAGGGCGAAGCCACACCCATGGGAAACGCAGAGGCTCCCAGATCGTGATGGAAGCCGGGCAGCGTCAGCTCTGCCGTCGCGCACGCGCCACCGGGTGCCGGGTTGCGCTCGTACACCGAGACGGCGACGCCAGCGCGCGCCAGCGTGATCGCCGCTGCCAGTCCGTTCGGGCCCGATCCCACAATGTTTGCGGTACGCATCTGCTTCTCCCGAACAGCCACAAATTGAAGGTACGATCAGCCCATGCCCGCGTAGAATCGGGGTGGTTCATTTCCCCGTACTCCCACGTCTGATGCTTACGCCAGAACGTACAGGTAATAGACTTTCACGAAACACGAAAGAGGATCGCAATGCGTCAAGGACTTCGAACAGGTTTGGCCACGGCGCTGCTTGCCGCCGTTGTCGCCGTCGCCGGTACCATCGCCGTTAAAGCTCGTGCCTTTGCGCCAGATAACACGCTGCAGCCAGGCGCCGCCGCACCTAACTTCTCACTTCCTTCGCAGACCGACGCCATGGTCTCGCTTGCGGACTACAAGGGCAAGTTCGTCGTGCTCTACTTCTACCCCAAGGATCAAACCTCGGGCTGCACGATCGAAGCTCATAACTTCGAACGCGACACCGCCAAGTATGCCAGCCTGAACGCGGTCGTGCTTGGCGTATCGCTTGATACGGTCGAGAGCCACAAGACCTTCTGCTCGAAGGATGGCCTCAACTTCAAGCTGCTCGCGGACCCTGACCACAAGGTGATCGATGCCTATGGCGTGCCGGTTTCGAACATGGGCGTGATGAAGTTCGCCCACCGCGATACCTTCCTCATCTCGCCCGACGGCAAGGTGCTGAAGGTTTGGGAGGTGAAGGATATTCAGAAGCACAGCGAAGAGGTCCTCGCCGCCATTCAGGAAGCGAAGAAGTAGTTCAAAGGTTCGATAGCAGACGCAGAAAGGCCCGGAACCTCTCAGTGAGGAACCGGGCCTTTTTGCTTGCCTTGCGTACTTTGCCTTGGTGGTACGTTGCCTAAAACTTTGTTGCGGTTAGAAGTTATGCAGTCTTCTTGGCGGTGGTCTTCTTCGCCGAGGTCTTCTTGGCTGTGGTCTTCTTTGCGGGGGTCTTCTTTGCAGAAGTCTTCTTTGCTACGGCCTTCTTTACAACGGTCTTCTTGGCAGGAGCCTTCTTCGCTACCGCCTTCTTCGCCGTGGTCTTCTTTGCTGCTGCTTTCTTGGTTGCCAAGGTATTACCTCTCGTGATGGTTTGTTTGCTGCCTGTTGCGCTCTTGTTGCCGGCTGCCTTTTGGGAGACAACCTTACCGCCGCGCAGAGCACTCGACTTCTTCGCGGCAGATGCTGATGGCGAGAACGCTGCCTTGGTGGCAGGCCTGCCGACAGACTTCCTGGCCGGCAGCTTCTTCGCAGGGACCTTCCTGGCGACGACCTTCTTCGCCGAAACCTTCTTCGCGGCCGTACCCTTCTGAGCCGCCTTCGGAGTTGGCACAGCCTGCTTCGCCGCTGCTTTCTTCGCAGGTGCTTTCTCCGCAGGTGTTTTCTTCACAGCAGCTTCTTTTACAGGTGCAGGCGCTGCCTTTGCATTTGGGGCGATCGTTTTGACCGGGACTTTCTTCGCGGGTACAGCCTTCTTGGCAGGAGCATTGACCGACGCAGGAGCCGGCGCCTTCGTGGCAGCCGCCGTCTTGCCGGCTGTTTTGTTCGAAGCTGTTTTCTTCGAAGCCGTCTTGTTCGACGCTGTCTTCAGGCTCGAAAGCACTTCGCCCACTCCGACCTCGGCTTCATTTGACGTCGCCTGCTTCGACTGCTTTGAAGGCGGATCGTATGGATCGACCGGCGTGTTTGCCTTCGACCGAAGTACAGCATCCTCAGAGTGAGTGTTCGCCCGCGAGTGCACCGTGTCGCCCTCGTCTTCGCCGGCAGCTACTTCGTCGGCGGCATCCTCATCCTCTTCATCATCCTCGTCGATGTCGTCTTCTTCCTCTTCGTCATCGTCCTCATCAAGATCGATATCGGCGGCAACGACACTGTTCTTTGTCAGGTCAGCGTCATCATCTTCGTCGTCATCCTCATCCTCTTCAGCGTCGGACGACAAGGTCACCTCAACCTCTTCTTCGTCGTCCTCATCATCGTCCTCAAACCCGCCGCGCGTGCTCAAGGTTTGCTGTGCTTCATCATCGCTGTCAGCCTGGGTTTTATGCTCAAGAAAATCTTCGGCCTGCTCGTTATGCTTCATGCGGTGTATCTCCCCAACCCATGTGATGCTTTGATGATCGATGACGCCGAGCAAAATTCATCAACTCGCATAACGCAAGCCGCACGAATTCTAGCAACACGCTAGAACAGCGCGTCAGCAATGGCAAGCACTCTTTTCGGGGATGAAGCTTATCGGCCAGCCTTACGCTTCACAGCATGCGGGTTCGTATGCGACGCACCCGCAGCATGCTTTGAAGACGCAGCCCGCGAACCCGCTCGCACACTGGTCTTATGCGTTGAACCTGCGCGCGAACTGATCCGTGATGAAGCCTGACGCTCCGCATTCCTGCGGCCTCTTCCGCGTCCCGCGCGGCGCCCGTATCCGCGCATCGATACCGCCAGTCTTACGGGCTCCGCAACGTAGATCGTCCGGCCCACCTTCACCGCGGAGCTCGACATGGAGTTCCAGCGACGCAGCTCGTCGGTCGATACGTTGAAGCTGTCGGCGATCGTCACCAGCGTGTCGCCGCGGCGCACACGGTAGCGATCCGGATGGGCAGCAGATGCCACGGCCTCTACCGGCACCACGAGCTCATCATCGATTGCCATCGGGTCCTGCTGCGAGATGCCGTTGGTTTCGGCGATGTCCGCGGGCTTTGCATGCAGCGCGCTGGCGATCGTATCGAGCGTCTCGTTCATCTTGACGATATGGAAGCGCCAGCTTGCACGGCGGTCCTCCGGAATATCCTTCAGGCGGTCGGTGTAGAGGGCCTTGGTACCCGGCGGAATGTGCAGGTCGAAGCTGGTCTCCTTCGGCGTGACGAGGCGCAGCATGGACGGGTTCAAGGACACCAGCTCCTGCACCGTGCTGCCGGTGACGTCCGCCACCAGGTGCAGATCGATCGAGTAGTCCGTCGATACCGTGTCATAGATCACCGGCGGGCTCGGCACCAGCTTGTCCAGGCCATACTTCTCCGGGTTCTTCGCCATGATCACCGCGGCCAGGATCTTAGGCACATAGGCGCGCGTCTCGGCGGGCATCGCATTGCGCCGGTAGAGCTCCCAGAAGTCTGCGTAGCCGGTCCTCTGCACTGCACGCTGCACCGCGCCAGGACCCCAGTCATAGGCCGCCATCGCCAGGTACCAGTCGCCAAACTGCGCGTACAGCTTCTTGATGTACTGGGCATACGCGCGCGAAGACTTCTCCGGATCGAACCGGTAGTCGTAGAAACCGTTGCGCGTGAGCCCGTACTCCGGCCCCGTGTATGTCATGAACTGCCACATACCGCCGGCGCCTGAATGCGGATTGATCGCCTGCGGTTGAAAGCCCGACTCCGCTACCGCAAGGTAGATGAGGTCCTGCGGCACACCCTCTTCCTTGAGCACACTTTGGATGAGCCCGCGGTACTTGCCCACCCTTTGCAGCGACGCCGCCATGTGCTTGCGGAATGTGTCGGACTGCGAAAACACGCCGATGTATCCCGCTACCTGGTCGTTGATGACGAGCGGCAGGTCCGATGCCACGTTCAGCTCCGAGTTCAGGCGTGCGACCAGCTCCGGGTTCGGCGCGAACGTCAGGTCCTCGGCCGTTTCGAGCGGTGCTTCTTCAAGCTTCGGCGAGAAGCCGTTGCCCTGCTTCAGCGCCGCCATCTCGAGCGAGTTGATGTTGTTCAGCAGCCGGTCGAACTCCTCGGCCAGGGGCGAATCAGCTGTCAGGTTCAGGCCACTTGTCAGCAGCGAATCCACCGCATGGTCAAAGTCCTGGCGGGCGGCGTCGAGGCGGTTCGCGCGGTAGTTGTCGACGCCTGATTTGTAGCTTGCCTCCGCCTGGTTGATCAGCTGCTGCATCTTCGCGTTCTCGGCAGCCACCTGCGGGGAGACGGGCGGCTGGACCGTTGCGGGCGCAGCAGGCGCCATAGTCGCTGGAGCCTTGACCGCGGGCTTCTGACCGAAGCCCGGCACAAGCAGCACAAGCGAGACGCAGAGGGTGGACAGGCAGAGGCGGCGGAGTCGTTGGATATCAGTCATCAAGAGGGTCGAGATCAAGCGGGCCAAACGGTCAAGCGTAGGTCAACAACACACAACATAAGACATCGCGACGGACACACGGGCTCCGATCCCTCGAAACCCCTTCTGATTGTAAGACGGATACCCCGCGCGCATTGTCCGCCCCGGCAAATCCCCTTGGTCGGTTCAAGGCCGCGAAGCCTGGTAGCTCACGAAGCAGGCGCGGTGCACGACGAGGACGCTGTCCGCGGCTATCCTCATGAGCCCCGGTGATAGCATCGACTTAGCCCCATGGATCCAAAGTACATACGCAACTTCGCCATCATCGCCCACATCGATCATGGCAAATCGACGCTCTCGGACCGCCTCCTCGAACTCACCGGCTCGCTCACCCAGCGCGAGATGCAGGCCCAGGTTCTGGACGCCATGGACCTTGAGCGCGAACGCGGCATCACCATCAAGGCCCATACCGTTCGCATGATGTACCAGGCGCAGGATGGCCACACCTACCAACTGAACCTGATCGACACGCCTGGCCACGTCGACTTCAGCTACGAGGTCTCACGGTCGCTCGCCAGCTGCGAAGGCGCGCTGCTGGTCGTTGATGCCTCGCAGGGCGTGGAAGCGCAGACGCTCGCGAATGCCTACCTGGCGATCGCCGGCGGCCTTGAGATCATTCCCATCATCAACAAGATCGATCTTCCTTCGGCCGATATCGAGCGGACCAAGGAGATGATCGAGAAGTCGGTCGGGCTGCCCGCTGATGATGCCGTAGCCGTTTCAGCAAAGACCGGCCTCAACGTGGCCTCCATCCTTGAAGCCGTGGTCAACCTGCTTCCGCCCCCGAAGGGCGATCCGGATGCGCCGCTGCAGGCGCTTATCTTCGACTCCTGGTTTGACGCCTATCGCGGCGTGATCGTGCTTGCGCGCGTGATCAACGGGCGCCTGCGCAAGGGGATGAAGATCAAGGTCATGTCGAACGGCAAGCAATTCGATGTGGATTCCATGGGCGTCATGACGCCGAAGCCCGTACCGCTCGATGAGCTCTCGGCAGGCGAAGTCGGCTTCTTCGTGGCGACCATCAAGAATGTCGCCGACACCCAGGTCGGTGACACCATCACCGAGGTCGAACGTCCCTGCGCTGATGCCCTGCCCGGCTTTGAAGATATCAAGAGCATGGTCTTTGCCGGCCTCTACACGGTCGATTCACACGAGCACGCCATGCTGCGCGACGCGCTTGAAAAGCTGCGCCTCAACGACGCAAGCTTCTCCTTCGAGCCCGAAAGCTCCGTCGCCCTCGGTTTCGGCTTTCGCTGCGGCTTCCTCGGCCTGCTGCATCTCGAGATCATCCAGGAGCGCCTCGAGCGCGAGTACGACCTCGACCTGATCACTACTGCGCCCGGCGTCCGCTACAGGATCACCCTTACCGACGGCACCGAACTCGAGGTGGACAACCCCTCCCGCTGGCCCGATCCGACCGAGATCGAGACTATCGAAGAGCCGGTCATTATCGCCAAGATCCTCACCAATGAAGAGTATGTCGGCGGCATCCTCAAGCTCGTCGAAGAGAAGCGTGGACGCCAGCAGAACCTCGAATATGTCTCGGATACGCGCGTCATGATCACCTACGAGCTGCCGCTGAACGAGATCGTGCTCGACTTCTACGACCGGCTCAAGACCGTTTCGCGCGGGTACGCCTCGCTCGACTACCAGCTCGCCGGTTCCTGGGTCTCGCCGATGGTCAAGATGGACATCCTGATTGGCGGCGATGCGGTGGACGCCCTCTCGATCATCATCCATAAGGACTTCGCGCAGACAAGGGGCAGGGCCCTGGTGTCGAAGATGCGCGAGCTGATCCCGCGCCAGATGTTCGAGGTTGCTATCCAGGCGGCGATCGGATCGAAGGTCATCGCGCGCGAGACGGTCACCGCCATCCGCAAGAACGTGATCGCGAAGTGCTACGGCGGCGACATCAGCCGCAAGCGCAAGCTGCTCGACAAGCAGAAGGAAGGCAAGAAGCGCATGAAGCGCATCGGCAAGGTCGACATCCCGCAGGAAGCCTTCCTGGCTGTGCTCAAAGTGGGCGAAGAGTAGTGCCTTGAACCGGGGTCCGTCTCTGAACCGGATAGCGCAGAAAAGGCGGATCAGCTCCCAGATTCTGGGA
>CAXTUS010000068.1:5675-10056 GCA_964247475.1 uncultured Acidobacteriaceae bacterium | reverse complement strand
CCCCGCCACCCCCCAAACCCGGCTCCCCCCCCCCCCTTTTGGGCCACGCGCCCCCGCCTTCGTTGTTGCTGCCCGGAAGCCTTACTGCTTCGGAGCGGCGGGACGCGGGGTTGCCGGACGGCTCGGCGCTGGACGGCTCGCCGAAGGGGCTTGTGGCGGTGGCGCAGGTACGCCGGAGCTCTTGTTGTAGGCATCGACAACGGCCTGCGAGATGTCGGTCGAAGGCAGCGCCCAGAGCACGTTCGAGGTCTGCGCTGAAACGTCGAGCAGGATGGTGTAGCCGCTGGTCTGCGCGTAGCTCTTCATGGTTGCGGCAACCTTCGCGGCAACCTTGCCAAGTGCTTCCTGCCACTCGGTGTTGTAGGCGGTCTGCGCATCCTGCGCATCGCGATCAAGCTGCTTTTCCTTGGTATCGATGGCGCGCAGGCGGCTCGCGCGCTCGTCATCGGCGAGGGTCGCGGGTGCGGCCTGCAGGCTCTTCTTCATGGAGTCGACATCGGCTGCCTGCTTCTCGATCTTCTCTTTCTGCGGCTCATACTTCTTCTGGGTGGCAATGGTGACCGTCTGGCCTTCGTTCGAGGCAAGCACCACCTGCTCGAAGTTCACCAGGGCGATCTTGGCTGCCGGCGCCGCGGCTCCGGTTGCGGCGGGCGCGGCTGCAGATGCGGCGGGCGCCTGGGCAAGGGCAAAGGGGGCGAGGACGGAACCCGCGGCGAGCGCGGTCAAAAGTGTGAGGTTGCGATTCATGCGGATTGTCTTGCTCCTTCGGAGTGCGGAATGGGTCGAGATGTTCGTTTTTGTCAGAGGGCGTTTCGGAAGAGTTCGAACACATGATGGCGGGTGTTCGGAAGAGATCGGTTTGGTTTGGAGTGCAAGCCTGAGCTCGGCGTCTCGCCTGGTCGGATTGGAGATGGCGTTTCTTTCGGCAAAGTCCTTCAAGCGAGCTTACCCTGACGGCTTGCTTTGCTCCGCCCCGCCTCCCGAATCAAGACCGAGTTCTGCCTCAGGTCTTTTCTCGAAGGCGGCAAACGGGCTTTGCGCCCACCTTCTCCAACGTCGCTTGCGCATCCTGTCTCCTGGGGATCCCGGGGGAGCGGACCGATGAACGGCAGTGAGGAAAGGTTGCCAGAATACAGCTGAATTATAGGCTGTGGCCTAGGGGAGGTCAACGCGCACTCTGCCGCAATACAGAATTTGGGAGGTTGGATGCCCGCCTGATCCTGAATTCTGTCGGGCTGCCTGGGAGGGCGTGGCGAGCGTGTTCATTTCATTGCCGTTAGCGGCACGGGACTATTGGTGCGCAAGTTGCTCTACCTAGGCCGGCGCGAGGCACGACAACGTTCATACCCGCACCAGGCAACACCCTCTTCATACGTACCGCTAGCGTCCACAGCAGATGCAACGGCGGGTAGAGGTTCCGGAGGCCCTTCAGTTGGGCGCACGCTCCGTCTTAAGGAGGCCGTGACAGGCCATTTGCAGTTGTCTTGACAATCTCAGGCTGACCTATCATCCGCCTGGGATCCCTGTTCGGCAGGATCACTCGTTGCCGCGGTGATCGATCGCGAACAAGGTGGATGCAGAACTCTCCTTCCCAAATCGATCCACCGGCAGGCATCCGCCACGATTTTCGCAACAACGCAGTTGCCTTCTGCTCTTGTTTAGGGTAGTCTCGGGTTCGATATGGAGAGTGGCAGGCTCGTTCTCCTATCCTCTGTTAGGCTGTCCGCTCTGATCCGCGTTGTGGCAGACTTGCTCCAGGTTAGAACCGGCAATAGGGAGCCTGTTCAAAGCCCGGGATGCGCAGTCTGGACCTTTACCTCACCGGAATCAAGCCATCGCGCGCGAACCGCAGGCACGAGACTGGGCTGGAAGGCGCACCGTCGCCAGGTTGCTACCAGAATCACAGAGCGGATGATGAGGGGACGCGGGTGCGGGGCGCGAAGCAGGGTGTGGTGGAAGAAGCCTGCGTTCCGCAGAGGGTTGCTGGAAGATCACTGTCTTTGCTGACTCGTTGAACGGCACTCATCCATCGTGCCGGTCGCCGGAGATCAAAATTGAAAGAGCGATGAAGGTTTGTCGCGGGTAAGTTGAAAGCTTGTTGGATGACGCAGCAAACGCGAGGTCCAGGCGGGCAGGTCAGGGGCACGATGCGGCGCTATCGTTCGGGAAGATCTTTCGGAATCCTGGGACCTGGCAGCAGCATACGTTTTGCGGACTAACCGGCGAGGTTCGCACGAGGTTCCTGTATCTGGCCGCAGGCCTGATGCAAGCCCCGGTTCGGGAAGTGGCCGAGACGAGCTGTCCTATTAACGTACCGAAGTTTGAACATGCCCCCTTGCCATTTCGATTGCGCACCACTCTTGCCATGTTGAGGCGCTGAGTGGACTCTGCGAGAAGAATGATGAGCGGGCATTGAATGTGTGCGCGAGCGAAGCAGCCTGAGGCGCGCCAGGCAAGAGGAAGCAGAAGCATGAGTGCAGAACAGAATGTGACGGAGATGCCGGTTCAGCCGGTGTCACAGGCCTCGGACGACGAGAACTTCAGCGGTTCAGGCGGGTATGAACTCGACGAGAACGGCCAGCGCGTCCCGCACGGGATGGGTGTTTCGAAGAGCAGCCGTCGACGTCGTCGCAAGCGCAAGGGCAAGACGGGCGATGTGGTGGGTGCTTCCGGTTCAGGCGTTGAAGGCGATGCCGGCGCCTCGGTCGTCTCAGCCTCAGCCTCGGCCTCAGAGAGCCAGCCTGCTGCCGGCGATCCCGCTGCCCCGATGCAGGCGCCCGTATCCCAAGCTTCGCAGCCGAGCGGCCAGCAGGGGCTCCGCCAGAGTAATGGTCAGGGTAGCAACAGTCAGGGTGGCAACAGTCAGGGTCGGAACTTCGGCGGGCAGCAGAATGGCCAGCAGGGCAATGGTCAAAACAGCGGCGGCCAGAACGCGCCAGGTGGCACCAAGCGATGGAAGAAGAAGTTTCGCGACCGTGACCGACAGCCGGGCAGCGGTCCCCAGGGTGGGCAACCGAACGGCCAGCAAGGCTTCTCGGGAAGTGGGGGCGCCCAGCAGAACGGCTTCCAAGGCAACGGCGGCGGCTTCCGCGGTCCGGACACGCACCAGCCTGGCAACAGCGCCAACGGCTTCAAGCGCAAGGGTGGCTTTGGCGGTGGCGGCAAGCAGCAGCGCAACGGCGGCGGCGGATCGCGCGGCGGCTTTGTCGGCCCGATGGATCACAGCTACCGGGTCGTCAATGGCAACGTCTTCGATGGCGGCGTCTCGACGATTGACGTGCACGGCGGCGGCGGTGGGCGTGGACGCTCGTACCAGAGCGATTCGCAGCCAATCGACTACTCCCAGGGACGCGTGATTCCGATCGCTGAAGGCACTCCCACCAAAATCTACTTCTTCATCGAAGACCTCTTCTTCACTGCAAAGATCCAGGAGACGGCGCGTAAACTTGGCGTCAAGGTCGCCTTCATCAAGAACGAGAAGGAGCAGATTACGGCGCTGACCAAGGGCGAGGGCGACGACCTGCCCGGCCTGATCGTCTTCGATCTGAACAATGCGAACGCCAAGCCGATGACGCTAATTCCCAAGCTGAAGGCGAAGCTGAAGAAGACGACGTCCATCATCGGCTTCCTGTCGCACCTGCAGGGGGATCTGAAGGCCAAGGCTGTCGAGGCCGGCTGCGACACGGTGATGCCGCGCGCGGCGTTCTCGCAGAACCTGCCGAACCTGCTGCGTCGCTACGGGATTGAAGAGGTTGAGGAGACCAACTACAACCAGTAGGCTTCTCTGCCAGGAAACAGACAAGGGCGACGGAGAGATCCGCCGCCCTTCATGTTTTCTGCTCTGGAATCGACTCAGCCTGGAGGCCAGCCCAGGTGGCGGCCGCCGAGGATGTGCAGGTGCAGATGGTGGACGGTCTGGCCGCCGTTGTCGCCGGTGTTGATCACGATGCGGTGACCTTCGGGTAGCTGCTGCTTCGCGAACTCCGCGGCCTCCTTTAACAGGTGCCCGAGCAGCTGGGCGGGAGCTTCGGTGACATTGCTGAAGTGTTGCTTGGGGATGAGCAGCAGGTGGGTGGGCGCCTGCGGGTTCATGTCAGCGAAGACCATCGCATGCTCATCCTCGAGCAGCGCCTTCACCGGGATCTCGTGCCGCGCAATCTTGCAGAAGATACAGTCTGCCATGGGTTCTCCTTGCCGGTCTCGGTCGTTCGTTTACTTGCTGAAGTACTTGGGTTGAGCGTCCGGCGCGAACGGGTCGTAGTGCCTGGCGAAGGCGGCACGGTACCAGATGGGCGGGTGTGAGCCGGTCCAGAACTCGACGAAGGCGCTGGGGTTCGGGTCGACGTAGGAGTTATCGCCCAGCAGCTGGAAGGCCGCCTGC
>CAXTUS010000068.1:0-5665 GCA_964247475.1 uncultured Acidobacteriaceae bacterium | reverse complement strand
CCGCCTGCCCGGTGGCCTGGGGGTTGGCGACGATGCCGTGCACAACCTCTTCGCCGTAGACGTCGGCGGCGTGCTCCTGGGCGCGGGAAAAGGTGCTGATGATGGGCTCGCTGAGGAAGGAGAGGATGCTGAGCACGAGCACCATGACGTAGAGCGCGGCCCAGTTGTCCTGTGCGGGAACGCGCCAACGCTTGCCGTAGCGGCGAAGCAGGAGTTGAAACAGGTGAAAGCCGAGGAAGAACGCCAGGAGGATCAGGACAAAGAAGAAGAGGATGCCGCGTACGATGTGGCCGAGCACGTAGTGACCCATCTCATGACCGAAGATGAAGAGGATCTCGTCGGGAGTGCCTTTTGCGATCGAGGTATCCCAGACGACCACCCGCTTGGACGCGCCAAATCCGGTGACGTAGGCGTTCAGCGTGGTGACCTTGTCGGATGCCTTCATGAGGAACATGCGCGCGGGCGGAATCTCAATGCCTTTGCCGCGTGCGACGACCTGCTCAAGCCTGGTTACCAGCGCCGGGTTTGACTTCGCCAACGGCTCGAACCTGTTGAAGAGCGGATCGATGACGTAGGGCGTGATGAAGATGGTGAGGATGGTGAAGGCCATGGTGGGGAACCAGAGCCAGAGCCACCAGCGTCGCGGGAACCTGCGAACGAGCGAGAAGACCAGCATGACGCCCAGGCCGCCGGTGATGTAGGTGAGCAGAAAGCCTTTGACCTGGTCGCCGATCCAGCTTCCCCAGTGCTGCACGCTCAGGCCGTACTGAAGCTGGACGTGGTGCCCGTAGAGACCGAGTGGCAGGTCGAGCAGGGTCGCGAGGACCAGGAACTCGAAGAAGAAGATAAAGCACTGCGCCCAGCGGTTCTTTGTCAGGTTGACGGCGACGTTGCGCAGGCGCGCGGCGATGCCGAGGTGGAGGATGAGGAGGATGGAGACGATGCCCCAGAGCTCTGCGCCGATGTGAGAAAGGGTCCGATAGGTTTCGAGCTGCTGCGCCGTGGACAGCTTGTCGGGCGAAAGGGTGTAGGCGGTGTGGTCAGCTTTAGCGGCGGCGTTGGCGGCGGCCTCGGTGGGCGTGGTAGCGGCATGGGCGGAGGGGATGTGCGCAAAGGGCAGCAGGGTCAGCAACAAGAGCAGAAGGGTGCGTAGGCGCATGGTGTTCAGTGTGCATGACGGGACGGGTGGTGAGCAATCATGCCTGATCAAAGCGAGTGCTGACTGTCTGAACGTCTGAGCGGGGAGGTCGCCCGTCTAACGAAGAGGGCGCGTCTTCCATTAGACTCGGCTCAAGAAAGTACGACAGGCAGGATCTTCCTTTGAGCAGATTGAGATGCGGTTGGTGGTTGAGCGCGGCGCTGGTACCTGTGCTGGGGCATGTGGCATGGGGTGCTGCGGGGCCGGGCTCCGGAACGGGTGACGCTTCATCAGCGCCGGCAAAAGCAGGCGCCAAGGCATCCGACACGGCGCTGATGGATGTGATGCAGGCCGAGCTGAGGCGGGCGATGGGCTCGCTGGGTTCTGCTGCCGTTGCCGTGCCAGCAGCGGCGGGCGCGAAGGGCCTGGCGCAGCCTCAACCGAAGCCTTATTTCATCAGCTATGCGGTGGCCGATGCGGAGAACCTGTCGATGTCTGCGCAGTTTGGCGCGTTGACCGATGATAGTGAGAACCATCGGCGCACGGCAGATGTGCAGGTGCGGTTGGGGTCGATCGCCGAGGACAACACGCATGGGACGCACCGGAACTCCGGACTGACCACGATGCCGCTGCCCTTGACCGATGACCGTACGGCGCTTGAGCGGAGCCTTTGGTTCGCGACGAATCGCGGTTATGGAAGGGCGCTCGACAGCCTGCTGCAGGTAAAGACGGAGCAGCAGGTGCGGGCGAAGGAGGAGGATTCGTCGGCGGACTTTTCGAGCGAGAAGCCGGTCGATGCGATGGTGCCGGTCGACCCGAAGTTTTCGCCGGAGACTCCCCTCTTGCGGGACAAGGCGGAGTGGCAAACGCGGCTGCGGGAGCTGTCGGGGCTGTTCAAGCAGTATCCCGATATCTTCTACAACAACGTCGGGCTGCAGGCCTCGAACGAGACGGACTACTTCGTATCGAGCGAGGGGGCGCGGGTTTCGACGCCGAGCCACGTAGCGCGGCTGGTAATTGTGGGGCGGACGAGAGCCGCCGACGGTATGGACCTTTATCGCGTGGAGACGTTTGAGTCGGACGAACTGGGCCGGCTGCCGGAGCAGAAGGTGCTGGTCGAGAAGACGCTGGCGATGGCCAAGAATCTTGAAGCGCTGCGCGTGGCGCCGGTGACCGAGCCGTTTGACGGGCCTGCGATCCTGAGCGGGCGGGCGAGTGCGGTCTTCTTCCACGAGGTGCTGGGACATCGGCTTGAGGGTCAGCGGCAGAAGGGTGATGAGGAGGGCCAGACCTTCACCAAGCTGCTGAACAAGCCGATCATGCCTACCTTTATGAGTGTGTCCGATGACCCGACGCTCAAGAACTTCGGCAACATCGCGCTGAGTGGGCACTACGTGTACGACGACGAGGGGCAGCCGGCGCGGCGCGTGGACCTGGTGAAGGATGGGGTTCTTGAGACGTTCCTGATGTCGCGGCTGCCGATTGCGAGTTTTGCGAACAGCAACGGTCATGGGCGTGCGGAGTCCGGGCATATGCCAACCGGGCGCCAGGGCAACCTGATCGTTTCGTCGTCGAAGGCGGTAAGTGACGCCGATTTGCGCGAGATGCTGAAGGCCGAAGCGAAGAAGCAGGGGAAGGCCTACGGGCTCTACTTCGAGGACATCTCATCGGGCTTCGCGGTCACCAATCGTCGCAGTCCGCAGGCGTTCTCGGTGGTGCCGCTGGTGGTGTACCGCGTGTTTGTCGATGGGCGGGCGGATGAGCTGGTGCGTGGTGTGTCGATCGTCGGCACGCCGCAGACGGCGCTTAAGGATATTGTCGCGACCAGCGATAGGCCGGATGTGTTCAACGGCATCTGCGGCGCGGAGAGCGGAAGCATCCCGGTGAGCGCGGTGGCGCCGGCGATGCTGCTGTCGAAGATCGAGACTCAGCGGCAGGCACAGGGCACGGCGCGTCCGCCGATCGTGCCGCCGCCGTCGGCTGCTTCGATGACGAAGGTGGCGGGCCAGACGGGCGGTGCAGAGTGAAGGTTCCCTACGCGCTGTTTGCGCTGCTGCTTGCCGCACCATTCGCCCATGGCCAAACGGTCTTCTCCGCCGACGCGGTGAAAGCGGCCGACTCAGATCCCATTCTGAAGGCCATGCGGCAGGAGCTTGACCGGGAGCGCGACCTGCTGCTGCTGCCCGGCATGCAGAAGCCTTACTTTGTCGAGTACCGGCTGGACGACTTCAACACCTACGAGGCAGTCGCCAACTATGGCGCACTGACGCGTGAAGAGCGCAACCATCAGCGGGTGGTGCGGGTTACGATTCGCATCGGCGACTATGCGTCCGACTCGAGCTCGAGCCGCGGCGATGGCGTGGTGGAGCTCGCTCCTGAGGACAACAACCCCGAGGCGATCCGGTATGCGCTCTGGACCACGACCGACCAGGCTTACAAGCTCGCTCTGCGCGCCTACGCGGCCAAGCAGGCGGCGTTGAAGCGGTTTGAGAAGCCGCCTACCGAGAAGGACTTTGCCGAGGTGAAGCCGAACGTGCACGTGGAGCCGATCGTCCATCTGGAGCTGGACGAGCCGGAGTGGAAGCGGCGCATCGTCGATGCGAGCGGCGTGTTCCTGGCTGAGCCGGCTTTGAAGGCTACGGCCGGCCATGTCCAGTTCAGCTCTGCGAATGTGCGGGGCGTGGTGATCAACCGCTACCTGGTGAACAGCGAAGGCAGCGTGCTGCGCTACGGTTCGGGCGGATACAACGCGATGCACAGCGTGGGCGGGCAGGCTGACGACGGCATGCGGCTGAGCCGCGACAACGGCCCAACCGCGGTGAAGGCGAGCGAGCTTGAGTCTGCCGAGGCCTTCCATCGACGTGCCGTGACCAATGTGAAGACGCTTGAAGACCTGCGCAATGCACCGGTGGCTGATGCCGAAGACTTCCATGGTCCTGTGCTGTTTGCGGGCGATGCGGCAACCGACATGCTGAGCCGGCTCTTCGTCCCGAATGTCGAGACGGACCGGCCGGAGATGGGGACGACTGCGCGCACCACGGGTGCTTATCAATCGAGCTACAAGGCAAAGGTGCTGCCCGAATTCTTCAATGTGAAGGACGACCCGCGGATGAAGCGATTCCAGGGTCAAGACCTGCTGGGCAGCTACGACATCGACGATGAAGGGGTGCCGGCGCAGGCGGTCGAGGTGGTCGCGCGGGGCAAGCTGATGAGCTACCTGACCTCGCGGACGCCGATCCGGGACTTCCCTGCCTCGAACGGGCATGGGCGCGCGGCTCCCGGGCAGGCGGCGCATGCGCATGCGAGCGTGATGCTGTTTGAATCGGCAGCACCAGTAAAGGCTGCGGAGTTGCATCAACGGCTGGTGGCGTTGGCGAAGGAGCAGGGTCGTGATGTGTACGAGGTGGATACGCTGGGCGGCGAGCTGACGCCGCGCATGCTCTACAAGGTGCACTCCGATGGAACGCGGCAGCTGGTGCGTGGCGCGGTCTTCGATGAGCTCGATAACCGCAGCCTGCGCAGCGATATCGTGGCCGCGGGCGATGACCTGTACGTGCAGAGCGCGCTGGGTGCGCTACCCCAGACGACGATTGCGCCGAGTCTTCTGTTTGGCGATATCGGCGTGAAGCGGGCTACCGAGGAGCAGCAGAAGCTGCCTTACTATGCGCCTCCCGGGGATTGATTCCAGGCAGGAGCAAGGTCGTCATGACGCTAAATGGACACCACTTCGCGGGGTGATCGCCCCGCCTCGCTAGTTCAAGCGGACCAGATATGGGTCGGCGTCCGGAATGTGGATCGAGTCGGCGATCCTCGAGGCTGTCAGCTTGTCGGCCTGCGGGGAGTTGATGCGGACCCAGTGTCCCGTGGGACCTGCGAACTCGATCACCTTGGCGGTGGCATAGCGGCGCAGCAGGTCGTTCTTGAGCTGGATTGCATCGTTGGGATCGAGGAAGACGCCAATCTGCACGCACCAGCGGCCCTCGGGATCAGCCGTCTGATGCGCGAATGCCTCTACCTTGACCTTCGCGACACCCACGCGATAGACGCTGATCGCCTTGGCGGCGGCGAGCGACAGGTCCAGCGTACGGCCCTGGACGAAGGGACCGCGATCAGTCACCCTGGCGACGACGCTCTCGCTGGTGGCTACGTTGGTTACGCGTACGATGGTGCCGAGCGGCAGGGTGCGATGGGCTACGGTCAGAGCGTTCTGGTCGAAGATGCTGCCGTCGGCGGCCTGGTGGTTGTGGTACGGGGGGCCGTACCAGCTTGCCAGGCCGAGCTCGGTCGAGACTGGCGTACCGAGGTGCATCTCCTGTCCGTCCTCACCTGCCCGGCTGGGGGGCCTGCGAGAGATCGGTGCGGGACGGGTTGAATTCTCCGCAATCGTGGGAGCTGTGCCATTCGGATAGCGCGGTGCTTGCGCGGTCTTCTGCGCATGGTGGCAGCCGATGAGGAAGACCAGCGGACACCCCGCGGCGGGCAGAAGCAGCCTGCGAAGCTGGAGTCGGCGGTTCATCTAGGGTGGGG
>CAXTUS010000067.1:0-18253 GCA_964247475.1 uncultured Acidobacteriaceae bacterium | reverse complement strand
CCGCAGCGCCCAGCTTCAGAAACGTGACTATCGCTGCGGGCGACGCCCTGCCGGTGCGAGTGACCCAGACTCTTGATTCCGCGACCACGCAGGAGGGCGCACCCTTCTCAGGCGTCCTCGCCTCGGACATCGTGGTTGATGGGGTGGTTGCAGTGCCCGCCGGTACAGCCGTCTCGGGACAGGTAGACACCGTGCACGAAGCCGGCCACTTCAAAGGTTCATCGCTTTTGACCGTCTCGCTCAATAGCCTCACACGACGCGGCGAGCGGGTGTCGCTCGCGACCGAACCTTACACCGTCGAAGGCAAGGGCCGGGGTAAGAACACACTGGCAAAGAGCGGTATCGGCGCTGCGGGCGGAGCGATCCTGGGCGGCATCTTCGGCGGCGGCAAGGGCGCGGCGATCGGTGCGGGCGTTGGCGGCGCAGGTGGCGCAGGCATCAACGCAGTAACGCGAGGAGAGCAGGTGCAGATCCCATCGGAGACCGTGGTGCGTTTCCGCCTGACCAGCCCTGTGACCCTGAAGGTGCGGGCGGACGGCGAGCGTGGCCGCGCAGATCAAAATCTGCAGCCGCGCTAAGGTATGCCGTGCTTGGTTCGCATGAAGAGCCAACAGAGTGCTGCCGGCGGCGGTAGAACGGCGAAAAGCTGTTCAACCGCCTGCCGGCTTTGTTCTGTCTAATGGTTGAGAGCTCCAGGGGGCATCGGCTGGCGCACCAGTGTAAACTCGGCTAAGTCTGCATCCTCAACGTGCCCTGGCGCTTCCAATCAATGCACGCACCGGGCCTCCGGCGCTTGAGAAACTCAGCCTGCGATTGTGATTTAACGGAACGGAACGGAACGAGGTGTTTCTTGCTGACGACTGCCAGTCAAAAGCCGGCGGGGTTTCTGACTTTTACGCTGCACGCTCATCTGCCCTACGTGGTCAATCACGGAACGTGGCCGCACGGAATGGAGTGGCTGCACGAAGCGGCCGCCGAGACCTATCTGCCGCTGCTGCGGGTGCTCGGTCGCCTGGAAAGGGATGGCATCGGCCTGCACTGCAACCTGAACATGTCTCCCGTGCTGATGGAGCAACTCGCGCATCCGGTGTTCATCGCCGAGTTCCCCAAGTACGTGACACGCAAGATCGTCTCGGCTCGGGAAGATGAGGCATTCTTTCAGCAATCAGGCGAGACCCACTACGCCGAAACCGCGCGGTTCTGGCAGCGCTTCTTTTCGGAGGCGCTCGAGGACTTCGAGGCGCTTGGCGGCAGCATCATCAATGGCTTTGTGCATTTCCACAAGGCTGGGCTGATCGAGATCATCACCTGCAGCGCGACCCATGGCTATATGCCGCTGCTCGGCACCGACGAAAGCGTACGTGCCCAGGTCCGCACCGGAGTTACGACTCACATCCGCCACATCGGCGAGGCACCGAAGGGGATGTGGGTGCCCGAGTGCGGCTACCGTCCAGCCGGCTTCTGGAACTATCCTGTGCCTAATGCGGATGGCTCGCCCACCGCACCGGGGTTCGACCGGGTCGGCGTAGAACAGGTTCTGAGCGAGTCTTCGCTGGACTACTTCTTCGTGGATACGCACCTGGTGGAAGAGGCGATCAACATGCTTTCTCCCTACCAGATGAAGGAAGGCCAGGCGGAACTGCCGGGCGTGGCCGAGGCGATGGCGCGGCATGATTATCGTGCTCTCTACCAGCCCTACTATGTGGACGGTCCGTACGACAAGCGTCACGCAACAACCGTCTTCCCGCGCGATCCGAGGACCGGCGTTCAGGTCTGGTCCGGCGACACAGGCTACCCTGGCGATGGCAACTACGTGGACTTCCACAAGAAGCGCTGGCCCGGCGGTCACCGCTACTGGCGGGTCACCGGGCCAAAGGTGGATATGGGTGACAAGGAGCCCTACTATCCGCAAGAGGCGGCTGCGAAGGTGCAAGGGCATGCGGCACACTTCGTCCACCTGGTACATGAGGCCTTGAAGAGCGGCCTGAACGACCAGGTACCCCCGATCCTGTGTGCTCCCTTCGATGCCGAGCTCTTCGGCCATTGGTGGTTTGAAGGTCCCATGTGGCTCGAAGCGGTGGCGCGCAACCTTCATGACTATCCCACTGGCGTCGAGCTGACGTCCTGTTCCGACTACCTGGCAAAGTACCCGCGGGCGGGGTACGTTGCCATGCATGAGGGGTCATGGGGTGCCGAGGGAACGAACCAGGTGTGGCTGAACCCCGAAACCAGCTGGACGTACACGCACATTTATCCCGCGGAGATCTATGTACGCGAGGTGGCGACGGGCGGCGCGTGGCGCGACACCGACACCGGGCTCAAGATCGTCCAGCAGATGTGCCGCGAGCTGCTGCTGCTCGAGTCTTCGGACTGGCAGTTCCTGATCACGACCGGGGCGGCGCGGGACTACGCGGAGCTTCGCTTTCTGACCCACAACGATCAATTTCTGGAGCTGAAGGCCATCTGGCAGTCATTTGAACGGGATGGCCATCTGAACGAGCACCAGGAAGGCCGGCTCCGGGCGATCATAGAGCGCGATGGCATCTTCCCGGAGATCGATCCTGGCGACTGGGTGGCCGGGGCAAAGGCTTCGCGGGCTGACTAACTTAGAACCAGTGCGTCTTGAAGCTGTTCAGACGCCACCTCGCGCGCTATCGCACTTCGTGTGCCTGAGCCTGGAGCGTTGGCACCTGCTTTCGCTTGATGCTCCCACGGTGGCCGTGCTCTGGATGGGCTGGATGGCGTGGCAAGCCGGGGTCGCACTGCCTTCTGCTGAGTTCGCTTCCATGTTCATCGCGGTGTGGCTGCTGTATGCGGCAGACCGGCTGTTGGACTCTCGCGGCTTTGTGGATCATGCCGTGCTCGAGGCTCGGCACCGCTATCACCGGACCCACGCAATCGGATTCCGGATGACGATTGTACTTCTAAGCCTGGTTCTGGCCTGCTTGCTTACGCGGATGCCAGAGCGCGAGCTTGCGCGATTCGCCGTGCTGGGCGCGCTGCTAGCGGGTTGGTTCGTGGTGATCCACGCCGGCATGCGCGGGCTGCCCAAGGAACTGGGAGTCGGGCTCTTCTTCGCCGCGGCGGTTGCTATCCCGGCGGCTGTCAGGAGCCACGCGGCCCGATTCCCGCTGGTGCGTGAGGCAGTGTTGTTCGGCGTCCTGTGCTGGTTGAACTGCGTCTTCATCTTTGCCTGGGAGCAGGCCGGGGGAGCGCCAGGGTCGGGGCATGCGAGTACACATCTTGCCGCGCGGCAGAGAGTGACCCTGAGTGTCGGACTGGTCGCGCTCGCAGGATTTGCCGGGAGTTGGATGGTAGTCGCGGGGGCGCTCCTGCTGCTTGCCTTCGACCAGGCGCGCGGCTGGTTCGGGCGCACCACCCTGAGAGCACTTGCAGATGTTGCGCTCGTCGTCCCGGTCGGACTGGCCGGGGTATGGCTGCATGGATTGTGGCTGCACGGATTGTGGCGGCATGGATTGTGGCTCCATTGAACGAAGGCAGCCTGGTTTCGCCTAATGCGGCGCCGCCCAACTTCGACCGGATCGCACGGGCCTATCGCTGGCTCGAGTACCTCTCGCTGGGACGGGCGCTTGAGCGAATGCGCGGCTGGCACCTGGTCAATGGTTCGTTCGATAACGTGCAGCAGGCGCTTGTGCTGGGCGACGGTGACGGCCGTTTCACGGCACGGTTGATGCGGAGGAACTCTGGCGTACGGGTGACCGCGATTGATGCGAGCGCGAAGATGCTTGGCCTGGTAGCGCACCGATGCGTTCCGCACAGGGACCGCCTGCGCCTGGTGCGCGCCGATGCGCGGTACAGTCGCTTCGAACCAGGTGCCGACCTGGTGGTGACGCACTTCTTCCTGGATTGCCTGACCGAAGCCGAGGTGCGCGAGCTTGTGGCTGAGGTCCGATCGGGGCTGCGACCGGGAGCGCGGTGGGTCGTGTCCGAGTTTTGCGAGCGTGGCCTGTTCACGCGTGGTTTGATTGGCGCGCTCTACCTTGCATTCCGCCTCCTCACCGGACTTAGGGTGAGTCGCGTGCCGGACTATGCCGAAGCAATGCGCGCTTGCGGATTCGCACTCGACGCAGCAAAGGAAGGCCTCGGCGGCCTCCTGAGAACCGAACTATGGATCTTGACTCAGGGCGAACGAAGTCCTGTACCCCAAGGGAGTGACGCCCCTCCGCCGGCAGGACGCAGTGGCCTTTGTCCACCCTAAAAAAAGTCGCTTTCGCTTACATTTTGCCTCTAGAATCGGCGTCATGTTCAAAGGCCTTGGGCTGGTAGCGGTTGCGTTGCTGGGTGTGGCAGGAGCTTCGGGTCAGACGAGCCTGGCAACGAATGCGCCGGCAGGTAAACCCCTGTCGACGCGGGTGGTGGACTATACGATCGACGCGAAGATCGACATGCCGCAGAAGTCGCTCGATGCCACCGAGACGCTCACTTATCGCAACCTGACCGGCGTGCCGTTGAGCGAGTTTCCCTTCCATCTCTACCTGAACGCATTTCAGCCGGAGTCCACGTTTACGTCCGAAGAACACTACGGCGGCGGCGTGCGCGGGGAACGTGGCACGGACTACCCACCGAAGAAGCTGGGCAGCGTCACCATCTCATCGATTGCTGCCGAAGGGCTCGGCGATCTGACCAAGTCTATGCGCTTCGCAGCACCGGACGATGGCAATGTGAACGACCGAACTGTCGCCATCGTAGCTCTGCCCCATCCGGTGGCGCCCGGCGAGTCCGTCACCTTTCATCTGTCGTTCCATGACCAGTTTCCGGAGTCGATTGCACGCAACGGGTACAAGCGCGACTTTCTGATGGGTGGCCAGTGGTTTCCCAAGGTTGGTGTCTTCTGGCGTGGTGCCTGGAACTGCCACCAGTACCACGCGACGACTGAGTTCTTCTCGGACTTTGGCACCTTCAAGGTGCGGCTGACGCTGCCAAGAAACTACGTGGTCGGCGCCTCGGGCGTGCCCACGGGTGACCAGGTGAACGGCGACGGAACCCAGACGCTGAGCTTCTACGGAGAGGACATCGGGGACTTCGCCTGGGCCGCAAGTCCGCACTTCCAGGTGAAGACCGACACGTTCCTGTCGACGATGGGCCCCGTCCAGATACGTGTGCTCGCGCTGGCTGCGCACCCGGCGGCGGGCGCCCGCTACCTGAAGATCATGCAGCAGTCGCTGGCACAGTTCGACCAGCGCTACGGACCTTACCCCTACAAAGTACTCACCGTGATCGATCCCGAGCCCGACTCTCAGATGGAAGGTATGGAGTACCCGACGCTCTACACCGGGGGTACATCGGTCTGGGATCCGACCCACATTACGGAGATTGAAGCAGAGCACGAGTTCGGACATCAGTACTGGTACGGCATGGTCGCGACCAACGAGTTTGAAGATGCGTGGCTGGATGAAGGCATCAACTCCTATACCGAGGTGAACGTGCTGGCGGCCATCCTGGGCGAGCGCACCAGCGTGCTGGACCTGCCGTGGGCCAGCGCCGGCGACGGATCGCTCCACGGCCTGCGCTACAGTACGGACGCGGACTACGACCCGGTGGTGCGTCATGCCTGGCAGTTCGCAGATGCCGACTCCTACGGAACAGTCACCTATTCAAAGACCGCCGCGCTGCTGAAAACGCTCGAGGGGATCGTGGGCAGGGAAACGATGGACGAAGCAATGCGGACCTACTTCATGCGCTACCGCTTCACTCACCCGGTCACAGAGGACTTCCTGCGAACGATTGAAGAGGTTGCTATCCGAAACGGGCGGGCGACCGGGGTGGCAGGCGCGCCTGAGGGCACAGGGCCGGCCTTGAACACGAGCGCGCTGGGCGGCCTGGTCAATGCGCCGGGACTGCCGAATGTATATGTGGGGTCTTCGCTGAGGCCGTTCTTCAACCAGGCGGTCTACCAGACGCGGGTCTGGGACTATGCGGTCGAAGAGGTGACGTCGGGGCCCGCGGTTTGGTGGAAGCCGGGCAAGCAGAAAACTTTTCGCAACGCGGTGACGGTGCACCGGCTAGGCGACTTCGTGATGCCGGTAACGCTCCAGGTGAAGTTCTCAGACGGCAGCTTGGCGCGTGAGTTGTGGGTGCCTCCAGCCGACGAGGGAGCAGATGGCAACAATCGGTGGAAGACGTTCACCTGGGTGAAAGACGCCGAAATCGTATCGGCAGAGATCGATCCCGACCACACCGTAATGCTCGATGTGGACCACTTCAATGATTCCTGGCTGGCCAAGCGAAATGGGGTGCCGGCACGCAAGCTGACGAATCTCTGGATGTCATCGCTTGAGCTTATGGAGCAGATGGCGGGGTGGCTGGTATGACGCCTGCGGTCTCTCTGCCGCGAGTCGCCCCCGAGCCGTTGCGCAGACGCTCGATGCTGCTGGGCGGCTTTTCACTGCTCATCGGCCGTCCGGGCGCGGTCATCTGGGCGTACCTCTTCAACCTTGGAATCGCCCTGCTGTTCTCGCTTCGGCTGCATGCGCAGCTTGCGTCACTGCTTGACCGCTCGGTGGCGGCCGAGCGGCTCAACAGTGGCTTCGATGTGCCTACCGCCGCGGCCGCCATGCTGCGACTCGGGCGCCAGGTGCCGAATGCCGGCGTCGCCAACTACCTGGGCCTGCCGGTGTGGCTGCTGGTCTACTTCGTGCTGGTTGCGGGCACGCTGTTCTGCTACCGGGTGCGGATCAACGCGCGACTGGGGACGCTGCTCGACGCGGGCCTCTGCTTCTTTTGGAGATTTGTGCGGATTACGCTGCTGGCAGTGCTGGTGTCGGGAGCGATCCTGGCTGCGCTGGTGGTGCTCCAGACGTCCCTGTCGGCGCGCCTCGAGGAGCACGTGGTCGGCGTCGCGGTCTACTGGTATGAGCTTCCGGGATGGGTGCTGATCCTGCTGGTCGCGTCGCTGCTGCGACTCTTCTTCGACCTGGTCGAGGCGTACACCGTCCAGCTTGATGCGCAGTATCGTTCTAACGGCAAGCCTGACAAGCGTGTGAGGCGGGCCTTGATCCCGGCAGCCAAGACGCTGAGGCGTCACTGGGCAAGGGCCCTCGGAACGTTTCTGGTGCTTGCCACCGTCGGCGCGCTCAGCCTGCTGCTGCTAGGAAAGATCGCGCTTCATACGCTCGCATCGCCCAGGGTTTGGCCGGCGTTTCTGCTGGTGCAGGCGGGTTTGCTGATCAACCTGACGACCAGGTTTTGGCAGCGCGGCGCAGAGACCATCCTCGTGGCTGAAAACCCCATCCCCTGGGTGCCGGACCTCGATCCCTGGCACCCCATCGCTCCGGGCTGTTGTGGGTACGAGTACGAGCGCGAGCCGGAGTCCCAATCGCCGTATCCCACCCGGGTCACGCTGGTCCGAGAGCCCGTGTCCGATCCGTTGCACGACCCAGAGCCGCCTGCCCCCGCCAGTCGCAAGCGCCGATTCAGAGCTGGCTGGTCCGCCGCCTCCGCCGCCTGTGATCGAATAGGCGAACGATGAGCCTTCATGGTAGCCAGCTGATCCCGTTCCTGGTGGCGCTCAGCTTTGCCGCCGGGCTGAACGTTTATGCGACAACCGGGACCCTCGGGCTGCTCGGCCACTACGGCGTGCTCTCGCTGCCGCCGGGGCTCGAACCGCTGGCGAATGGCTGGGTCATCGGCGCCAGTCTCCTGCTCTTCGCCTGTGAGTTTTTCGCGGACAAGATCCCGTACTTCGACCTTGTCTGGAATGTGCTGCACACCTTTGTACGGATCCCGCTGGCGGCGCTTCTCGCCTATCGCTCTTCGATCGCGCTCTCGCCCGAGATGCAGTGGGCGCTGACGGCGATGGGTGCGGGCGTCGCAACGGTGGCGCATGGCGGCAAGACGGCGGCACGAACGCTGGTCTCGGCCAGCCCGGAGCCGGTGACAAACATCGGACTAAGTTCCGCCGAGGATGCGATCACCATCGGCCTGGTCTGGCTCGCGACGGTGCATCCGTGGGTCGCAGGCGGCATCGCTGGGATAGCGGTCCTGGTCGGCATCGTTTGTATCCGCTGGATCTATGTCATGGTGCGGCGGCAGTTCGGCAGGCTTGTAAGGGCGTAGGTAAATACGCCCTAGTCGCGCGCGGCAATCACTTTGCGTGATGAGCGCTGTGGCACGTTACAAGCTGAGGTCTGGCCCGGCGCAGCTTGCGCGAACCACTGCTTCCAAGCACGAAGTGGCGGCCGTCCTGCGGAGCGATGTGTTCCACTTACTTCTCGGTCATCCGGTAGAATTGTTACAGGACTATGAATTTATACATTCTTCGCCATGCAAGCGCGGGAACGCGGCGCCCGAACCCAATCCTTGATCTCAAGCGGCCGCTCGATAAAGAGGGCAAGGCACACTGCTTCCACCTTGCCCATGTTCTCAACGCTTTGAAGGTGAGCTTTGATACTGTCGTCTCGAGCCCGCTTAAACGTTCGCTTCAGACTGCCCAGCTGGTGGCGACCGAAACCGGCTTCGAGTCGCGTGTGATCCTCGCGAAAGAGCTCGCGCCGGAGGGCCAGATCTGCGACTTCCAGCGTCTGCTGAGACAGTATGAGCACTGCGAGAATCTTCTGCTGGTGGGGCACAGCCCCAATATCCAGGTCTTTCTTGGCTCACTGCTGGTGCCGCCTGCGAGTGACGTGAAGCCAGCGATGGTGCGCCTGAGAAAGGGCACACTCGCTCGTGTGACGATGACCAAAGGCCCCGCCGTGCTTTCGAGCCTGCTTGACCCACGTACCGTCAAGGCGCTCTCAAGGACGAGTCAGGCGACCTCCACCAGTAGCTCGCGACCGAAGACCTCGCGGAAGTAGGCGGCCTCTTTTTTCACCGCCCAACCCTCGAGGGCGGCGCCACCGCGTCCCGGAACGATATCGAGCACGATGCGCTTGGGGAAGACGCTGGTCTTGAGCCCGACCACCGCGGATGCCCGATCCTGGTTAAGCGCAACTGCGAGCCGGAGCAGGACTACCGCCCGGCGGACGCGCTCCTGCTCGTCGACCGGCAGGCCACGCAGCGAACGGTCGAGTGGATCCGGGCGGCTCTTGCCGAGGTAGCGTGCGATCGCGGCGACAATCTGCCGCTGCTCGGGCGAGAAGCCGAAGATCTCCGAGTTCGAGATGATGTACTGGGTGTGCCGGTGGTGGCCCTGGTGGTTCATGAACTTGCCGACCTCCTGCATCATGGCCGCAGCCTCAAGCCACAGGCGATATTCCTGGGGCAGCTCGTGAACCTTCTGAAGCGCATTGAAGAGCTGCACGGCGTGGGCGCAGACTGGCTCGGCCTTTCGCGGGTCGATGCCATAGCGCTTAGAAACCTCGAGCACGCCAGTCCAGCGCTCGGCCTCGATCTTCTTTGAGACCTCGGCGCGCAGGTCAACCTCGCCGAGCATCTGGGCGAGCATGCCGTCACGCAGGCCGAGTGGGGAGTAGCGAAAGCCTGGAAGCCCGAGGCGCTCGAGCAGGCTCGCGTAAACCTGCGCGCCGCCGATGATGATCTCCGACCGCCGCGGGCCGATGCCGGGAACGGCCTCGCGCTGGGCGTTGGTCATCTTGACCAGCTTATCGGCAAGCTTGCGGATGTCGCCGGTGCTGGCCTGCTGCGGCTTGATGCGGATGAAGCGCTTGGGCGCTGTCTTGTGTGTGGAAAGCTTGGACGACATCGCGACCGAGGCCTCGGCGAGCGCGGAGGCGGTGCCCGAAGTGGCGATCACGAGCGGCACATGCGGTTTGCCAAGTTTGCGCTCACCGCGTTCAAGCTCGCGGGTGATGTACTGCTTCAACCGGATGATGTCGTCCTTGAGCGGAGGATCGGTCTGCAGGAACTCCTGCTGCAGGCGAACAGCGCCGAGCGGGAGCGACACCATCTGCTGGACGGTACCGCCATTCGAAAGGGTAATTTCGCAGGAGCCGCCTCCGAGATCGATGAGCAGGCAGCGGCCCTTCGCACCGGGTTCATGGGTGACGACTCCAAGATGGATGAGGCGGCCTTCCTCCAGTCCGGAGATAACCTCCACCTTCCATCCCGTGGCGGATTTTACCCATTCGGTAAAGGCCTGCGCATTGCGTGCGTCACGCATGGCGCTGGTGGCGACGACGCGGACCTTGTCACAGACATGAAGCTGGACGGCCTTGTGAAAGCGCTTAAGGGCCTTGATCGTATTGGCCATCGACTCCGGGGAGATCTCGCCGGTCTGAAAAACGGATTCGCCAAGGCGTGAGACCTCGCGGTCTTCGTGCAGCGTCTTCAGCTTGTGTGCCGATACGCTTGCGATCTTGAGGCGGCAGGAGTTCGACCCGATATCGATGGCGGCGAAGGTGGGCATCTTGTCCTTTGTCCTGCTGTATTTGGTGTACTTATGCAAGATACATCGGGGCCATGAAGGGTTGTCGCACCTGGTGATCTCCCGTGCAGAGGGTTCGCGTCCTTTATCCTGTGAGAGCAGCTGCTGCCGATGACCACAAAACCCCACTTCTCCATCCTTGCGACCTCTTTCGCGGGCGGCCCGAGGCCGCGCCATGCAGCGCTCATCCTCTTCGGACTGTGGTTCGCTGTATTTTTTTGCGCCCTGTTCTCTCCTCCTCTGCTGGACGATGCGGATGCGACGCATGCGCAGGCTGCGCGCGCGATGGCGACTACGGGCGACCTGGTGACGTTGAAGGTGGATGGCATCCGCTATCTCGAAAAGGCGCCGCTGCCGTACTGGCTGGTGGCCGCAAGCTTCCGTCTGTTTGGCTTCAACACGTTTGCCGCCCACCTGCCGCAGGCAATCGCCGTGCTGCTGCTGATGCTGCTCGGGCATCGCTGGGCGAACCAGGCGTTCGGCGCGAGGACGGGCTTCTACACGGGACTCGGGCTCCTAACCTCGGCCGGTGTCTTCCTGTTTACGCGGGTACTGATCCCGGAGGTCTGGCTGTCGCTGTTCCTTGCGGCGGCGCTGTTTGCCTTTTTGAAGGCGCTCGGGCCCGTGGCGTCACCACCCGCAGTGCACCTGGGACAGGACAGCGAGCGGCCTGCCGAGATCTTCGATGCGGGGCCGGTTTACCCGTACTTGATGTGGGCGAGCCTTGCGCTGGCGGTGCTGACGAAGGGGCTGGTGTCGCTGGTTTTCTTCTTTGGGACGACGCTCGCTTACCTGCTGCTGACTGACGAATTGCGCGGTTGGAAGCTGGTGAGACCGTTTACCGGGACCCTGCTCTTCCTTGTCATTGCAGCTCCCTGGCACATCCTGGCGGGCATCCGGAACACGGGCGGGATGGACGGGCACGGGTTCTTCTGGTTCTACTTCTGGAACGAACACGTGCTGCGATTCCTGGGACGCAGGCTGCCGCGCGACTACAACAAGATGCCGGGCTGGCTGTTCTGGACTGCGCACCTGGTCTGGCTGTTTCCGTGGACGCTTTTCCTCCCGCTGGGCGTTGCGGCCCTGTGGCGCCGGGTGCGGCACCAGACTGTAACCCTGGCGCGGCATGTGAAGACGCCGGTGTGGCCGTTTGTTGTTGCCTTCGCGATTGGCATCGCGTGGGGTGGAAGAGCCGGCGGCCTGGGGCCTGTGTTCGCGATGCTGATGGTCTACGTGGTGTTGAACATCGGAGCGCGGCGCAGACGCATGGGGCTGACGGCGTCACCCTTTCACCGCATCGACCCGCAGCAGAAGTCGATCTTGCTGCTGTCGCTCTACGCCGGGCTGGTGCTGGTGTTCTTCTCGCTCTCGACCAACCAGGAGTACTACACGTTCCCGGCCTATCTGCCAATCCTTCTGCTGACCGCCGCCACCATCACGCGCGCCGAGCAGACGTTCGCCACTGACCCCTCGGCGCGGCGCTGGGTGACGTTCGCGCATGCGAGCTTCACGCTGCTGGGCGCACTGGTGGCGATCGCGCTGCTGTATGGGTTGATTGCGTCGGCCCGGCTGCCGTTTGTTCCGGATATCGGCGACATGCTGGCGCACCGCGGGGTGGGCGACTACACGCTTTCGACCTCGCACCTGTTTGACCTGACAACGAACTCCTTTGCCGCGCTGCGGCTGCCTGCGGTGCTTGCCGCGCTTGCTTTCGCACTTGCGCCGGCAATCGCCTGGCTGCTACGCGCGCAGCGCAGGCACATGCCGGCGACGACGGTGATCGCGCTGACCGCCGGGCTCTTTCTGGTGGCGGCGCACGTGGCGCTCGGCCGCTTTGGACCGATGCTGTCGAGCGAGTCGCTGGCCGCAAGGCTTCAAACGCTGCAGCAGCAGGGCAGCATTTCAACGGCATCGCAGGTGATGCTTTATGGCGACCAGGCGTATGGTTCTTCCATCCCGTTTTACCTTGGGCAGCAGGTGGCGCTGGTGAATGGGCGATCGACTTCGATGCTCTTCGGATCAACATTCGCGGACGCACCGAAGATCTTCCTGACGGACGAAGATTTGCTGGACAGATGGGGCAGGGGCGAGCGCAAGGTGCTGTTTGTGCCGCTCGAGGAGCGCGAAGCCGTGGATAGATTGTTGAAGGGTCGGGCCCAGGTAGTGCTTGGGGAGACGAGCGGCAAGGCACTTGTGACCGATCGCGCGTTGAACGCGCACTGAGCGTTTCGATGAGCCAGCAGACAGTTCAACCCGGGCAGGAGGTGCGGGGTGCCGTCACGCACTGGAGGTCAGCAGGGCTGATCCTGCTGGTGTGGCTGGTAACGCAGATCGGGGGGCTGTTTTCGCCCGGACTGCTCGACGATGTTGACTCGGTCTACCTTGAAATCGCGCGCGAGATGCTGCATCGTCACGACTATGTCACACCCTATGTGGACGGTGTGCGCTTCTTCGACAAGCCTCCGCTGATGTACTGGATGGCGGCGGGTTCGATGCGTGTTTTCGGCGAGTACGACTGGGCGGGACGGCTGCCGCTGGCGCTGGCGGCGCTGGCGCTGCTGCTGGCTGTTTATGCGCTGGGGCGAAGGCTCTACAGTGAACGCGGCGGGTTGTACGCGGCGCTGACGCTGGGCACGGCGGTGGGACCGTACCTGTACACGCGGTTCTTCATCCCGGACATCATGATCGCGCTTTGGATGACGCTGGGCGTGCACCTGTTCCTGACCGCCCTCGATCATGTAAGAGAAGGCAAGAGCGCAGCCCGGGCGAGCGCAGGGTTCGGCGCGGTGCTGGGGCTGAACCTGCTGACCAAGGGTCTGATTGGGCTGGCATTTCCGCTGGGCTTTGTGCTGCTGTACCTGCTGCTTACGCGCCAGACTGGTACTGTGCGGAAGATGCGGCCGGGAAGTGCGCTGCTGGTGTTTGCGGTCGTGGCGCTGCCATGGCATGTGCTGGCCGCAGTCCGCAACCCTGCCATCGCAATGCCGGCGGGGATCGGCTTGCCGGCGAAGGCGGGATGGGCCTGGTTTTATCTCTACAACGAGCATGTGGCGCGCTTCCTGGGCAGGCGAATCCCGCACGACTACGGGCTTACGCCGGTTTGGCTCTTCTGGGTGTACGCGGTGATCTGGGTGATGCCGTGGGGAGTGTTTCTGCCGGCTGCTCTTGCTGGTGTGCGACGCTCGCTGGGCCATCATCTTCGAGTTACTGCGCGTGAACGTGAGTCGGCGCTGACTTTGACGTTGTGGGCGGGATTGGTGATGGTCTTCTTCACCATCTCGAACCGCCAGGAGTACTACTCGCTGCCTGCGCTGCCAGCGCTGGCGCTGCTGATCGGCGGAGCACTGGCGCGGGCGGAGCGTCCACTTCACGGAATAGTCGCGGCCCGCGACCAGGACGCAGCTGCGGATGCAGTTGCCGGTTGCCACAAGTGGTTGCTGATTCCCCTGGCCCTGCTTCTTGCCGCCATCTGCGGCTACTACGCAGCTTTCGCGCCACACACCGCCGGCATGGACCTGTCAACGATGCTCGAGCAGAATCCCGAGATGTATAACCTCTCGCTCGGCCACCTGTTCGACCTGACGGACGCGGCGATGGGGCTGTTTCGTGGGCCCCTGACTGCGGTCACGGTCGGCATGTTGGTGCTCGGCCCAGCGAGCTACGCACTGCGGCAGCGCAAAGGGGCCTACGCGGCAAACCTGGTGCTCGCAGCAGGCGCCACCTTGGTGCTGCTGGCGGCGCATGAGGGTCTGGTGCGATTCAATCCGGTCCTGGGGTCGAAGGGGCTGGCAGAAGCCGTGCTCCGCGAGCAGACGGCGCGGCCGATGCCGGGAGATGTCATGGTGCTCGACGGTGAGCTGACCTCAGGGTCGACGCTGCTGTTTTATACGCGGCAGCCGGTGCACCTGGTCAATGGCCGCGTGAACGGGCCGTGGTTTGGGAGCTTCTGGCCGGATGCGCCGGCGATCTTTGAGGATGAGGCTTCGCTCAGCAGACTTTGGCGCGGCCCTTCGCGGGTCTTCCTGCTGACCTATCGCACGGCAGCACGCGCGGGTACGCTGCCGGGAGCTCGGGCGCTCGCGGCTGCGGGCGGTAAGACGATCCTGACGAACCGCTGAGGGCAAAAGCGTCCTAACGCTGGACATGGGGCACTGCGTGGGCTTTCCTCTACCCCATGAAGTGGTCTCCGCCCGCGATTGAGGGCGCAACCGCCGTTGCGGCTAGACTTATCAGTATGTCTGATCAGCTTTACCTGAGTCTCTGGTTTCCGAACTTCCGCTTTGTTGGCCTGCCCGCTGCGCTGATCGGGGTGCTGCGCCAGTTTGCGCGGGTCAGCGGCCTGCCGCGGGTGGCGGCGGCGGCCGCCTATCCGGTCAGCTTCTCGGAGCCGCCGGTCTACCAGCGGGTCTACGTGCTCGACACCCGTGCGGCCGAGACGCCCGACACTGAAGCTTCAAAGATTGAGTACGCCGTTGCCGAAGCGACCGAGCTGCTGCACGAGGACACCGCCTACGAGTTCGAGATGAAGTGGCAGCTCTGGCAGTTTGAAGCCGGCGAGGGCGGGCTTGATGGCGTCTGGAAGAAGCAGCCGACGACGGTGAAATTCTTAGGCTTCGGGCCGGACTTCGACGATGCGACCTTTGAACAGAATGGCCAGATTCGTGTGGACTTCGGGCTCGACACGTCGTGGGTCTTTGATGAAGATGCGGCGTGGGAGGACGAGGAAGAACGTGCCGAGGCAGCGAAGAAGATCAAGGAGAATATCGAGATGCTGCTTGCGTTCGTGCTGCTGGTGCAGAAGGAGTGCGGCATCTCGAGCAGGCTGCTATGGACTGAGAGCGGCGAGCCCTTGGCCGAGAAGCTGGTAGCGAGATTGCAGAAGCTGAACTAAAAGCAAAAGCGTCCTCACGCCGGCTGGCGCCACTTCGTGAGGTATCGGATGCTTCGCGGGAATCGCAAAGCCCGATCTTCCACGGTGGGGTCGCCGTCCGCGATGAGGACGCCTTTGTACCAGCGCTTAGTTCGAAGCCGTTTGGGTGCCAGTACCCTCAGCGGTGATGTGCCAGACGCTGCGGCTGCCGTCGTCGGTGACGAACATGCTGCCATCCTTGCCGATGGTAACGCCTACCGGCCTTCCCCAGACCTGGCCGTCCGGTGTGACGAAGCCGGTGAGGAAGTCTTCATAGCCGCCTTCGGCAACACCGTTGTGCATCGGGATGTGAATCACCTCATACCCGGCACGGTGCGCGCGATTCCACGAGCCATGTTCGGCGGCAAAGGCGTCGCCTGCGAACTTTGAAGGGAAGGTGCCGGAGCCAGCGGGTGTAAACGTCATCTCGAGCGAGGCCATGTGGGGCTGTACGAGGACGTCAGGAGTTGAAACCTTGGCGCTCAGGTCGACACGCTTGCAATCCTTAGCCTGTACATCGGTAAGTGCGGCTGCCTGATGGTCAGGGCCGGTGCCGTTGGCGCAGGGCTGGGGCAGGCGCGGGTCCTGCTTGCCGCCGATGTAGTACCAGGGCCAGCCGAAGAAGCTGTCTTCCTTCACGGACGTGACATAGTCAGGGACGAGGAAGTTGCCGAGGTTGTCGCGCTCGTTGGTTGAGCACCAGAGCGATCCGGTAGTTGGATTGATAGCCTCACCCACGCAGTTGCGGATGCCGGTCGCGTAGACCTTTTCAAACTTGCCATCGAGCGAGAATTCGAGGACGTCTGCACGATGGAATTCGCGTGGATGGGTATCAGGGTCATCGATGTTTGAGCCTGAACCGACGGAGACGAGCAGATGCTTGTTATCCGGTGTGACGACGACATCACGTGTCCAGTGCCCGCCGCCGCGTAGCTGCGCGTAGCCTGGCAGGTCCGGGACGAGGGTCTGGGGTGCTGCCGAAGCTTTCAGATCGCCAGACTTGTACGGAAAACGGACGAGCGTGGTGGTGTTGGCGACGTATAGGTACTTCGGATGATCGGCGGGAAAGAAGGCCAGGCCAAAGGGATGGTCAAGGCCCGTCGCGTACTTCTCGATGTGAGCGGCTTTGCCGTCGGCGCCTACGCCGCGCAGGATGAAGATGGTGCCGCCCGCGGAGTCTGATAGGAAGAGATCGCCATTGGGTGCGGTGCGGATCAGGCGCGGCTCGCGGAAGGTACCTTGCGCGGCAGGTGCGACGGTCTTGATGTCTTCGCCGCGCTTCATGGGCTGGGCGTCACCGCCGGCGTAGAGGGTGACCTTGTATCCTGCGGGCGCCTTGGGCCATGCACCTTCAGGACGTGGGATGAGGGACGGCCCGTTATCGACAGCCTGTTCAGGTGCGGGTGCGGGAAGGTCGGCGACCGTCACCTTGTGCTTGGCGCCGGGCTGCTGCTGCGTGTAGTCGGCGAACGGCGCCTGCTGGGAGACCGCGGTGAGCGGTACGGCAGCGATGGCGGCTAGAGCGAGGCGTGTGATTTTCATAGTTTGTCCCAGAGTTCCGATCAAACGATTTAGAGGGGTCGCAGCGCGTGTGTGTTGCTTACGGGACGGACAACGGCCGAGCAAAGACGTCCCCATCGCGGAGGATGGCGATTTCGTAGGGAGGATGCGTTGCTTGTCCGTCCGGCACCAAGACGTCTGCTTCCAGGTTGAAGTTGGCTAGTGCTGTCTCGCGGCGACGCGACGCAGGAGGCTGATGGGCAGGGCGGCGGAGAGCGTAGCGCGGTCGTTCCGTGCGTCGATAGCAATGGAGTCGAAGAACTGGTTTATGCCGGGATCACTCTGGTGTGACTGCGCGAGGGTCCGCCCAAGGGCGAGCAGGTTGTTGAGCGCCTGCGTGGACTGCTCGGCATCTGCGCGCGAGACGGTGAGCTGGTCAACCCGGAGGTTGAGGGTAGAGTCGTTCAGGCTGAGAGCGGGAAGAAAACGGACGCTTGCGACAAAGGTATTTTCAGCTGAGAGCGGGAGTTCGAGGCCGCCAATCGAGAGCCTGCCACTCGAGACGAAGGGTAGTGCGATGTGGCCAAGGGCCCATGCCGGGGACAATGCGGGAACGTCACCGTAGAGCGAGGTCAGCATGGAGGGTCCGCCGAAGAGACCGATTGAACTGCTGCGGTCGATGATGGAATGAAGCTGCTCGGGGGTGGGGGCGTTTGACGCGGCGATGGTCCTGCTGTCGAGGATGGTGACTCGCAGGACACGCCCATCCGATGGGAGGCGGTAGACGCTGTGGCTTGCGTAGATCTCCTGAGAGGTGGCCTGCGATGCAAGGTAGCGTGTGAGACGCGCGGTGTCGAACCGTCCGGTGAATACTTCGGAGAAGGCAACAGGGCCGTTCGGCCCAGAAGAATCGGCCATGCGCGTCAGGGCGAAAGCGGCCTGGTTCAGGTCGTTTTCGGGCTGGATGCCGGTCGCATCGATAAACTGCTGATAGGCAGGGGACGGCGTGATGGGGCTCTTGTTGAAGTGGGTGACGGCGCGCAGGGGCTCGAGGTCGAAGTAGACAATGGCGTCGGACTCGGGGAGCAGGCGAGCGACATACGGCGGTGACTTCTGGTGCAGGTACCAGGCTGTGGCTGCTACGAAGCAGGCAATGGCCAGGATGATCAGGATACGGCGCTTACGCATGGGGTAAGTCTACGGGAATCTGCGAGCTGCTTTGTGGGCGCGTGCCCTGCTCACTCCGAGATGGCGAAGGTGTAGATCTTACCGCCGTTGGTGACGTTTCCCGTCCCCGGGGGGAGGATGCCGTACTCTGCGCCAGGCGTGTCGCGGCCAATCGTGAAGGTATAGGTGTGGGGCGCGATCTTCTTGGGTTTGAACGGAAGTTCGTCGCGCTGAGCGCCGCCGGTTGAGTGAATGATGCCTCCGGTCAATGTGCGGAACTCCCGATTCTTCGAGTTGAGGCGGAAGCGCAGGAGGTCGTATTCGGAGGCGTCGAC
>CAXTUS010000066.1:0-18539 GCA_964247475.1 uncultured Acidobacteriaceae bacterium | reverse complement strand
ACGATGCGCTGCTTGCCACCCTGCAGCTTGCGTCCACTGAAGATCTTTCGGCGAAGACGTCAGACGGCAATGAGGTGCACTCCCTGCTTACCATGCCGCTCAGCACGCCTGCAGGCACCAAGGTGCCGATGCTGCTGTGGATTCACGGCGGTCCGACCGCCCAGGATGCACATGGCTTCAACGTCGATCGGCAGCTGCTGGCGACGCATGGCTATGCGGTGCTGAATGTGAACTATCGCGGCAGCACGGGCCGCGGCCACGCCTACAGCGAGGCCATCAACGCCGACTGGGGTCACAAGGAGGTGCTGGACCTTGAGGCCTCGGTCGACGCGGCCATTGCAACGGGGAAGATCGATGCGGACAAGCTGGGCGTGGGTGGCTGGAGCTACGGCGGCATCCTGACCGACTACACCATTGCGAGTACCAACCGCTTTAAGGCTGCATCAAGCGGCGCCGGCATGGGCAATGTGCTGGGCTTCTATGGCATCGACCAGTACATCCTGCAGTACGAGAACGAACTAGGGCCACCGTGGAAGAATCTGGACGGCTACCTCAAGATCTCTTACCCGTTTCTGCATGCCGATCGGATCAAGACGCCGACGCTCTTCATGGGCGGCGACAAGGACTTTAACGTGCCGATTGAGGGCGGCGAGCAGATGTACCAGGCGCTGCGCAGCGTGGGCACGCCGGCCGAGTTGATCGTGTATCCGGGGCAGTTCCATGGGTTTACGCGGCCCAGCTTCATTAAGGACCGGTACGTGCGGTGGTTCGAGTGGTACGACAAGTACGTGAGGGGGATGGCGCCCCCGGCGGTGCCTGCTCCGCCTCCTGCGCCTGCCAAGTAGAGGAGTCGGATCTTGCGTGCGATGCGGGAGTCATCACGGCGCTGGTCGGTGCCAGAAGACGGGTGCCGGGTTAGAGGCGCGATCACGGTGTCTGAAGTAAGGATTGTCGTTGACGATGGAGCGACTGTGCGACAACCATATGGCCAGAAAGTTCACCATAGTGATGTTTAAGCGTCTCGATGCGTAGGATGTCGGCAAGTTCGACCGGCAGGAGCGAAAAGCTGAGTAGCTCCAGTTGATCGAGCACGGGGCGGATAGACCCCATTTACTTCCACGGGAGCCAGAGCTTGGCTTTGCGGGAAGAAGCTGAGTCAACGTCCGACCGTTGACCGACTACTTCCGCAGATTCTCACAAGCGATACTTCGCTGAAGACCTGGTAAGGAAAGGCTAAGTCAGCAGATTCACAAAGCTCAGGACGATACTGCGCTATTTGAAGAAGCGCTAGAAGCAATCGAGCGGCACTTCGATATGCGTAGAGTTCACAGGATCCAAGAGTCCTGACAGGCCTGCTCTAGGCGTCATCGAAAACCAAGGGGCGGACTCTTTCGAGTCCGCCCCTTGGTTCTGTTGAAGCCTACGCGTTCAGGATGACTGGCCTTTGCGCGGAGCGCTCCTAGACGACCGCCAAGGTCACTCGGCGGCCATCTCTTCCTGTTCGCCTTCCATCCGCATCTGCTCCAGCTCCCGCTCCTCAGCCTCGATCGCTGCCGTGACCTCCTGCTGGACCTGGGCGGCTGCCTCTTCGAGTTCAGGCGACAGCTGCACGTTGCGGTAGTACTCCATGCCGGTTCCGGCAGGGATCAGGCGACCCACGATGACGTTCTCCTTGAGCCCGCGCAGCGTGTCGATCGAGCCGTTGATCGAGGCTTCGGTCAGTACGCGCGTGGTCTCCTGGAAGCTGGCGGCCGAGATGAAGCTGTCGGTCGAGAGCGACGCCTTGGTGATGCCGAGCAGGAGCGAGCGACCGATGGCCGGGCGTCCACCCGTCATCAGCACACGCTGGTTCTCAGCGTTGAAGCGGAAGCGATCGGTCTGCTGATCGACGAGGAAGGTGGTGTCGCCCACCTCTTCGATCTTCACCCACCGCAGCATCTGCCGCACGATGGTCTCGATGTGCTTGTCCGAGATGGTCACACCCTGCAGGCGGTAGACCTCCTGGATCTCGTTCACGAGATACATCTGCAGCGCGCGCTCGCCAAGTACCTCGAGGATGTCATGCGGGTTGCGCGGTCCGTCGATCAGCGCGTCACCAGCCCGCAGCCGCTCGCCTTCCTGCACGTTCACATAGACGCCACGCGGTACCGAGTACTCCTCTTCCTGGCCGTTGTCCCCGGTGACGTAGACCTTGCGCTGGCCCTTCGAAACATCGCCGAAGCGAACCACGCCGTCGATCTTCGAGATGATCGCCGGGTCACGCGGCTTGCGTGCCTCGAAGAGTTCGACAACGCGCGGCAGACCGCCGGTGATGTCCTTGGTGCGGGTCGTCTCGCGCGGAATCTTCGCGAGGATATCGCCCGGGTAGACCTCATCGCCATCCTGAACCATCAGGTTCGCACGCGACGGCATGAGGTAGCGCTTGGTGCCGGCCGCGCCCTTGATGACGATCTGCGGCTGGCGCTTCTCGTCCGGCGAATCGGCGACGACGAGACGCGACAGGCCCGTCACCTCATCGACCTCTTCGTTGAGCGTGACACCCTCCTGCAGGTCCTTGAACTGGACCGTACCGGCGATCTCGGTCAGGAGCGAGAAGGTGTATGGATCCCACTCGCCGATGACCTCGCCCTGCTTGACGTTGGTGCCATCCTCGACCTTCAGTTTGGCGCCGTAGACGATTGCGTAACGCTCCTTCTCGCGACCCTTCTCGTCGATGATCGCGATCGAACCATTGCGGTTGAAGGCGACCAGACCACCATCCTTCGAGCGCACCGTGACGAGGTTGATGAAGCGGACGGTACCCGCATTCTTGGCCTCAAGGTGCGATGCATCGTGGACGCGTGATGCCGTTCCGCCGATGTGGAAGGTACGCATGGTGAGCTGCGTGCCGGGTTCGCCGATCGACTGCGCGGCGATGACGCCGACCGCTTCGCCCATCTCGACCATCTTGCCCGAACCCAGGTTGCGGCCGTAGCAGAGGATGCAGCATCCGCGCTTCGATTCGCAGGTGAGCACCGAGCGGATCTTGACCTTCTCGATACCTGCGGCCTGCACGGCCGAGGCACGATCCTCGTCAATCTCCTGGTTGATGTCGACGATCGTCTTGCCCTCAAAGTCTTTCAACTTTTCGAGCGAGACACGGCCGATGATGCGGTCGCGCAGGGGCTCGATCGTCTCACCGGCTTCAATGATCGGGGTCACGTAGATACCTTCCACGGTGCCGCAATCGTTGTGCGAGATGATGACATCCTGGGCCACGTCGACCAGGCGGCGGGTCAGGTAGCCCGAGTCCGCGGTCTTCAGCGCGGTATCGGCAAGGCCCTTGCGTGCGCCGTGGGTCGAGATGAAGTACTGCAATACGGTCAGACCCTCGCGGAAGTTCGCGGTGATCGGCGTTTCGATGATCTCGCCCGAAGGCTTGGCCATCAGTCCGCGCATGCCGGAGAGCTGGCGGATCTGCTGCTTCGATCCACGTGCGCCCGAGTCCGCCATGATGTAGACCGGGTTCATGGCGCCGTCCTTGTCGGCCTGCTTCATGTTGTTGAACATCTCATCGGCGACGCGCTCGGTGACCGTCGACCAGAGCTGGATGACCTTATTGTTGCGCTCACCGTTGGTGATGGCACCATCAAGATACTGCTGCTGGACGTTGATGACCTGCTTCTCGGCGTCGGAGACGACGGTGTACTTCGAATCCGGGATGACCATGTCGTCGAGCCCGACCGAGAGGCCGGAGCGCGTGGCATAGGTGAACCCAAGATCCTTCACACGATCAAGCGTCTTGACCGTCACTTCCAAGCCGAGGTTCAGGTAGCAATAGTTGATCAGCTGCCCGATTCCCTTCTTCTTCAGAAGTCCGTTGACGTAGGGCATGCCTTCGGGCAGCGCATCGTTCAGGATGGCGCGGCCGACGGTGGTCGAGATGAACTGGTTGTTGTACTCGACTGCCTCGGTGTGGGTCAGGTCCTGGTCATCGTAGGCGGTGGTCATATCAAGCACCATGCCCGTATAGCGCAGGCGAATCGGCGTCAGCGTCTCCACCTGTTTCGCTTCGAGCGCCATCAGCACTTCTTCGATGTTGGCGAAGACGCGGCCCTCACCCTTGGCGTTGACCTTTGCCTTCGTCAGGTAGTAGAGACCAAGCACGAGATCCTGCGTAGGAACCGTGATCGGCTGACCGGATGCGGGCGACAGGATGTTGTGCGAAGCCAGCATGAGGACCGACGCCTCGATCTGCGCCTCGGGGCTCAGCGGGATGTGTACGGCCATCTGGTCGCCGTCAAAGTCCGCGTTGAAGGCGGTGCAGACGAGCGGGTGGATCTTGATCGCCTTGCCTTCGACGAGCACCGGCTCAAACGCCTGGATACCCAGACGGTGGAGGGTCGGCGCTCGGTTCAGCAGCACCGGGTGATCCTTGATGACCTCTTCAAGGATGTCCCAGACGATCGGCTCCTGCATCTCGACCATCTCCTTGGCCTGCTTGATGGTGGTGCAGTGGCCGGTCTGTTCGAGACGGTGGTAGATGAAGGGCTTGAAGAGCTCGAGTGCCATCTTCTTGGGGAGGCCGCACTGGTGCAGCTTCAGCTCGGGGCCGACCACGATGACCGAACGGCCCGAATAGTCCACGCGCTTGCCGAGCAGGTTCTGACGGAAACGGCCCTGCTTGCCCTTGAGCGTGTCTGAAAGCGACTTGAGCGGACGGTTGTTCGCACCGCGCAGCACGCGACCTCGGCGACCGTTATCGAAGAGCGCGTCGACGGCCTCCTGCAGCATGCGCTTTTCATTGCGCACGATAACCTCGGGAGCATGAAGATCCATCAGCTTCTTCAGGCGGTTGTTGCGATTGATCACACGGCGGTAGAGGTCGTTGAGGTCGGAGGTAGCGAATCGGCCGCCATCAAGCGGGACGAGCGGACGCAGTTCAGGCGGGATGACGGGGATCACGTCGAGGATCATCCACTGCGGCAGGTTGTCCGACTTGCGGAAGGCCTCGACGATCTTCAGACGCTTCGAGTACTTCAGCTTCTTCTGGAGCGAGGTCTCGGTCTTCATACGCTCGCGCAGCTCGATCGCAAGCTCTTCAATTTCTACGCGCTTCAGCAGTTCCTTGATCGCCTCCGCGCCCATCATGGCCTTGAAGCCGGAGGGGCGGTACTGCTGGTCGAGCTCGCGGAAGCGGGTCTCGTCCTTGATCACCTCGCGCTCTTTGACCGGCGCGTCGCCTGGGTCGACCACAACGTAGGATTCAAAGTAGAGGACGGCTTCGAGCTCACGCAGGGAGATGTCGAGCAGGTGGCCGATGCGCGACGGCAGGCCCTTGAAGAACCAGACGTGCGAGCAGGGGGAAGCAAGCTCGATGTGGCCGAGGCGCTCACGGCGGACCTTCGACAGCGTCACTTCGACGCCGCACTTGTCGCAGATGACGCCGCGGTGCTTCATGCGCTTGTACTTGCCGCACAGGCACTCCCAGTCGGTGATCGGTCCGAAGATGCGGGCGCAGAAGAGGCCATCGCGCTCCGGCTTGAAGGTGCGGTAGTTGATCGTTTCAGGCTTCGTCACTTCGCCATGCGACCAGCTGCGGATCTTCTCCGGGCTGGCGAGCTGAATCTTGATGGCGTCGAAGTCGGCGATAGGGCCGGTCAATTCAAAGGGGCTGGAGCGAAACATATTTGCGTCTCCGTGTGCAGCGCGTTCGCTGCGGTTCACTGCTGTTTACTGCTCAAGCGATGGATAGTGAAGCTTCAAGTCTCATCGCCTGCTTCTATTCTGTGCCGGCTTGCCGTGTGGCCGGCCTCCCTGAACACTGAGCAAAATGCCTTGCTCAGGGAAGCCGAGCCTTGGGGCCGGCGGGTGCTGCGGTGATGCTTAGTCGGCAGCGGCGATCGAAGGCAGCGGCACCTTCTTCTGATCGGCCTGCTTGATCAGTTCTACGTCCAGGCACAAAGACTGAAGCTCCCTGATGAGCACGTTGAACGACTCAGGTACACCGGGTTCGATCGCGGCCTCGCCCTTGACGATGGCTTCGTAGATCTTGGTACGGCCGAAGACATCGTCCGACTTGGCGGTGAGCAGCTCCTGCAGGATGTAGGCCGCGCCATAAGCCTCGAGCGCCCAGACCTCCATCTCACCGAAGCGCTGGCCGCCGAACTGCGCCTTGCCACCAAGCGGCTGCTGGGTGATCAACGAGTACGGTCCGATCGAACGTGCGTGAATCTTGTCGTCCACCAGGTGAGACAGCTTCAGCATGTAGATGTAACCGACCGTCGCGGGCTGTTCGAACTGCTCGCCCAGCATGCCGTCGAAGAGCGGCGTCTTGCCCGAACTCGGGAGGCCTGCCGACTTCAGCAGGGCCTTGATCTCGGTCTCGCGCGCGCCGTCAAAGACTGCCGTGCCGAACCAGATACCACGCTTCATGCCCGCAGCGACGCGCATCGTCTGCTCGTCGTCAAGGTCAAGCAGCTGGTTCAGAGCCGCGGTGCCGGCGAAGCGCGCCTTGAAGAGCTCACGAACCTCGTTGGCGGACTGCATGGTCTCGGCGAGTTCAGCAACCTGCTTGCCGAGCTCATGCGCGGCCCAGCCAAGGTGCGTCTCAAGGATCTGACCGACGTTCATACGCGAAGGAACACCGAGCGGGTTCAGCACGATTTCGACCGGGGTTCCATCGGGCAGGTACGGCATATCTTCTTCAGGAAGAATGCGCGCAATCACACCCTTGTTGCCGTGGCGACCGGCCATCTTATCGCCCACACTCAGCTTGCGCTTCATCGCGATGTAAACCTTCACCATCTTGATGACGCCAGGTGAGAGCTCATCGCCCTTCTGCATCTTGCCGATCTTCTCGTTGGTGATCTTGCGCAGCACGTCGATCTGCCGCGAAGTCATCTCCTCGATCTCTTCGATCTGCTCGTTCACACGCGGATCCTTATCCGCATAGCGAATGCGCTTGAGGTTACGCGTCGAGATCAGCTCGATCATGTCGCGATCGAGCAGTTCGCCCTTGTTCAACAGCTTCTTGTTGGTGCGCTCATCGTGCAGGTCGGCCAGCACTTCCTTGCCGCCGAGGATCGCTTCGAGACGCTTTAGCCGTTCGTCGGTAAGAATACGAATCTCATCGGCGAGATTGCGCTCAAGCTTCTCGACCATCTCCTGCTCGATCTGCTTGGCGCGCTCATCCTTCTCCTGGCCCTTGCGGGAGAAGATGCGGACGTCGACCACCGTACCCTCGATACCCGGGGGGCAGGTGAGTGACGCGTCACGTACATCGCCGGCCTTTTCCCCGAAGATGGCGCGCAGCAGCTTCTCTTCAGGCGTCAGCTGGGTCTCGCCCTTGGGCGTTACTTTGCCGACCAGGATGTCGTTGTGCCCGATCTTTGCGCCGATGCGGATGATGCCCGACTCGTCAAGATCACGCAGCGCGTGCTCTGAGACATTCGGGATATCCCGCGTAATCTCTTCCGGCCCAAGCTTCGTATCGCGTGCTTCAATCTCGAACTCCTCAATGTGGATCGAGGTGTAGTAGTCCTCGCGAACCAGCTTCTCCGAGATCAGGATCGCGTCTTCGAAGTTGTACCCGCGCCATGGCATGAAGGCCACCAGCACGTTGCGGCCGAGACCAAGCTCGCCCTGCTCCGTGCACGGACCGTCCGCGATTACCTGGCCCTTCAGCACGCGGTCCCCCTTGCGGACGATCGGCTTCTGGTTGATGCAGGTGTTCTGGTTGGAGCGCTTGAACTTCGTGAGCTGGTAGATATCCGAACCCACCTCGCGCGAGAGCTGTGTCGGATGATGTTCACCCTCCACACGCACGATGATGCGCTCGGAGTCGACAGAGTCGATGATGCCATTACGCTTGGCCAGGATGACGGCGCCCGAGTCGCGCGCGGTAACGCCTTCCATGCCGGTCCCGACGAAGGGAGCCTCGGCCACCAGCAGGGGCACCGACTGCCGCTGCATGTTGGCGCCCATCAGCGCGCGGTTCGCGTCGTCGTGCTCAAGGAAGGGGACGAGCGATGCCGCAACCGAGACAAGCTGCTTTGGCGAGACGTCGACGTAGTCCACTTCCGACTTGTTCACGAGCACGAAGTTACCCTGGCGACGCGCATCAACGATGTCCTGAACGATGTTCAGCTTCTCATCCAGCTCGATGTTCGCCTGAGCGATCGTGTGACGGTCCTCTTCCCACGCCGAAAGATAGAAGCTGAAGGGCTCAAGATCCATCGTGCGCTTGCCTGCCGCACGCAGCTCTTCGTTCTTCGCGACAGCATCCTCGGTGACCAGGTGATCGCCTTGGCGCAGACCGCTCTCACCCGCATTGGTGACGGCGACAAAGTCGAGCGCCTGCCCGTCCTTGACGCGGCGGTACGGGCTCTCGATGAAGCCGTACTCGTTGATCCGCGCAAAGCAGGAGAGCGACGAGATGAGACCGATGTTCGGGCCTTCCGGAGTCTCAATCGGGCAAATGCGTCCGTAGTGAGTCGGGTGCACGTCGCGGACTTCGAAGCCCGCGCGCTCACGGGAGAGACCACCGGGCCCGAGGGCGGAGAGGCGACGCTTGTGCGTGATCTCCGACAGCGGGTTGGTCTGGTCCATGAACTGCGAGAGCTGCGACGAGCCGAAGAACTCACGAATTGCGGCCATCACCGGCTTCGCATTGATGAGGTCGTGCGGCATCGCCGTCGACATCTCCTGATAGACCGACATCTTCTCTTTGATCGCGCGCTCCATGCGGACCAGGCCGATGCGGAACTGATTTTCCATCAGCTCGCCGACAGCCCTTACGCGACGATTGCCAAGATGATCGATATCGTCCACCACGCCGATGTTCTTGCGCAGCTTCAGCAGGTAGCGGATCGTGCCGTAGAAGTCCTCAGGCGTCAGCGTGCGCTTGTCAAGGCCATCAGGCGACTGATCCTCATACAGCTTGATGTTGAACTTCAGCCGGCCCACACGCGAGAAGTCGTACTTGCGAGGATCGAAGAACATCCCCTCGAAGAGCGCCGTGGCGGTATCAAGCGTCGGCGGGTCGCCCGGACGCAGCTTGCGGTAGATCTCGATCAGCGCTTCCTCGGGCTTGCGCACGGAGTCGCGACGAAGCGTGTTGGTGATGATATTGCCGACGTCGTCCTTCTCCGGAAAGAAGACCTCGAAGGTCGTCACACCGGATTGGATGATCTTGTGCAGCTTGTCCGCGGTCAGTTCCTGGTTGGCTTCGTACAGAAGCTCACCAGTTGCCATATCGACCACGTCCGATGCCGTCATGGCGCCGTCAAACTCGCTGGTCTCCACCTCGACCGCTTCGATCTTGTTCGCACGCAGCGCCTTCATCACGCTCGGGCCAATCTTCTTACCAGCGGCTCCGATCTCACCTGAGGCATGTGATACCGCTACGGCCGGGCGGGTGCCCAGCAGGTTCGTCACCTTGCCGTCTTCCTGCACCTTCCAGCTCAGCTTGCCGTCCGCAACGTTGATCGTGTCGACGGTGTAGAAGGTCTTCAGGATCTCCTCATCGGTACGCAGACCAAGCGCGCGCAGGAAGATGGTTCCAAGGAACTTGCGCTTACGGTCGATGCGGACGTAGAGGGTGTTCTTCTGGTCGTACTCAAACTCGACCCACGAGCCGCGGTACGGGATGATCTTGCCCAAGAAATAAGTCCGATTGTTCGCCGTCTCAAAGAAGACGCCGGGCGAACGGTGCAGCTGCGAGACGATCACGCGCTCCGTCCCGTTGACGATGAAGGTGCCGTTCTGGCTCATCAGCGGGATATCGCCGAAGAAGACCTCCTGCTCCTTCATGTCACGCAGGCTCTTGACGCCAGTCTCGGGGTCCTTATCGTAGATCTTCAGTCGGATCGTGACCTTTAGCGGCGCCGAGTAGGTCATGCCGCGCTCTTCGCATTCCGCCTGGTCGTACTTCAGCTGCAGGCCCACCGGGTCTCCGCACTTGGTGCAAAAGTCCGGCGTGTTCTTGTTATACGTACCGCAGAAGTTACAAAGCACGTCGCCCGGGTGGAAGGGGTCGGTGATCACCATGTGTCCGCAGTTGGTGCAGGCCGTGCGGAGGTGGTTAAGCCCCTTGAGGTAGCCACACTTGCACTCCCAGTTGCCAATCGAGAAGTCAACAAATTCAAGCTCTGAAACGTTGCGGAAGTCGGTGATCGGGAAGACCGAGGTAAACACAGACTGGAGGCCGTTGTCCTCGCGCTCCTGGGGCAGTTTGTCCATCTGCAGAAAGCGCTCGTAGCTGCGGCGCTGCACTTCGATCAGGTTGGGGATCTGGATTGCTGTTGGGATCTTCGAGAAGTCGAGACGGCTGCGGATCGCGCGCATTTCGCTGGTCGGATTGTTCTGTTCGGACATGCTCTCTCCTGAGAACTTACTTGCTGCTTCGAGGCGGAAAACCCGGGGTTGCCGGTCTCTCCTATTGCTGCTGTGCGCCTGTACCTTTTCGGACGTCAGGATCAACCTGCCCTCGCCTGCGGGCTGACCTGTGCGCATTGTTTCCCGGCCCAAGAGTTCAAGCCGGCACTACCCTGCACCTACCGTGCTGCCTTGCCAAGTTGTTGATCTACCCAGCATCAGGGATCTCGAAGCACTTTGAGATCACGCCGCACCCTGCTGTTTCATTACCGGATGTACGCATTAACTCCGGTAGCCTTACTAAACTCTTGCGCTTCCGCGCGCCGGTCAAAGCTGCTATCAACACCGCGTAGCCGCTCTCGGACACCCTTGGAGCCTGCGATCATCCAGTTCGGAGACAGTCGGAGCGCACCATCCCGCATCCAACAACGAGGACGGCAAAAGCGCTCGCAGAGACGTCATGTCTCAGGAGCGCAGATAGATGGAATTCCAGTGATTTCTGCTGATCGAAAGTAATGCTCGCCACCCTCCAGAGCTCGCCGTGCCCCGAAGATTGCTGCCGTCTGACACATTTCACGCTGATCGTCCGCCGCTTGACGATCAGCATGGCCGGCCTCGTAGCCTGCGAGTTGATCGCAGGATAGCCCGGAAACTGCCCAACTAAGCCAAAATACGCTGAAGAATGCCCTGGCTTTCGAGTGAGTTCAGAAGAGTTGCTTCACACGAAAGGGCAGAAGCAACATCCCCAAGAATGAGGATACCTCGTTCTGCCCCTACGTGCAACTCCTGGATAGTTACTTGATCTCTACTGTCGCGATGCCATCGAACTTCTTCGCAATCGCGGCGGCATCTTCCTTCGAAACGTTCTCCTTCAACGGCTTCGGTGCTCCGTCAACAAGATCCTTTGCTTCCTTCAGGCCAAGCGCGGTCACTTCGCGAACAGCCTTAATGGTTGAGATCTTGTTCGCGCCGGCATCTTTCAGGATGACGGTGAACTCGGTCTTCTCCTCAACCGGTGCTGCCGCTGCGCCAGCGCCGCCGCCTGCCGCGGGAGCCGCGACTGCCGCTGCTGCCGAGACTCCGAGACGCTCTTCGAGCTTCTTGACCAGCGCCGAAGCCTCGAGCAGGCTTAGGTTAACGATTGCATCTTCCAACTGCTGAATGTCCGCCATGTTATTTCTCCAGTTCAAATCTAAATTCCTACTTCATTTACGTCTCCAGAACCCGTCTTGCAATCCTGGCTGCCCACATCCTTCCAGGTTTCCGTTGCGCCCAGACAAGCGCACCCGGGGAGAGTGGAGCAAAACTTTTTAGCCCTCGACCGGCTCACTGTTCGCGGCCTCACCAGCCTGCGAGCCAGTCCCGTTTTCAGGCTGAGCGACTGCATCAGCTTCGGACGCCGGGTTGGCGGCAATCGCTTCTTCGGGGGTAGGAGCCTCCTCGGCATGCGCGGCAGCCACTTCAGGCTCGGTGGCCGGTGCTTCCGCGGGTGCCGCAGCTTCAGCGATAGGCGCAGCTTCAGTGGCAGGCGCAGCCGGAGCAGCACCAGCAGCGAACTTTTCCTTCTCGACGCCCTGATTGATCACAACCGCTAGGTCGCGCCCGGTGGCGTTGATGACCGTAGCGAGCCTCTGCGCGGGTGACTGGATCAGGAAAAGAAGCTTCGAGAAGAGCTCTTCCTTGCCCGGCATCGTGGCTAGCTCTGTAATCTCGGCGACGTTTAGGATCTTCCCATCTACGATCGCAAGCTTGAACGTGAACTCTGAGTTGTCCTTGACCCAGGTCGAGAGCGCCTTGGCAAGTTGGACCGGGTCGCCAGAGGTATACGCAACTGCGGACACACCTTTAAGACCTTGGAGCGCCTCCTCCACCTTCGAACCCTGGCTGGCCTTCGCAGCAAGCTTGTTCTTGACCACGTGGTAGCTCGCGCCCGCGGCACGAACCGTCTTGCGGAGATCAAAGTCCTTTGACGCCGTCATCCCCGCGAAAGTTCCTATAATGGCAGAGGTTGAGGTCGAGAACTCCTGTGTCAGAGTCTTGACTTTCTCCGCCTTTGTTGCCCTGCTGATCGCCATAACAAACCTAACCTTTAGCTGCCGTTACAGTACCGGCTGTGTAGCTTATAACCCGTGAGATTCGGTGGTTCTGAATTGAGAACTAGGCCTTGCCCGCCAGATCTGAGACCGAACTGTCAAGCTGCACGCCGGGGCCCATCGAAGACGAGATGGTAATCCCCTTGATGTACTTTCCCTTCGCCGCCGACGGTTTTGCTTTCATCACGCTCGTGATGACAGTCATGGCGTTGTCGACCAGCTTTTGCGGATCGAACGACAGTTTGCCCACGGGAACGTGAACGAGCGCGGTCTTGTCCGTGCGAAACTCGACCTTACCCGCTTTGATCTCCTTGATGGCCGCAGCGACATCTGTGGTGACAGTCCCGGTCTTAGGATTCGGCATGAGACCCTTCGGACCCAACACCTTACCCAGACGACCGACTGAGCGCATCATGTCAGGAGTGGCAATCAGGGCATCAAAGGAAGTCCAGCCCTCTTTCTGAATCCGCTCAACCAGTTCTTCTCCACCAAAGAACTCGGCTCCGGCCGTCTCTGCGTCCTTGATTTTGTCTCCAGACGCGATCACAGCCACGATCTTCGACTTGCCAAGCCCGTGCGGGAGAACAACAGTTCCGCGGACCATCTGGTCTGCATGACGCGGGTCAACACCGAGGCGGAGGGTTATGTCGACCGTCTCGTCGAACTTCGCGTACTTTACCTTCTGGAGGAGCGGTACGGCATCTACAAGAGTGTAGGGACGCGGTTCAACCATTGCGCGCGCCTTCGCCAGGTTCTTCGAAATCTTCTGTGCCATTGTTTTCCTATCTTCCACCCTCGATGCACAAACCTGCATCAGCGTGGTTCGATGTGCACTCAACCGGTTGGTGAGGCAACTTTATAAGTATGCTTGAATCCCTCTACGGGGTCAAGCCGATGGAAGGCCCTAGACGTGCCACCTGCGCCAGCAGCGCGCAGGGGAGCGAAGCCAAAGCCTTAATTACTGCGGTCGGCTGCCACGGAATCATCTCCTCTGATCGCTGTGGCTCCTCCTGCTAGATGAGATCCGTCGCCGTGTCGCAGCAGATCGACGGCTCATTAGATTCGAAGTCGCCATGTCGCCTTCCTCCTACTTTCTACCAGCGCCGACGTCTCTGCATCTTCATGCCGTCCCGAGCCGCGATGGCGACCAGAGTGGGTTGCTTAGTGCATAGCAAATACCCGGTTTGCGAGGAGCTTTCCCAGCCTCCGCGCGTGGGTTACCCAGCTTCTCAGCTACCGTTGGTAGCCAGACGCCCACCGCAAGGCAATCGCTGGAAGTCGCACACCGGCGCTACCAGGATTCCTGTACCTCCTTCGGTGATCCCTCATCGACTTCCGCGCATCCGTCGAGGAGGCACGTGTGCCCCAGACTCCTGCAGCACCCATTCTCCAAAAGCGGCGCTTGACCCAAGAGCCTGTTGTGCATAGTCTCGCAGGTGGAGCGAAGCAAAAGCGAATATGAATGACGACACCTCTGGTCTCTTTCCCATTTTGAAGAGTGCGCCTACGGGGATGGCCCGCATGGCAGCCGAAGCCTCCCACGTCGCCGACGGGCACCAGGTTGAGTTCCGTGCCATGGAGGTCCGTTCCATTCTGAACAAGACCACCTCGAAACGCCGCCTCTCGCTCGCTTACGGAATCAACCCTTACCGCGGGTGCGAATTTGCTTGCCGTTACTGCTATGCCCGATATACGCACGAGTTCCTGGGTTCTGCCGCACCGCCGACAGGAAGCCCGGACTACAAGGATCCAGCGCTCTTCGAACGCCTCATCTTTCTCAAAGAAAATACGCCTTGGCTGCTCGAACAGGAACTCCGGAAGCACGCTCCCTCTGACGAGATCGCCATTGGCACCGCCACTGACCCGTACCAGCCCATCGAACGCACCGCCCGCATCACGCGTTCGCTGCTGGAAGTCTTCGCCCGCCACAAGGATCTTCGCATTGGCCTCGTCACGAAATCCAAGCTGATCGAACGCGACATCGATCTCTTCACGAAGATTACGCGCCACAATACGCTCGTGCTGCACCTGACGATCACCACGCCTGACGCCGCCCTCGCCAGGATTCTAGAACCCCGGGCGCCGCGCCCTGACCTCCGTTTCGCAGCCGTCCGCAGGCTCCGCGAGGCTGGGCTGACTGCCGGTGTTCTCTGCTCTCCCTTACTTCCCGGGATCACCGACACGCCAGAAGCTCTTGACCAGATGGCTGCGAGAGCCGCCCAGGCGCGCGCCAGCTTCTTTGCTGCGGAACCGCTCTTCCTGAAGTCATGCTCGCGACCGACGTTCCTGAGCTTTATCCGCGAGCACTACCCGCAGTTGATGGCGGACTACGAGCAGCGTTTCGCGACCGACGCCTTCGCTGCTCCCGCCTACCGCGACAAGCTGCGCGCGATGGTCCAGAGGGCGTGCCGCGATCATGGCCTGGCTCAACGCTCGACCGATGCCCTGCTCACCCGTGACACCGGCATCCCGCGCAAACCACCCGTCCACGCTGCCCTGCCTCAACAACGTGCTCTCTTCGCCTGAGCCGGACACACGAGGCGTCCAATCACGAAGTAAGCGCTAGCCGCAGTGAGGACGCCTTTTGCCGTTGCGCAGAACAAAAAGCGGCAGAGCCGGAGCCCTGCCGCTTTTCGCAATCCCTTGACACTAAGCAGTAATTTCGATGCCCATCGAACGCGCAGTCCCGCGGATCGAACGAGCGGCCGCCTCGACGGTCGTCGAATTCAGGTCCGGCATCTTCTGCGTCGCGATCTCGATGATCTGCTTCTCGGTGACTTTGCCCTTCTTATCCTTGTTAGGCGTGCCCGAGCCCTTCTCGATGCCTGCCGCCTTCTTTAGCAGCACAGCGGCGGGAGGCGTCTTCGTGATGAACGAGAACGTGCGATCGCCGTAAACGGTGATCACGACCGGGATCGTCAGGCCAGCCATTGAAGGCTCCTTGGTCCGGTCGTTGAACTGCTTGCAGAACTCCATGATGTTGACCTGCGCCTGTCCGAGCGCGGGGCCGATCGGCGGTGCGGGCGTAGCCTTGCCGGCCATCACCTGCAGCTTGACGTATCCTGTGATCTTCTTCGGTGCCATGATTCAATCCTCTTTATGCTTGGCGGAGACCAGCGTCTCGCACGAAATTTTCCCAGCTGCTGCTCACGGGTTCCGCTCTGAGAAGCCCCGGCAGCGTGCATTCGCGCCGGGCAGCGCAGTTCCCACCATCGAAGGCCGACTACTCCATCTTATCGACCTTTGAAAACTCAATCTCTACCGGTGTCGGACGTCCGAAGATCGAGACCATCACCTTCAGGGTCTGCTTCTCTTCGTTCACGTCATCCACTGCGCCGTTGAAGTTCGCAAACGGACCTTCATTGATGCGCACCTGCTCGCCCTTGTCGAACTTCACCTTCATCGCGGGCTTGTCCTTGGTCACATCAGCCCGGTTCAGCATGCCAGCTACTTCCTGCTCGCTCAACGCGACAGGCGAGTCGCCCGTACCCAGGAAGCCCGTTACCCGCGGCGTGTTCTTGATGACGTGCCACAGGTCGTTATCGAGGTCCATCTCGACAAATACATAGCCGGGCAGGAAGACGCGATCAATGGTGACCTTCTTGCCGTTGCGCAGTTCAGTCGTCGGCTCGAGCGGGATCTCGATCCGTCCGATCTTGTTTTCGAGATTGTAAGCACGGATCCGACTCTCGAGCGACTCCTTCACCTTGCGCTCAAAGCCCGAATATGCGTGAATGATGTACCACTTGAAGCTCTCGTTCGCCGGCGGCGCGAGGTGCTCTGCGCCTTCAGCCGTCGCTGCTTCGCCCTCGGCCACGGGCGTAAGCTGCTCGTCCGGATTCAACTCGTCTACTGCCATAGTCTCAGCCTTCTCCTGCCGCGCCGCCTGGCTTCCAGCATCCGCGCGTACGTACAAACTGGGGTGGTACTCATCTGACACGATCTACTTGGCCAGATGCTTGAAGAGCAGGTCCATCAGGTGGCCGACGATATAATCCACCAGTCCAAAGTAAGCAGCAAAGATAAAGACGGTGGCGATGACGACAATTGTTGTTGCCTGCACCTCGGCACGCGAAGGCGAGGCCACCTTCTTCATCTCCGAACGAACGTCTTTAAGGAAATCGCCAAGCCGCTGAGGACCGTTCTTCAACTGCTGCAATCCCGTGTTTGGCTGATCTACCACTGCCATTGTCTTGGCCATCGCGCTGCCTCAAGCTTCTATCTACTGAGATGAAGTGCAAATCCGCTGCTGAACTACAGAAATCTTACGTCTTCCAGGACAAGCGCTGGACTTGAACCAAACTGGCGGGGGAGCTCGGATTCGAACCGAGAAGTTCGGTTTTGGAGACCGACAGTTTAACCGTTGAGCTTACTCCCCCCGGTAAGGAGCGCGTGGCTCCCGACAGCTTCTTCAACGGCTCCAAAAGCCTGCTGAAGCCGTGCCGTCGGGAGCGTGCCCCTTTACTTCGTTTCCTTGTGGTCCGTGTGCTTGCGGCACGTGTTGCAGAACTTTGAAAACTCGAGACGCCCGGTGGTCGTCTTCTTGTTCTTGGTCGTGGAGTAGTTCCGGTTCTTGCACTCGGGGCACTGAAGGGTAATGATCTCGCGCATGATGATTCCTCTCTGGTGTGGCCAGCCACCTCGGCTGGCAAGCGAGCGTTCCGAAGATTTTACCTCCGACACGCCGCGACGCAGGGCATAGGGTCCCTGCTACCCGCAACCTGAATTGTAAACCTTGAGAGACGACGGTCAGGCCACGCTCGTCCTCGACTATTATCCCTCAAAGCAGCAGAAATTGCCATAGGACCACGGCCCCGCATGAACGGACGGATCGCAGTTGTGGGTTACGCCGCTTTCCCCGAGACTCTCCGGGCAAGTTTGAGGGAACTTCCGTGCGAGGTCGCACGATTAGACCAGATGGAGAGGCAGTGATACATCGTCCCCTTCTATACCGACGCCGACTGGGATCACTGCTCCGGTCGGCGGTAGAAGCGCCTCCTCGAAGCCGGGATAGCGGCGACTAAACTGCTCGGTCCCGCTGAAGGTCCTCCTTGGATTAACATAGACGGAGGCTGGCAATTCGATAGAGGCTGGCAGATCGATTCGCGCTCAGCGAGGGCCGCAGGATGCGAAAAGGGTTCATGAGGAGACCAAAAGCAGAGGAGCCCGCGGCGAACCACGACAAAAACTACATCACTCCGGGTGGTATTGAACGCCTGAAGGACGAACGCCAATACCTGCTCACCAGAGATCGTCCGGCGGTGGTGCAGGTGGTGGCGTGGGCCGCGGGCAATGGCGATCGCAGTGAAAACGCCGACTATCAATACAGCAAGCGGCGTCTGCGGCAGATTGATGGGCGGGTTCGTTTCCTGACGAAGCATATAGAAGCCTCAGAGGTGATCGATCCTGAAGCGGTGAGAACGGGGCAAAGAGCGACGAGGGTGTTCTTCGGGGCCACCGTGCGATACGCAAATGCCGCGGGCACAGAGCGAGTCGTGAGTATCGTCGGTACGGATGAAGTCGACCTCGACCGTAATCACATCAGCTGGGATTCCCCTTTGGGGCGCTCCCTGATGAGAGCGGCAGAAGATGACGAGGTAATTCTTCGGGCGCCAGGCGGCGTCGAAACGCTGACCGTGCTGGAGGTGCGGTACGAGCGCATCTCCGTTGAGCCATTTCAGCCACCCCCGGGGTCCAGGGTCCCTGCGAGCGACCTGATCGCTGACACTCCATGAGCGAAGCCCCCGGCTGTCGGAGGCTGATCAGCCCTTGAATGTGCTTCGATTCAATAGGTTCAAGAACGAGGAGTGATGCTCTGACCCGATCGCTATTCGGGGCCAGGCACGTTGATAGCTCCATCTGCTAAAAGGTCTCCGAAAACATAAAGCGGTGAGCCGAAGCCCACCGCTTTATCTTCCTTCTAGAAGAAGCACGACACGACCGGCGCTTACTTGATGATCTCGGAGATGGTACCGGCGCCCACGGTTCTGCCGCCCTCACGGATGGCGAAGCGCAGACCCTTTTCCATCGCGACGGGCGTGTGCAGCGTGATCTCGAGCTGGATGTTATCGCCAGGCATGCACATCTCGG
>CAXTUS010000065.1:15493-19271 GCA_964247475.1 uncultured Acidobacteriaceae bacterium | reverse complement strand
GAAAAGGCGAGTGCAGCCGCGTCCTGCCTCCGGGCGGGTGGCGCTGCGTGGGGGGAGGTGCGCTGCTCGCGGGGAGGAGCAGGAGCGCTGCGCGCGGGGATCTCGGAGCTCCTTCCCCCAAGAGCTGGCTTGATTCCCGCAAAGTAGTTGCTGTCCCTGATCAGGACGGCGAGCCGATTGCCTGTTCTCGTGCCCAGAGATTTAGCTAGCCAACTCGCAGGACCTCATTTACCGTAGTTTCACAACCTCTATTCAGTAGCCTTCTCAGCGCGCACGTGCCCCGTACGCGCTTCTGCGAATCCGTGTCTCCGGCGTTCGAAACACCCTGCAGATACCTCGTATCCGGTGCAGTTCCGTACCTCCAGCTTTCCAGAAGCTTCAGGACACCTCGTAGGAGCCAGCACATGAATCGCAGTTCCCGCCGCCGCCTCTCTGCCGTCGCCCTTCTGCTCGCACCGGTCAGCCTTGCCGCCGTCCCTTCCGCTTCGGCGCAGCAGACGCTTGGCGCCATTACGGGAGTGATCACCGACCCCGAGGGCGGCATCCTGCCCGGCACGGTCGTATCCCTTGTCAGCGCAGGGACCGGTCTCACACGGTCGCAGACGGCTGCGGCTAACGGTTTTTACATCTTCCAGAACCTGCCGATCGGCACATATACCCTCACGTTCACGCGTGAAGGGTTCGAAGCCCAGCGCTTCCCGGGGATCGTCGTCCAGGCCGACCGCACGGTGACGCTGCCTGCGCAGCTGAAGGTTGGAGCGGTATCGGATACGGTCCAGGTGGATGCCACGCCGCTGCTGAACGCGGTCGACACGACCAATGGCTATGTGCTCGACCATACCCAGCTGCAGGAGATTCCGCTTGCCACGGGCAGCTTCACCGGCGTCGCCATTCTTTCGCCGGGCGTGAACGCCGAGCTGCCGAGCGGCACGGGCTCGAACGCGGGGCTCGGCAACCTGCCCATCTGGGCCAACGGCCAGCGGGACACGTCGAACAGCTTTTCGATCAACGGCGTGGACGCCAGTAACCTGTTTAACGGCAAATCGACCTCGCAGGTGGGCTCGGCACGGATTATCAACTCGACCGGCGTTTCGACTTCGAACGGCGCGGGTGGCGTGATCCAGTCGGCTGCTTCCATCTATCTGTCGATCGGCAACGCGATTCCCACGCCACCGCCCGAGACGGTCGAAGAGGTCCGGGTGAATGCCTCGATGTACGACGCGCAGCAGGGTTCGACCTCGGGCGCGCACATCGATCTCAGCACCTCTTCGGGAACGAATGTGTACCACGGCCAGGTCTACGGACGCCGCGGAACGAACTGGATCAACGCCGCGCCCTTTTTCTTCAAGAACGACGATGACATCCCTGGGAACCTCAAGAATCCCGGGCTGCACCGGTACTCGGTGGGCGGCACCCTGGGCGGTCCGATCCTCAAGAACAAGCTCTTCGGTTTCGTCTCCTACCAACACCTGCACGTGGCGGATGAGGAGATCGGCGCCGGCTTCCTGAACGTCCCCGTGGGCTTGTCGGACAATAATCGCGATGCTGCGGGCTTCGCGACGCTGACGAATAACAACTTTGCCGGCTCGCTGCCGAATCCGCTGACCGCGGCCAACATTGATCACGTCGCGCTGGCGCTCTTCAACTCGCCGGCGCTGCCGGGTGAGCCCGGCAAATGGCTGGTGCCGAATGACACCGGCTCGCAGTTCCTTTCGCCTACTCACCCTTTCGACGCGTTCCTGCCGGGCACCGGGCGATTTACCGCGGATATCGCTTCGGCGAACCTGGACTACAACGCGACCACCCGGGACACGGTGGCGCTGAAGTACTACTTCCAGCACGATCCCACGATCGCACCGTACTCCTACTCGAATACGCCAGGGTTCACGGAGCACCTGGACTCGGGCGCACAGGTCTTTTCGATCATCAACACCTTTCTGATCAAGTCGAATCTTTCGACCACCCAGACGCTTGGCTTCATCCGCGAGAAGACCTACGCCACCAACGAGCAGCCGTTTGGCCCCAGCAATTTTCCCGGGGGCAATGCGGGGCCGGCTTCGATCGACCAGTTCGGTTCGAACTACTTCCCGGGCGTCTCGATTGTGAACGTGCTAGGCGATAACCAGGGGCAGGCGCCGAGGTCGGGAACGTTGAGCATCGGTCCGAATGCGGAGGGCCAGGGCCCCAACACCGGAGCCTTCCAGAACCGGATCCAACCCTCGGCCAACGCGATCTGGACCCTCGGCAAACACACCGTGAGCTTCGGCACCACCTACAGCTATACCCAGCTGAATACGATCGACCGCCGTACCAATACCGGCACGGTGGCGTCGGACGACTTCGGGGCCTTTGCCCAGGGCTACGTGACGCAGGGCAGCGGCGCCACCGGCTTCTTCGTCACCTCCTTCATCCAGGGCGACGCCAATCGTTACTACCGCGCGAACCAGGTCGGCTCTTTTGTCCAGGACAAGTTCCAGGTGACGCCGAACCTTTCGCTTACCGCTGGCCTGCGCTACGACTGGGATGGCGGATTGTCTGAAAAATATGGACGCATCTTCAACTTCGACCCTTCGCTTTACCAGTACAACGAGGCCAGCGACACCATCGCCAACCCGGGCTTTATCATCGCAGGCAACAACGCGAACGGCACCGCAGGCGTCTCGAAGACGACCCTTACCGGCCGGCAGTGGGGGGTTGGCCCAAGGCTCGGCGCGGCGTGGTCGCCCAAGATCTTCGCCAACAAGCTGGTGGCGCGCGCGGGCTTCGGCATGTACTACGATCGCGGTCAGCTGTTCAGCTACTTTTCGCCCGGCTATGCGATCGGCACGGTGACCGGCGGGCCGTTTGGTGTGAACCAGTCGCTGCCGTTTGTGACGACCCAGACGTGTCCCGGCTCGGTGACCCTTTATAGCTACTTCATCCCGACCTGCGGCGGCGCGGGCGACTTCGGGCCGCCGACGGCTCCGCCTACCGACGCCGGCGGCAATCTTGCGCATCCCTATGGCCTGGTGAAGGGGGCCGCACCCACCGATCCCAAGGCGTCTGACCTGAGCAACTACCTGCCGAACATCGCGGCGATCGCAAATGGAGCCCAGCCGATCTCGCTCGGCACCTACGATCGCGCCAACAAGCTGCCCTATACCTATAACTACACGCTTGACGTGCAATGGCAGCCGCGCAACGACGTCGCCATCGAGCTCGGCTATGTTGGCAATCTTGGCCGCCACCAGGTGATTCCCGTGCCCTTCAACCAGCCCGGGATCGCCGCCCCGGGAAGCCCGATCCACGGCCAGAGCTACACCTATGGCTACACGGTTGCCGGCGCCACGCTGCCCGACGGAACGTCCTATGGCGCGGACAACGAAGGCGGCAACGGCGACCATCGCGTGCCCTACACCGGGTACGCGGCCGAGTCGATCGACTACAAGGCGGCCGGCGTCAGCGCTTATAACGCGCTGAACGCGCACATCGAGAAGCGGATGAGCCACGGTGTCCAGGTGGCTGCCTCCTATACCTATTCGCATGCGCTCGATGAGCAGTCCGGGCTGGGCCTCTTCTACAACGGCAACAATCCGCTCAATCTGCGCGACGGCTATGCGTCGGCAGACTTCGATCGCACCCATGTCCTCAACTTCACCTATGTCTACCGCTTGCCGAGCCTGGTGCCGGAGTCGACGCTGACGGGCAAGTTCATCAATGGCTGGTCGCTGGTGGGGCTGACCGTCCTCCAGTCCGGCCAGCCTTACTCGGTGATCGACTTTTCGGGTGCGATCGGCAG
>CAXTUS010000065.1:12871-15483 GCA_964247475.1 uncultured Acidobacteriaceae bacterium | reverse complement strand
TTCTACAGCACCTTCGACGGCATCACCAACCCCATCGTTCCGCTGGCGAACGGCTGCAACGCAAAGACTGCCCTGACCGGCCACTCCGGAGCGTTCGGGACGCAGGCTCTGAAGTCCGAATGCTTCAGCATTCCGCTGCTTCCCGCGGGCGGGTTGAACGGAGCGATTCCGACGTCCGATCCCTTTGAGACGGGATTCACCAGCGGTCAGCGCAACATCTTCCGCCAGGCCTTTCAGAAGCGCGCCGACGCCTCGCTGCTGAAGGAGACGAAGTTCTCTGATCGCTACAACCTGCGCTTCACCTTCGACGTCTTCAACCTGACGAACACTTCAAGCTTCGACGTTCCCGGCAACGAGGTCTCGCAGAACAACAACTTCAACAACTTCCCCGGGAGCCCGTCGACCTATGCGAACGGCGTGGCGCCGAGTGCCGACACCTGCCGCCTGAACCCGGGATCGAGCGGAGGGTCGAGCACTTTTTATAACTGCCCGACGGGGCTCGGCGTCGTTTCACATACGATCGGAAGCTCGCGCCAGGTGCAGATGTCGCTTGCGCTGAAGTTCTAAGTACGGCTTCTAGCCGCCAACCTCCATCTCCCAGCAAGGGAGTCCAGAGGCTGGCGGCCGAACCTAACCCCCTGTACCACTCCGTTAGAAGCTGTCCCTATGTCGCTCCGGGCAAGACTCGAAACCTACTTCAACTTTCGCGGACATCGCACCTCGTGGCGCACCGAGGCGCTTGCCGGGGTCACGACGTTCGTGACCATGGCGTACATCATCTTCGTGAACCCGGCGATTCTGCACGAGACCGGGATGCCGCTGGCCGCGGTGACCACGGCCACCTGCCTGTGCGCGGGGCTGGGTTCGATCCTGATGGGCGCGCTCGCCAACTATCCCCTGGCCCTTGCACCCGGGATGGGCCTCAACGCCTACTTCACGTACTCGGTGGTGAAAGGCATGGGTGTCTCGTGGCAGACCGCGCTTGGGGCTGTCTTCCTGTCGGGCATCATCTTCCTCCTGCTTACGGTGGGCGGCATCCGGCAGAGGCTGGTCGGAGCGATTCCGCATGAGCTGCACGCCGCGGTTGCGGGAGGCATCGGCCTGTTTATCGCCTTTGTGGGGCTCAAGAACTCCGGCATCATCGTGCCCAGCGCGGCCACCGTGGTCACCCTGGGCAACCTGCACGCGGCACCGGTGCTGCTGGCGGTGGCGGGTATCCTCATCATCGCCACGCTCCAGGCGCTGCGCATCAGGGCTGCCATGCTGCTTGGTGTGCTCGCTACCATGGCGCTGGGCGTTGCCTGCCACCAGGTCCACTGGACTCCTGCCGCTGTTGATCTCGGCTCGCTCAGGACGACTGCGTTCCAGCTCAACGTTCGCGGCGCCCTGAACATCGGATTCTTCGAGATTGTCTTTGTCTTCCTCTTCGTCGACCTGTTCGACAACATCGGCACGCTGGTCGCCGTCACCGAGCGCGCGGGGCTGATCCTGCCGGATCATACGATTCCACGTCTTGACCGGATCTTCTTTGCCGACGCCACGGCCACGATCTTCGGCTCGCTGGCGGGGACGAGCACCGTCACCAGCTACATCGAATCGTCCTCGGGCGTGGCCGCGGGGGGACGGACGGGCGTCACCGCGATCGTCACCGGGCTGCTGTTTCTGCTTGCCATCTTTGTCGCACCGCTGGCCGGCGCGATTCCGGCGTTCGCCACCTCACCGGCGCTAATCCTGGTGGGCGCGCTGATGCTTGCGCCTACTGCGAAGATCGACTGGGAGCAGCCGCGCATCGCGATCCCGGCCTTTCTGACGCTGATCCTGATTCCGCTGACGTATTCGATCGCCACCGGCCTCAGCTTCGGCCTGACCGCCTATGCGGCACTCGAGATCCTGACTGGCCGTGCCACCCGCGCGCACTGGATGCTTTACCTGTTGGCGATCCTGTTCATGATCCGGTTTGCGTTCCTGCATCCGGCTTAGCGGCCCGCAGAGCGCCGCCTGGAGCCGGCCGGAGCTGGAGCGCCAGCGCTGCCACCTAGGACGCGGACGCGGCCGGGAGTGCGTGGCCAAAGGAGCTTCTTTCAACGCGCTGGTCGAGAGTGCCCACGGCGGGGCCGGCTGACGGACGGTGCAGAAGCCGGGCGACGGCCGTGAGCAGGCGCGCGGGACCCTCCGCGGCATCGACTACGGCCCAGCCTGCAGGCACCTCGAGCAGGGTAAACCGGTTCACCAGCACGAGGCACTTCACCTCTCGATGGCGCAGCTTCACGATCGCGGTTGCCCGTTCCCGCTCTTCCGGCAGGAGCGTATGGCACAGGATCAGCAACGCGATCGGCACCTGCTTGGACAGCTGCCGCACCTCGTGCTCAGTACGGGCTGCCACGACCTGGTGGCCCATGTGTCCGAGCACCAGTGACCTGGTCTGCAACAGACTCTCATCCGTGCCGTACAGAAGAACGTAGCGGTTCATGACAACTCCAGGCAGCCTCGGACGGCAGCCTGGGCTGCGTCCCCTTGACTCAGCAGATTGGGGCTGAACCAAGACTATCGCTCGCAGCGAGCAAGACTGTCTGTATGGTTGCCGACACGGGGTGCCAGCTTCTGCAAGGAAG
>CAXTUS010000065.1:0-12861 GCA_964247475.1 uncultured Acidobacteriaceae bacterium | reverse complement strand
GAAGCTGGCACCAACCTCGAGGCGCGCTACAGGGTCAACAAGTACGCGCTTACTTTATCTTCTTCAGCTCGGCGAGCATGCGGGCGAACCCTGCATCGAACGCTTTTTTGTTCTCGGGTGAGGCGTCGGGAGCCTGCCCGGCCCGCATGAAGCCGTGGCCTGCGCCATCGTAGGTGACCGGCTGGTAGGTCTTGCCCGCGGCCTTCATATCGGATGTTGCCTGGGGAACGGTGGACGTGATGCGCGCGTCATTGCCCGCATAGAACGCGTACACCGGCGCCGTGATCCTTGCCATGTCGGCAGCCGGGGGTGGAGGCCCGTAGAAGACGAAGGCGGCACTCAAGTCCGTGCGGTGCGTGGCGAAGGCGAAGCTCTTTCCGCCGCCCCAGCAGAAGCCCGCGACTGCGACCTTGCCGGACGCCGAGGGGAGCTTTTCGCCGAGGTCGGCGACCGCATCCAGATCAGCGTTCACCTGGTTCGGGTCCAGACCGATGATTGCCTTGATGATCGAGTCCTGGTCGCGAAACGCCGCCATTCCGCCGGGGGTCGCGGGTACGGAGCCGCTGCCGTTCTGACCCATATGATCGTGGTCCGCTGGAGCAGCGGGCGCGGGGGCTGCCGCATTCGCGGGTGCCTCGGCGAGGCCGCTCAGCAGGTCTGGCGCCATGACGATGAAGCCCTGCGCGGCGAGTTCATCGGCCTGCAGCTTCATCCAGTCGCTCAAACCGAAGATCTCCGAGATGAGCACGACGACCGGCGCCTTGCCGCTTACCTCGGGATAGACCACGTAGGTGTTCAGCGATCGGCCGCCGTGCTTCACCGTGACGTACTCGCGATGCCGCGGACTCTGTTCGAGCCTGGTCTTCGCCCAATCCTGTCCGTATGCGGGGTGGAAGAGGGTCGCGGGAGCCGTCAGGGCGAGGGTCAACATCGCGGTCGAGAGATGAAGCTTGATGTGGGTCATGCGGCTCAGTCTACGTCGCCGGGCAGAGCCCCGCAATATCCGGAGTGAATCTGTATTCGTGGCCTCGATGATATGGTGCTGCGACTTTTGAATGCATCCGGCACAGCGATGCGCGGATGCACACGGAAATCAGTGTTGGAGGGTCAATGACCGAGGGTAAAGCCAAAGACGGCCAGGGCTTAGCGCCCTGGCCCTCCTGCTCGAACACGCTGCTCCGGATCGGCGGTCTTTCGGATGTTGGATCAGAGATTTCGGGCGCGTCCACCGGTGACGAGCCGCAGCAGGAAGGTAAGGATGATCGCGCCGACAGTGGCCACGACGATGGAGTAGATGAGGCCCCCCTGGCCGGTTCCACCTAGCAGGTGCGTCATCAGAAAGCCCCCGACGAACGCTCCCACGATGCCGATGATGATGTCCATGAAGACGCCGTAGCCTTCACCGTTCATGATCTTGCCGGTGAGAAAGCCTGCGATGCCGCCCGCGATGATCCAGAAAATAACCCCGTGTCCCATAAGCTCTCCGCTCCAAGTGTTTTGTTTTGTTACAACAAACCGTCAGATGCAGACGCATAGCTTATTACCGCCCCAATCAAAAGTAATCTTCGCAACTATTTTTTCAACGTCCGTTCATGCCGTCGAGCAGCGAGCCGACGATGCCGCCGACAACGCCTGTCTGGATGTTCTCTGTGCGACGTTCACCGGGCGCGTATTCGAGGATCTGGTGCGCCAGCCGCGAGATCGGCAGGGTTTGCAGCCAGACGCGTCCGGGCCCGGTGAGCGCCGCCAGGAAGATGCCATCGCCGCCGAAGATCAGATTCTTGATGCCGCGCACCATGGTGATCTGGAAGTTGACGCCGCTGGTGAAGGCGCCTACGTGGCCGGGATGTACGCGCAGGGTCTCGCCGGGCCGCAGATCCTTGACGATCACCTCGCCCGACAGCTCGAGCCATGCCGTCCCGTAGCCTGAGATCTTCTGCAGCAGGAAGCCGTCGCCGCCGAAGATGCCGGCGCCGAGCGATTGCTGGAAGCCGACGCCGAGCTGGATCTGCGAGGTGGCACAGAGAAAGCCGTGGCGGTGCACCATGAACTCCTGGCCGCCGCCCACCTCTACCGGCAGGATGTGTCCGGGAACCTTGGTCGCGAAGGCGACCTCGCCCGGCGTGCCGAGCGCTGAGTACTCGGTCATGAAGAGGGTGCCGCCGCCGGCTACGCGTTTGATGGCGCCGAAGAAGCCGCCGCCGCCGGCCATCTGGGTGTGCGTCTGCATCTGGATCGACTGGGTCATCCAGCTCAACTCACCGGCCTCCGAGATGATGCCTTCGCCGGGCGCAAGCAGCACCTCGAGTACGGGCATCGTGGTCCCTAGAATTCGACTTTGCATGCGGACATCTCCTCTTCTGCGGGTGTGCTGTTGAACGGGCGCAGCGCGCTTCGGCTGGCGCACGGGGTGACTTTGCTCTCACCAATCTCCACAAAAGCTTACACCGCGATCCACGCATCCAAACGCGCGAAAGGAAGTACGTCGACACATGCCAGCAAGTTCCAAAGCAGAAGTTCCATGGGCCAGGATCCTCCACGAGGCGCAGCGGCGCTTCGGCATCAAGCGTTTCAGACCGGGTCAGCGTGAAGTTTTAGAAAGCGTGTTCAAGGGCAGGAACACGCTTGCAGTGATGCCCACGGGGGCAGGGAAGTCGTTGACCTATCAGCTCCCCTCGCTCTTTTTGCCGCACCCGGTGGTAGTCGTCTCGCCGTTGATTGCACTGATGCAGGATCAGCAGGAGAAGGCTGAGCAGGCTGATGTGGTGGTCGAAAAACTGGACTCGACGATCCGCAAGGCGGCTGCCGAGAGGGTCGAACGGGAGATCGCGGACGGCTCCGCACAGCTGATCTATGTGACGCCTGAGCGGCTTGAGAAGCGCGAGTTCCTGGCCGAGTTGAAGGAGGCGGGCGGCATCTCGCTGCTGGTGGTTGATGAGGCCCATACGATCTCGCAGTGGGGGCATGACTTTCGTCCAGCCTTCCAGGCGATCGGCGAGGCGCGCAAGACGCTCGGCAACCCGCCGGTGCTGGCTTTGACGGCGACTGCGACGGAGGAGGTGGCGGCAGATATCCTCAAGTCTCTCGACGCTGAGGATGCCACGCGGATCTCGACCGGGACGGAGCGCGAGAACCTGTCGTTCGCTGTCCATCCCACGGTCAACAACCAGGCGAAGATTGCGCGCATTGCGTGCATGCTTGAGCAGGAGCAGGGCTGCGGCATTATCTACACGGCGAGTGTGCGTTCGGCGAACGAGTTGTTCGACAACCTGACCGAGCACGGCATCAAGGTGGGCCACTACCACGGGAAGATGAAGACGCGCGAGCGCGAGCGGGCACAGAAGGAGTTTATGCGCGGCGATCACCAGGTGATGATCGCGACCAAGGCCTTCGGGCTTGGCATTGACAAGCCTGACATCCGGTTTGTGTATCACTTCGAGTTCCCCGATTCGCTTGAAACCTACTACCAGGAGGCGGGGCGCGCGGGACGCGACGGCAAGCCGTCGCACGCGGTGCTGCTCTACCGGCTCGAGGACAAGCGCATCCAGAGCTTTTTTCTTTCCGGCCGGTATCCGAGACCGGATGAGCTTCGTGCGGTATTCCGTGCGGTGGCTTCGCCGCAGATGCCGTTAGCTGATGCGGAGGCTGCGGCTTCAGGTGCGGAGGCTGCTGTTTCAGGTTCGGAGTCTGCAGCTTCAGGTTCGCAAGCTGCGGCTTCCGGTCCGGAGGCTGCGGCCGGAGCTGCAGCAAAGGCTGGCTTGCCCGACGCCACCGCGGATCTGATTGCTGCGGTCTCTGACGTTGGGTGCCGACGTACGCAGGTCATCCTCAACCTGCTGACCGACGCCGGGCTGATCCGGCGCGGTTCACGTGGATACACGCTGGTCGCCAAGGAACTTCCCTCGGACGAGGCGCTTGAAGCGCTGCTCAAGAGCTATTCGGATCGTGCTGTGCACGACAAGGAACGGCTTGCCGAGATGATGCATTACGCAGAGACGCCGAACTGTCGCACACAGGTGATCCGCGCCTACTTCGGGGAAGACGAAGGGCAGCCGTGTATGCGCTGCGACAACTGCGCCCATCAGCATCCGGAGAAGTTCGATCGGTCGAGGCCCGGCCTGGCGGCGACAACCTTCGGCGACAAGGACCTTGCTTTGAACGGGTGCAGCAAGGAGGAGGTTACGACGGTCCGGACCCAGTACGGCGAGATCCACACGACGGCGCCCCAGACGATCGTTCATGTCGGGCCGCCCTCGAGATTTCACAAGGGCGATGTGGTTCGGCACAAGCGCTTCGGCAATGGCACCATTCTTGATCTGTATAACGGAACGGCGCTGGTGGACTTTGTGAAATCGGGGCAGAAGCGGCTTCGCAACGACTACCTGGAGGAAGTACCGGCAGCTGTCTCCTAGGGCCGGGTGCGTGGCGCCGTTGGGTTTGAGGGAGATAGGAGAAGGGCGGCTGACAGACTGCGTTCGCTTCGCAGGTTGGCGCTGGCTGCTATGATGCCGCCCGCACCTTCAGGCACGGCCATCGTTCCGGCCAAGATGCCGTTGACATGGCAGGTTCTGAAGACAAATTCGACTCAATAGGCAAGCTTGAGAGAGAACTGTATCTGTCTCGAGCTGCCGGCTGTTCTGTTAATCAGCCCGAAGCCCGACCCTACAAGGGTGTTCGAGGGCAGGCCCAGGTTCACCACGTTGAAGATGTTGAAGAGCTCTGCACGGAACTGGACACTGACGAGTTCGCTGCCTGACGTGCGCCGGCCAACAGGCGTGTCCTTGGCGAGTGAGATATCGAAGTTGTAAAAGGCGGGCCCGCGGAAGGTGTTGCGGCCCAGGGTTCCGAAGCGACCCTGGTTCGGCCCTGTGCCTCCCGGAACGTTGATCGGGATCGAGAAGAAGGACGCGTTTCGATCGCCCCGGCCGAAGTAGTCTTCGCGTCGCGCGCGTGCGGTCGAGAGCGCTGGCCGCGCGATCTCGTCGGGCCGGTCGGAGTTCGACGAGCCCGCACCGGTTTGCTGGATGCCGGAGTAGACGGTGAAGGGAAGTCCGCTGCTGATGGTCGAGACGTTGATCATCTGCCATCCCTCGGTGAGCTTGCGGTTGAGGCCTTTGAGCAGGTCCAGCTGCTGCAGAGGGAGTTGCTGGGCGAGGCTCAAGGTGAAGGAGTGCGTGATGTCGAAGGTGGAAGGGCCTCGCTCCGGGTGCGTATCGAAAGGGTTCTGCGGGACAGCGGTTGAGATTGCACCGACGGTGCTGGTCACAGAGGTACCTGCCACGGTGCTGGTGTCGTCGATCGACTTGGACCAGGTGTAGCTGCTCTGCACGCCGGGTCCGCCGTGGCCGGTCTGCCCTGATGCCGAAAGCTGCAGCGAATGGTAGCTCGAGTGCGATTCGGGGGTGACTTCAGTCTCGGTGCCGAAGCCGCCCACCGGTGTTCCCGCTGCGTTGAATCTTGTGAAACGCGCAAAGGCTGCAGTCGCGCCGGGGTAGGCGTTGGGGAAGCTGACCCGGGCAAGCTTGTAGCCGGTAGTGCCGACGTAGCTGCCGGAGGCGGTGATGCCTCCGATCGATCGCTCGAGACCAAGCGCCCAGGTGGCGAGCATGCCATTGCCGAACTGCCGGCTGATTGCCTGCACGTTCTGCGGGGCCGACTGGCCGGACAGTGTGGCCAGGTCGCTCTCCAGGCGGTCGATGTCGAGGATCGTGTTGGCGGGTACGTCCTTTGGACTGCCTGAGGCGAAGATGTCTTTGCCATCGGTGCTGAAGACGCGTGGGATCTGCGCGGGCGTGATCTGGAAGCCGTAGGGGATCTGCGCACCGGGCGCTGCTGTGATGCGCGGATAGAAGACAAACGGCAGGGAGCCGGTGAGGAAGTTCTCCTGCCATATGTTCTGCGGAATGGTGGTCAGCCCTGCTCCGGCGTGACCACGCAGCTTGCTTGAGAAGGCGTAATCAGCCTGCAGGCGAGGCGCCCAGTTATTCATCCACGTACGCGATACCGGGTTCGGATTAACCAGGAACTCCTGTCCACCATCGGCGGTGGGATAGAAGCCTGAGCCCCGGCGTGCGCGTTCAGAGAGCGGGGTGTAGAGCTCGAACCGCAGACCGAAGTTGAGCACCAGGTGCGGCGTCGCCTTCCAGGTGTCCTGCACGTAAGCTTCGTAGGAGTTCCGGTTGTCGGCCGCGGGGCCTATCTTCGCGCCGTTCGAGAAGTAGGACGGGGCGACTGCGCGGGAGTAGGCGAAGGGACTTCCTGTGAGGAAAGCTGACAGGGTATCGGGCAGTGGATCGCCTGCATGCACATCGTGGAGCCCGCTTTGCGAGCGGATCTCGACGGGCGAGAACGCGGTGCCTCCACCGAAGTCGTATTCGCCATTCGGCGACTGGCCGAAGTAGCTCGAGTCCCGCCAGAGCCTCACCTCCGCGCCTGCCTTGAACGAGTGCGCTGACCGGGTGAAGGTGACGTTTTCGCTGAACTGGAAGAGGTTCGTAAACGACTTCGTGACCGAACCGCCGGGCGCGTTGAAGGGCTCAAAGAGCGAGTCGTTGAACTTGACCGCGGGATCGGTCAGGTTCGGCGTGGTGAAGGAGGGTGTGGTCCTGATGCCCGCGATCGAGCTTTCGAAGGTGAGCCGCGGGGTCACGCTGTGCACCCACGTCACTACGCCACTCCGCTGCCGGTCTGCGTACCTTACCCCGAAGGATGGATCGAGCACGGTTTGATCGGGGTTCGTCGTGGGGCCGTCAAGATTGTCGAACGAGATGCGGCCGAAGATGTGGTCACGCGCTGCCGGCTGGTAGTCGAGCCGGACGGAGAACTGATCCGCATCGGTCACGACCTTCGAGGAGGTGGCGTGGGTGTTCGCGCCGAAGGTCCCCTGCGGGTAGTTCGGCAGAGGGTAGCGCGCCAGGACGGCGGCGATGCCGGGGTTCACGGGGATCGTCAACGTGTCACCCGCGAAGGCGGTGCTGTCGACCCCGGCGCGCTGCTGCAAGGTGGGCACGGAGAACACCTGGGTAGTCCCAAGCACCTGGCGGAAGCCCTGGTATTCGACGAAGTAGAAGGCTTTGCCGATTCCATTGAAGAGTCGCGGCAGGAAGATCGGGCCACCGTTGGTCAGGCCGAATTCGTTGCGTTTGAAGGGTGGAATGCGTCCCGGGTTCGCCGGCGAGGAGAAGTCGAAGTAGTTGCGGGCGTCGAGCGCGGAGTTACGGATGAATTCGAAGACCGAACCGTGAACGCTGTCCGTGCCGGAACGGGTGACGATGTTGGTGAAGCCCGAGGCCCCGCGACCAACCTCTGCTGGCATGACGCCCGAGAGCGACTGAATCTCCAGCAGGGCATCGACGTTGAAGTTGGTGAAGGTGCCGCCGCCCTGCTCGGGATCGCTGATGTCCGCGCCATCGAGGGCGAAGGCTGCGTTCACGCCGCGCTGCCCGTTGATGGCGAACTGCTGGGTGAAGTTAGAAGCGCCGCTTGGATCGGCTGCGGTCCCGGCCGCCAACAGGAGGAGCTGGCTGAAGTCGCGCTTGTTGAGGGGAATCTCACTTACCGACCGGCTCGAGAGTTGCTCGCCCCCGGCGGCTCCGTTAACCTGCTGTTCTTCAGCGATGAGTTCGCCGTCGGTCTTCAAGGTAAGCGTTGTGGATCGTGCGGTCGATGGCATCCTGACGGTTGCTACGCCGTGAAAGATGTGGCCTCTTACCTCGATTGCCAGGCTATAGGTGTTCGGTGGCAAAGCTGCAAAGTGGTACGTTCCATCACTGAGCGTCTGCGCCTTCAGGTGCTCGTTGGGCCCGTCCAGAAGTACTGTAGCGCCTGCAATCGGCGTGGCGCGTTCGTCCACGAGCACACCCTGCCAGGCGGGTGCTGCGGACTGCGCCGTTGCAGCGATCCCCGCTCCCGCGGCAACAAGCAGGAGGCAAAGAACGACGGGCGCAGATCGGGGGTGAGGCCTGAGGAAGGGCATAGCGTTCCTGAACTGCTGATTTCGGTGGCGGGAGAATTATCGCTGATCCTTCGCTTGTCGCGCGTGGGCTGACAGAGGTTGCGCTGCAGGTCGCCCGGCCGGTGCTGCCCTGCCGGTGGCGTCCAGCCGGAGCTGCCCGGCCGCTGCCGACGTTCTGCAGGTCGGCTGGTTCCTGCCGTGCCTGGTCAGCTTCGACGATGCCACGCGAGGCCGGCGGTTTTTACCTTGACGTCAACCGGGCGCAAGCGCATGATTGCCGGCAGGTGCGGAACCGACCGCGCGTTGACTCAAGAACGATCCTCCCCGGCAAGCTTTTTCGCGTTCATCCCAGCCACCGTCAGGAGATCTTCTATGAGCACAACTTCCGTTCCTCTCGCTGCTGCCGCCGCTGCACCAGCTCCTTTGGATCAAGCTCCTTTGGATCAAGCTCCTTTGGATCAAGCTCCTTTGGATCAAGCTCCTTTAGATATGGACAAGCTGAATGCCTTTGTCGGCCGCTTTGTCGGCGACCTGGGCGCCGCGGCGCACGCCGGCATGGTCGTGATCGGCGAAAAGCTGGGCCTCTACAAGGCTCTTGCCGCGGGGCCGGCTACGCCCGCCGAACTGGCGGAAAGAACCGGCACCGACCCGCGTTACGTGGCCGAGTGGCTCGGCTCGCAGGCCGCCGGCGGTTATGTGAGTTTTGACGCTGGCTTGAACAACTTCAGCCTGTCGCCGGAGCAGGCGTTCACGCTGGCGAATGAAGACAGCCCGGCGTACCTGCCCGGGGCCTTCGAGCTTGCGCTGGGTGCTCTCGCTTCCGTACCGCGCATCACAGACGCCTTCAGGACGGGCGCCGGCGTGGGCTGGCACGAGCACGCCGAGGGCGTCTTCGAAGGCTGTGAAAAGTTCTTCCGGCCGAGCTACGCCGCTAACCTCATCGGCTCGTGGATCCCCGCCCTCGAAGGCGTACAAAGAAAGCTCGAAATCGGCGCGCTGGTTGCCGACGTCGGCTGCGGCAAGGGTGCATCCACGCTGCTGATGGCGCAGGCGTTTCCGCTGTCGCGCTTCCTTGGCTTTGACTACCATGCGGGCTCGATTGAAGGCGCGCGTGAGTCTGCCAGGAAGGCCGGGCTGGCCAGCCAGATCAGCTTCGACGTGATTACCGCGAAGGAGTTCCCCGGCAACCACTATGACCTGGTCACGGTCTTCGACTGCCTGCACGACATGGGCGATCCGGTGGGCGCTGCGAAGCATGTTCTTGCGTCGCTTGCGCCGGACGGCACATGGATGATCGTCGAGCCGTTCGCGAATGACAGCATGGTCGACAATCTGAACCCGGTTGGCCGCGTCTACTATAGCTTTTCCACGCTGCTGTGTACGCCCTGCTCACGCTCGCAGGAGGTGGGCGCGTGCCTGGGTGCGCAGGCGGGCGAGGCACGCATTCGCGAAGTCGTCACCGCCGCCGGCTTCACCCGCTTCCGCAGGGCCGCGGAGACTCCCTTTAACATCGTGTACGAGGCGCGGCCGTAAGAACAACAGCGACTACGTCCTGATCCGGGACGGCGACCACTTCGTGGGGTGGAGGCGCTGGCGCGCACACGCTGTCAGGATTGAGCCTCAGCTTCTTACGCGCTCCAACGCTCCTGACCCACGAAGTGGCAGCGGCCTGGCGTCACGGCGCGGTTGCTGTCGCCTTTATGCTCGTGTCAGTTCACGAATGAGCTCGGACCAGTCGAGGTACTCGGCGCAGAGTTCGGCGGCTGATCCGCTTTCGTAGTCCTGGTACTCGAAGCCTGGGGTGACGGTGCAGCCGAGCAAAGCCCAGGCGCCGCCCGGGACCAGCCGTGCGCCCTGCCAGGCTCCGCCGGGGACTAACACCTGTGGTCTTGCGTTGGTATGGAGATCGTTGCCGATGTGGATGAGCCGGCCAGTGCCGTCCGGCAGGAGCTGAAGCTGTTCGACCGGGTCACCCGCATAGAAGTGGAAGACCTCGTCGTTCTTCAGCTTGTGCATCTCCGAAAAGGTGCCGGGTTCGAGCAGGTAGTAGATGGCAGTGCCGGCGCGGCGAAGGCCGCCTTCGGCCATGACGGCGGACTCGTAGGTGCGCGCGTACCAGCCGCCCTCCTTCGGGTGCTGTTGCAGGCTTAGTAATTGCTTGACCTCTGCCGCTGTCATGCTGACCATGGTACCGGATGAGAGGCAGCCGCAACCGCTTGCTGACGCCGGACAGGGCGCCGCTGCGTGGGGGAAGCGCTTGCGCGTACAGGCGTAGAGGTCCAGGTTGAGATCTGTTGCGCGCACGCGCTCTTTCCCCACTCCACGAGGTGGTCGCTGCGCGCGCGGTCAGGGCGCAACTGCCGTTGCCTTATGCGTGGTGATGGTCGCCTTGCGGCTGGTCGTCTACCGGCATGAAGGTGGGGCAGTATCGCAGCGCGCCCATCAGGTAGATCGCGACGCCGGGGATGGCAATTAGCATCCAGGGTCCGTGAACGAAGAAGGCGCCGATCATCAAAGTGGCACCGAGAAAGAGACGAAGTGTACAGCTGAAGTGAGTCTGCTGCCGATCCTGAGGCTGATCCATGGCACCGTCCTCCTGCGCTCATCAAGGTAGGCCGACCGGCAGGAAAGAAGCAAGAAATAAAGGTGCTTCTTCAGCGATTATGTTGCATCGGTCCAAAATGGACCGGAAGGTCCTGATGCAGAACGGTGAGCCGCAGAGGGGTATTCGAAGCCGGGCTTGACGAGACCTCCATGCGATACTTACATCTGACATGTACAAACGAGTCCTTCTCAAGCTCTCGGGCGAAGCCCTGGCCGCAGGCTCAGGCTTCGGCATTGATGCCATTTTTATCCACAAGGTCGCTGAAGAGATTGCGCAGATTCATGCGCTCGGCTGCCAGATTGCCATTGTGGTCGGCGGCGGCAACTTCTTTCGCGGTGTGGCGCAGCAGGCGATCGATATGGACCGGGTAGCCGCTGATCACATGGGCATGCTTTCAACCGTGATCAATGCGATTGCGCTCCAGGATGCGATCGAGAAGCGCGGTCTGTTCTGCAGGGTGATGTCTGCGATCGAGATGCACGAGGTGGCGGAGCCCTACATCCGGCGCCGCGCCATGCGGCACCTTGAAAAAGGCCGCGTGATCGTGTTCGCGGCGGGCACGGGCAATCCTTACTTTTCGACCGATACGGCGGCCGCGCTGCGTGCGATGGAGATCAAGGCGGATATCCTGCTGAAGGCCACGTCGGTCGATGGCATCTACACGGCAGACCCCAAGCGCGACGTGAATGCACGGCGGTACGAGACGATCTCCTACGACGAAATCATGCAGCAGAACCTGAAGGTGATGGATACTTCCGCGGTTTCCTTATGTCGCGACAACCATATGCCGATGATGGTGTTCAGTATGCGCGAACACGGCAACATCGCACGGGTGGTCGCGGGCGAGGCCCTGGGGACCCTGGTTACACCCTGACTCTCTGCACGTAGCAACGCGAAGCCGAACATTTCATAGAGGGGTCGCCGTCGGCGATCCGGGCGCCTGGCTGCTGCACGCCGCGAAATAATTACCGAAACTGGCCCCGGCAAAAGGGCGTCCTAACAAGGGAGCCGGGGAGACAGGCTCGGTCCGCATGCAGACGTCAGGAGCCTCCTTATCTCACCCGCACTTACGCTCGAGCAGGACGTCCGGGCTCTGCAGGAGACTGGGGCCTCGACCCCTGCACTGTCGGGTATGACGCGCAAGCCTGCGCTGCCGGCGCTGACGGGTCTGCGCACCCTGCTCGCGGTTAACATCATGTTCTTCCACTTCACGCCCGCGGTCCCGGCTTTTATCCGGCCGGTGATGGACAATGCTTACACCTTTGTGGGCTTCTTCTTCCTGATCTCGGGCTTCATCCTGGCTTACAACTACGGTGACCGCGACCAGCTGTCGCTGCGCCGTTTCTACGTGGCACGCTTCTCTCGCGTGTACCCCGTCTACTTCCTGGTACTCGTGCTTTCGATCCCCTTCCTGTTTGAGGAGTGGAAGGCGCATACGCATGGCGACTTCTTCCTGGGCCTGGTACTGACGCCGCTCTGCCTGCAGGGCTGGAGCCCGTTGCTCGCAACTTTCTGGAATACCGTCGGCTGGACCCTGCCGGCCGAACTGATGCTGTACCTGGCCTTCCCGTGGGTGCTCGGCTTTTTGAAGCGGCGCATCTACCCGAACGCTTCACCGGTGCGTCTGGTCGCGTGCGTCTTGGCACTGTGGGCCATTGGCATCACTCCCCATGTCACCTACTTCCTGACCAATCCTGACCACCTCACCGAGCCTGCCACGCGCTTTACCTATGCCTACTGGCTGCGCGCGCTGAAGTACACGCCGTCCGCTTACCTGTGCACCTTTACCGCAGGCATGGTGCTGGCACGGCTGCACAGCATCATGACGCTTCCGCCTTTGCGCCGCGGGATGATTGCTGCGGCCGGCCTGGCTGCTCTCGCGCTGTTCATTGCGTTTGGACCTGACCGCATCCCCTATGTGCTGGTGCATGGCTCGCTGCTGCTGCCCATCTTTTCGCTTATCCTGCTGGGCCTCGCAGGTCCGAATCTGCTTGCGAGCATCTTCTCGATCAAACCGCTGGTGCTGCTGGGCGAGACCACCTTCGCGCTCTACCTGCTGCACTTCAATGCGATGCTGTTGATCCACTTCTACAAGCTGCCGGAACGGCTGCACGTCACCGCCCTCGACCCCTGGATCAGCTTCGCGTTCATCATGCTGCTGGCGTGGCTCGTCACCTTCCAGTACGAACGCCCAGCCCGCAACTTCACGCTGGCGCGGTTGATGCCGAAAGAACAGACAACAGCAACTGCGTCCTAACGCCGGACGGGCGCCACTTCGTGGGGTGGGAGCGCTGGCGCGCGT
>CAXTUS010000064.1:13320-19356 GCA_964247475.1 uncultured Acidobacteriaceae bacterium | reverse complement strand
CCCACAGGCCATCCAGAACGACACCACCGGCACCCCCGCGCTGCCGCAGGCGCCGCGGCCGACGCTCACCGACCCGCTCTTCCTGCGCGATACCGGCATCGACTACTCCCGGCTGAAGTCACACACCTTCAAGCGTCCCTTTGCGCCCTACACGCCGACCAACGTTGACCTTCCGCGCCTTTCGAACACACCGAAGCTCGACGATCTGCTGCGTGACGGCAAGCTCTACCTCAGCCTGTCAGACGCTGTCACCCTTGCGCTCGAGAACAACTACGACATCGCCATCGCGCGCCTCAACCTCGATATCGCAGACACCGACGTCCTCCGCACCCGCGCCGGCGGCACCTTCCGCGGTGTCTCGACTGGCCTTGTGACCAACACCCTCGGCGGCTCTTCGACCACCATCACCGGTGGCGGGGGCCCGGGCGGCACCTCTACCTCTTCAGGCGGTGCCGGCACCGGCGCCAACGGTCTCGTACTCTCGACCAACGGCGGCGGCCCTCTGCCCTACAGCTTCGACCCTGCCATCACCGGAACCGGTGAATGGGCGCACCAGTCCACTCCAGCCAGCGGTGCACTCAGCCCCAACTCCTACACCGACACCTACACCGGCAACCTGGCTTACCAGCAGGGCTTCAGCTCAGGCACTCTGCTCGACATCGGCTTCAACAACACGCGCCAGACCACCAACAATCCCTTCAGCTCCTTTTCGCCTCAGCTCAGCACGTCATTCAATGCGCAGATCACCCAGCACCTGCTGCAGGGCTTCGGTCCACGCATCAACCGCCGGTTCATCGTCGAGGCAAGCAACAACCGGCGCATTACCGACTCTGGCTTCCGGCAGCAGATCATCTACACCGTGACGCAGATCGAAAGCATCTACTGGTCCCTCGTCAGCGCCTACGAAGACGAACAGGCCAAGGAGCGCGCCCTCACTCAATCCACCCAGCTCACCGCAGACAATCGCAAACAGCTCGAGATCGGTACCCTCGCTCCGCTCGACGTGGTCAACTCGGACTCGGCTGTTGCGACAGACAAGCAGGCGCTCATCACGTCAAAGTCGAACCTCGAGTACCAGCAGCTGCTCATGAAGCAGGCCATCGCCCGCCAGCTCAACGATCCGCAGCTTGCCAATGCACCCGTGATTCCGACTGACCGCGTCGGCCTTGACCGGCTACCCGAAGAGGACATGCAGGTTGAAGACCTGGTCAAGCAGGCCTTCACCCTCAACCCGCAGATCGAGCAGGCAGTGCTCAACATGGAAAACAACAAGATCACTATTCGTGGCGAAAAGAACGGTCTGTTGCCAATTGTTGATCTGTTTGGCTTCTACGGCGGCAGCGGTCTGGCAGGAGTCGCCGCACCTTGTAACCCGACATCGCTCGCCTTCGGCTGCAACCCGGCCTCGCTGCCTCCCTCTACTGGCTACAACACCGCAATCGGCAACGCACTCGGCAACAATGCGCCCAACTACGGCGTCGGTGTCAACGTCAACATTCCTCTGCGCAACCGGCTCGCCCAGGCCGACCAGGCACGCTCGCAGATGGAGTACCGGCAGTCCGAGATGCGGCTGCAGCAGCTCTACACCCAGATCCGTATCCAGGTCATCAACGCACAGTACGCTCTCACCAACGACCGCGCCAACGTGATCGCCGCCCAGACCGCACGCGACTTCGACGCTCAGTCGCTTGAGGCGGAACAGAAGAAGTACAAGCTTGGCGCCTCCACGACCGCCAACGTGCTCTCGCAGGAACGCACGCTCGCGACGGGTGAGAACAACCTGATCTCGGCCACAGCCGCATACGCTAAAGATCGTTCTTCGCTCAACCAGATCCTGTCCAACACGCTCGACCGCTATGGCATCGCGCTCACCGATGCCGCCACCGGCACCGTCACCCAGCAGCCCCACGTCCCCGGCCTCACCGCACCTAAAGGTCCTGACGCACCAAAGCCGCTCTCGGCGACGCCGGCACCAGCTCCGCGCTGAGGCGCGAACAGGCAAACACGTCCTGACGGCGGACAGGCGCCACTTCTTGGGACGGAAGCGCTTGCGCGCGTATGCAGCAGCAGTGTGGCCCAAGCGCTCTGTATGCGCGCGCACTCCCCCCCCCGCGAAGTGGTGACCTTCAACGATGAGGACGCCGTTGCTTCTTCCTGGTCGTCAGCCTGTCGCCCGCGCGCCATTAATTAACATATCGACGATCCGACGTGCACTCGCCTCCCAGCCTGGCAGGGATGTGGTGTGAAAGACGCCGATGAGCGCGCGGATCAAGTCGTCCGGATCAGTTCCCGCACGGACCTCGCCGCTTGCAATTGCGGCCTCTGTCAGCCGCCGAAACGTCCCATGCACCACGCCTCGAGTGCCCTCGATCATGCGCTGCGAGCCGCCTGGCAGCGTCTCCAGTGCAGGCAGAATGAGAGTTTTCGCCGCCACATAGTCGATAAACACCTGCATCCATGCACGTAACGCAGCAAGCGGGCTCATCTCTGCCGCGAGCCGTGCACCCGCTGCCCCAAGCTTCTCCACCTGGCTGCGAAAGACTGCCTCTATCAATGCGTCACGCGTAGGGAAGTGGCGGTAGAGCGTCCCGGCCCCCACGCCCGCACGCCGCGCCATCTCGTCGAGTGGTGCATCGGGCCCGAGCTCGGCGAAGGCCTGGCGCGCGACCTCGAGGATCCGCTCACGATTACGCTGCGCGTCCACCCTTGGACGTCGCGGAGTGCCTTCCAGATATGCATCGTTCGCCACCTTGCAATTTTCGCAGAGATTGTGCAACCGGAGGCCGTCTCCGGATATCACATAACCGGAGAATGTCTCCGTTTAGCCGCAGAGACACAGGTTCACTTCCCGGCGCGGACGCAAGTACACTGCGCCGGCAAACCGCAAAGGAGACATAGTCATGAAGATTTTCGTCACGGGAGCTACCGGGTTTATCGGTACCGAACTCGTCAAGGAACTCATCGCCGCCGGCCACCAGGTGCGCGGACTCAGCCGCTCGGAGGCAGGCGCAGACGCGCTCAAGGCCGCAGGCGCGGAGCCGCAGCACGGGACGATCCAGGACCTCGAGGGTCTCAGGAAAGGAGCCACAGGGATGGACGTTGTCGTCCACCTGGCATTCAATCACGACGACATGACGAAGTTCGCTGAAAGCGGCAAGGACGAGCGCCGAGCGATCGAGGCGCTGGGCGAGGCGCTCGCACCCGGCAAGCTGCTGGTTGTCACCTCGGGGACGGGCCTGGCAAGTGGCGGCCCGGGTCACGTGCGGCTTGAAAGCGACGCTCCGCTCGGGTCGGAGGCTCTGCCTCGGCAGCCTGAAGCTGCGGCTGCGGGCGCTTCCGCGCGCGGCGTGCGTGTCGCCATTGTCCGGCTGCCACAGGTTCATGACACCCGCAAGCAGGGTCTGGTTCCGTACCTGACTGAAACCGCGCGGCAGAAGGGCGTCGCAGCGTACATAGGCGATGGCCAGAGCCGGTGGGCTGCTGCGCCGCTGGCGGCAGTTTCGCACCTTTATCGTCTCGTCGTCGAACGCATGGAGACGGATCACTCCAGCACCCGTCCAACCGTGTACCACGCCGTCCAGGAGGAGGGGGTCACCCAGCGTGAGATCGCCGAAACCATCGGCAAAGGTTTGAAGGTCCCGGTCATCTCGCTCGCTCCAGAGAAGGCTGCTGAACACTTCGGCTGGCTCGCCCACTTTGCCGCGCTCGACATGCCGGCCTCGAGCGCCTGGACGCAGCAGGCCTTGAACTGGAGCCCCACCGGTCCCGGGCTCATCGAGGACCTGACCAACATGAAGTACTGAACGCCTCGGGCGTGACGGTGATCTTCAACCAGAGGAGGGCCCGCTTCAGATCGGGGCCCTCTTTCGCGTAGGAATATTCGCGCCTCCCGACCAGTTCCATAACCCGTTGTTCCGCCAGGCCCTCAGCCAGCCAGGCAGAGCAGGCAGGTTCTTCCAGCTAGCCGCTGCCAGCCACAAGCCTTATGAACCGAGTGGAAGCATGAAAGAAGGCCCGACACCGCTGCTTAGCCCTCGCCGCAACGGAAGCACTCCACGCTCCTCGAAGCCACAACTCTCCAGGCTTGCCCAAATTGTCGCTAATCCTTCGCCCGCGCTCGGCAGCTGAGAACCTCGGTAAACTGGAGATATGAATGAACCAAGAGGGAACGGTCTTGTTGCCGCGCGTTCTGCCTATCTGCGATCGGCCCGGCATCAGCCCGTGAACTGGCAGGAGTGGAGACCGGCGGCCTTCCTGCAGGCCAAGCAACAGGACAAACCCATCCTGCTCGATATCGGCGCCGTATGGTGTCATTGGTGCCACGTGATGGATCGGGAAAGCTACGAAGATCCGGAGACTGCCCGCCTGATCAATGAGCACTTCATCGCGATCAAGGTGGACCGGGACGAGCGGCCAGATGTGGACACGCGCTACCAGGCGGCAGTGGCCGCCATCAGCGGTCAGGGCGGGTGGCCACTCACCGCCTTCCTGACTCCCGACGGCCATCCCTTCTTTGGTGGCACCTACTTTCCGCCGAGCGATCAGCATGGACGTCCCGGTCTGCGCCGCGTCCTGATGACCATGGCCGAATCGTGGCAGATCCGTCGCGACGAGGTGCTCGAATCTGCCGGCAGCGTCATGGCCGCCATCGAGCACAATGAGGCATTCGACGCGAGCGCCCAGACCCCTGGCGAAGCGCTTGTGCAGAAGCTGATCGACTCCACGCTCCAGCTGTTCGACCGGCGCTATGGCGGCTTTGGCTCACAACCCAAGTTCCCAAACTCGGGCGCGCTCGACCTTCTGCTCGACGAGGCCGGCCGCGGCAACTCGCCGACTGCCCAGGCAGCGCGCCTGGCCGCCGTGGTCACGCTTGAAAAGATGTCGAAGGGAGGGATCTACGACCATCTCGCCGGCGGCTTCCACCGCTACTCGGTCGATGAGCGCTGGGTGATCCCGCACTTCGAGAAGATGTCCTACGACAACTCCGAGCTGCTGAAGAACTACATCCACGCCTACCAGAGCTCGGGTGAAGGCGAATGCGCGCGCATCGCGCACGAGATCATCGGCTGGATCGACACCTGGCTGAGCGACCGCGAGAACGGGGGTTTCTATGCGTCTCAGGACGCCGACCTCTCGCCAGACGACGATGGCGACTACTTCACATGGACCCGCGAAGAAGCGCGCGCCTTGCTGTCTGAAGATGAGTTCGCGATCGCACCCGCCTTCTTCGACATAGGCGAACTTGGGGACATGCACCACAACCCGGCCAAGAATACGCTGCACATCGATCTGCCCCTCGCGACCGTCGCGCAGAAGGCAGGCTTCAAAGTGGACGTTGCAGCTGAACTGATCGCAACCGCCAAGCAAAAGCTCTACGCCGCACGCGGACTTCGGCCCACCCCCTTCATCGACCGGACGGTTTATACCGGCTGGAATGCCATGATGATCTCGGCTTATCTTGAGGCAGGCCGTGTTCTACGGGAATTGCGCGCGACGAGCTTCGCCTTGAAGACTCTCAATCGAATCCTCGCTCAACTTGAGTCTACCGGGCCAGCTGGCCTCAATCACGTCATCGGCTATGGTGAAGGAAGCGGAACAGGGGAGCCGATCCCCGGCACGCTCGACGATTACGTCTTCACTGGCCAGGCGGCACTTGATGCATGGGAGGTGACGGGCGACAGCCTCTACTTCAAGGCCTCGCTTGCACTGGCTGAGGCCACGCTTGCAAGCTTCTACGACCACGAGAAGGGCGGCTTCTTCGACACTCCCGCAGCCCGCGGCGACAAGACCGGAGCGCTGAGCACACGGCGCAAGCCGCTCCAGGACTCGCCCACACCCGCCGGCAACGCGGTAGCCGCAAGCCTGCTGCTGCGTCTCGCCGCGCTCACCGGACGCGAGGATCTCCGGCAAAGGGCAGAGGCCACGCTCGCATGCTTTGCCGGGGTGGTCGAGCACCTGGGCCTCTACGCAGCCAGCTATGGCCTTGCGCTTCGCCGGATGGTGCTGCCGCCCGTGCAGGTCGTCGTTGTAGGAGAA
>CAXTUS010000064.1:8387-13310 GCA_964247475.1 uncultured Acidobacteriaceae bacterium | reverse complement strand
GCGCCCGTGGGCGGCTCCGCAGCCCCGTTGGGCCTGGGGCGGCGCGGGTGGGGGCGGCCGCCGGGGCCGGGGGGGGTGGTAGGAGAAGACACGACCGCAGACGACCTTGAACGCGCCGCTCTCGCGACCTTCGCAGTCAACAAGTCTGTGTTCCGGCTCCGGTCTCATGATCGAAAAGCTGAGCTGCCCGCCTCGCTCGCCGGGATCATCCCGAACCTGCCGGAACAGCCGGGAAGCTTCGCAGTTGTATGCAGCGGCTTCACCTGCCAGCTGCCGGTCGGCAAAGTTCCTGAGCTACGCGCTCTGCTGGCCGAACAGATGCAACCGGAGATGATCGCGCACAACGGCTAAGCCGCTCAGCCTGCCCGGCGACAGGGTTAGTCCCCGGGCAGGCTCACCCGAACGAAGGGTCATCCAGCTGTGTCGATCAGAAATCGCTTTAGGGGAGGGCTCCAGGTCAGGATTGCACGATCGGCTGTTGACTTGGCGGAGTCGTCGGATCCGGTGCTGCGACCTTCTGCTGCGCCGGCTGGAGCAGATTCGCCGGGTCGATGCCGAGCGGGATGCGCTCTCGCTTAAAGGTCTCGATGATCTGCATGCGCATCGCCCGCAGCACGGCGTCCTTCTTGTTGATCTGCACCCGCATCGTGATCGGGTAGACCAACTCACGTCCGTTGATCTTGTCGATCCCTGGAACGTCCGGATCGGTCATGGCAAGATCTTTATACTCTGGATCGTTGCGGACATCGCGCGCCACGGACTTCAACAGGCCGATGACTCGGCCAGGTTCGGCACTCGCGTCAACCGAGATCGAGAGCGTTGCGACGGCAAAGTCGCGCGACAGGTTTGAGACGGTCGCCACCTGCGAGTTCGGAATGATGTAGAGGGTGCCGTCGCCGTCTCGCAGGCGGGTGAGACGCAGGGTCAGGTCTTCAACGGTACCAGTGAGCGACGCGATCTTGATCGTCTCGCCCACGTTGTACTGGTCTTCGACCAGGATGAAGACGCCGTTGATGATGTCCTTGAAGAGCGATTGCGCGGCCAGGCCGATGCCCACGCCGACGATGCCGGCGGACGTGAGCAGGGGCGCGACGTTGATGTTGAACAGGAAGAGCACCTGCAGGAATGCGATGAAGCCGAGGATGCTGTAAACCGTCGCTCGGATGATTGAGGCCATGGTGCGCAGCTGCGCGCCGCGCCGCGGCTCGATCGAGTCGTGCGACGCAATGCGGCGCATACGGTTGACGAAGAACTGGACTGCGCGTTCGATCAGGAAGAGGAAGAACAAGACAACCAGCACCTTGGGCAGACGATCCTCGACCATGGTCAGGATGTCGTCGTGCCAGTCGCGCTCGAGCAGAGCGAGGTAGTGTTGTCTCGGTTCGAGGCGTGCATCCTCGCGCACCGTTTCCAGACCAGACAGGTTGAAGTCCGAGGTTTGAAACTTCGGGTAGCCGAGTGCCGTGATCGTAATGCTGTACCGGCCGCCGGCGGTGACGTGCGAGAACAGGTACGCGCCCTTCACGTCCGTCTTTGCGGTCTGGTTCGCGCCACTGCCTGCTTCAGAAAGCGTCACGGTTGCGTTGGGCACAGGGTTGCCGTCGGTGTCGACGACAGAGCCGCGGACTGCGGCGGGGACGGTCGCCGGGCCGACGTTCGGCGCTTTGGCGGCGGCCAGACGTACGGCCAACTGCGCGGACGCAGGTGGCAGCGAGAGCAGCGTCAGATGCAGCGCGACGAGAAGCGGGGAAAGAAGGCGGCTGGCTCGAAGCCTGGTCAGTCGACTGATGATAAACAACTCCTTGATGCAGCGGTTGAGGGGTCGCAGTTCCCATCTGTCCGGACATTCAGATGCGACCGGCAGCGCACCCGAGTCGAACGCCCTCACGGCTCCCATCCCGTCTGCGATGAGCCGGGCGGCGCGGAGGCTTCAAGCAATGGTAAAGTCGGGGCGCCAGGGGCGGATCGGCGAGGGCAGCCTCACTTTTCGCAGGTTGTTTGTCTACCCCGCCAGTCTTTGACACGACTTGGGGCCGCGAGTTGGATCTGGCTCGTTTCTGTTCTGTGCCTCCCGGCGCGCATTGCGATTTTTCGGTCGGTAGCTGAGAATGAGACGCAAATACGGCGCTCAAGGAAGCCGAGCGGGGGGCAAATCAAGATGGTGAGCTTGCGGAGTTTTGCGGTGCTGGCAGTGCTCTGCGGAGTGCTCGGCAAGGGTGGCGACGCACAGATTGATCTGCAACAGCAGAACACCAAGCAACAGCCAGGCTCGAGAAATGGCGTGCCGCCTTTAGGCCCGGAGATGCCGGAGTCGCTGCGCGAGAAGCAGGAACGGGCGCGCAACGAAGATCGGCAGAAGCGCCTCAAGGCGGATACCGAGAAGCTGCTGGCGCTGGCCACGCAGCTGCATGATGACGTGGCCAAGACGGACAAGAACGTGCTTTCGCTCGATGTTATACGCCGTTCGGAAGAGATAGAAAAGCTTGCACGCGGTATCAAGGAGCGCATGCGCGGGTGATGGCGCAAGAGGCGAGCGCAGCGGCGACCGAAACCCATCGTTGGGTGCGGGCCACTACGTGGGGAGGGCGCTGCGTGCCTAGCCAAACGGTGAAGGGTAAGCCTCGACCGCCGAAGGGCACAAGCGCTTTCCCCCGAAGTGGTCGCCGTCCACGACAGGGGCGCAGTTGTTCCTGACTATTTAGCCGGAGTCAACAGCTTCGTCACGCTGACCAGTGGAAAGGGGAGCGTCGAAGTCGGGGTGGCGCTTGAGCGGAGTGTCTGGATGATGGTCGACGCGGTCCACGTGGGATGGGCTGAGCGCAGCAGGGCGGCTGCCCCGGCGACGAGCGGGGCCGAGGCGCTTGTGCCCATAGCCTGCACATACCCGGTATGGCCGAGGTTAAAGCAGCCAAGCGAGTGAGCTGAATCGGTAGGCAGACCGGACAGGGTGGAGGGCTTGCCTGAGCTGCAGGCCCCTGTGATCCAGCCAGTTGCGGGAAGCACCGACGCTGTAGTGAGCGGAGTGGCTCCGGGGCTCAGTGTGCCCTGTACCGGGTAGCTTCCGCCGGGCGCTGAAAGCGCGTTGAGCGGCGCTCCGTAGTTCGAGTAGTAGGGAAGCGTGAGATTGCCGGCAACGCAGGCAGCGCCAGTTTTTAGGTTCTGACTGCAGGCCGGGTTGGTTGAAGCGACGATGGCGAGCACGTTGCGCGATTGTGCGGGCAGCTCCATGTAGCGCTTGTTCGCGAGATTGTACCCGTCATTCCCGGCAGCTGCGATCAGGATGATGCCCGCGTTTGAGGCGGCCAGCGTGGCTCGGTCAAAGATTGCCCGTTGCCCGGCGCCGTCACCGGTGGACACGTCCACGATGACCCCAAGCGACATGGAGATAATATCTGCGCGATTAATGATCGCGTCTTCGATCCCTTTGACGATCCAGCTGAGCAGGCCCGAGGCCTGACCGTTCAGGCAGCCGCTTGGGTCGGCCGCGGTCCTGGCGGCCGGCATCCTTTGGAGCACCTTGATGTTAAGGATGGAGGCGCTCGGTGCGACGCCAGCGACCAGGCCCGTGCCGGGACCGAGTGCGCCGGCGGCGAGCGATGCGGTCCAGGTGCCGTGGCCCTGCTGGTCGCTGGGCGACCCATCATCGCAGGCGCTTGGGAGTGCGGTGCGTGCGACCTCTGAAAGGTTCAAAGCCAGGTTGGGTGCAATGTCCGGATGCCGGGCGTCGACGCCGGAATCAAGAATGGCGATTCGGACGCGCGCGCCTTTGGTTACGTTCCAGGGACCCTTTGCAGCAGCTACGGTTCCGTCGGTTCCGAAGCCACCGACCTGTCTAACCGCCCAGCCCTGGGCGGAGTGATAAAGAGGGTCAGGGGTGGTGATGATGCTGGGAACTGCAGCGCGACCGACGGTAAGGGCGTGAGCGCGAACCAGGATGTCGGGGACGATGTATGCGATGCCAGGCTGAGCGGCAAGCACGGCACGCGCCGAGTCGGAAACATTTTCGACAACGGAGAGACCCAGTAGGTCGTTGCGTCCGGTTACCCTTGCGCCTGCACGGACCACGTCGCTGACGGGGTCGGCGGGTACCTGACCATTGCGGTAGACGATCAGGTAGCGGCCGGATGTCGCATTGATCGGGGTTTCAGACGCTTGCTTGATCTGCGCGGCTGCAGGAAGTGCGGCGCCGAGCGCGCAGGCGGTGAGCACGGCTGAGATGTGACGTGCAGATGGGAGAGACATGACGTTTATCCTCGTTTGCGGCTGCTACTGATTCCCTTTTCGGCACGAGATCCGAGAGCGGAAGTTTATGGAGAAGAAGAATGCCGGTACCACCGTCCTGTGACCTGCGTACGGGGATGACCCGGTCGTGGGATAGGCAGGAATCTGACACGGAGGGTGCCAAGGTGGTAAAAAACCACAGAGGGCATGTGTATGAGCGGTAGCTCCCAGAGCGGTACGGTGATGTCGGCGAGCGAAGCTTCGGAGCTCCGGGAGAGCCCGGCCGGGGTCGGGAAGGAGAGCACCGGGTTCTCGGGCGAGTTGGGAAGGGCCGACCTGAGCCGGGAGCAGCTGATCGAGTTCTACCGGCTGATGTACCTGTCGCGCCGGACCGATGACCGGGAGATCGTGCTGAAACGGCAGCAGAAGATCTTTTTCCAGATCTCGTGCGCCGGGCATGAGGCACTGCTGGTGGCTGCGGGGATGGCCTTGAAGCCAGGCTACGACTGGTTCTTTCCCTACTATCGGGATCGGGCGATCTGCTTAGCGCTGGGCAATACGGTCGAAGAACAGCTGCTGCAGTCGGTCGGTGCAGCGTCTGATCCGGCGAGCGGCGGGCGGCAGATGCCTTCGCACTTGACGAGCCGGCGATTGAACATCGTGACGCCTTCATCCTCGCCAGCGACGCAGTGCCTGCATGCG
>CAXTUS010000064.1:5324-8377 GCA_964247475.1 uncultured Acidobacteriaceae bacterium | reverse complement strand
CGGTAGGGTGCGCGGAGGCCGGGCGTTACTTTACGCGGCGTCCAGCGAGCGCCGGAAAGGTGGTTTCCGGCGACTATCGCGAGTTCAAAGACGTCACCTTCCATGGCGACGAGGTGGTTTACTGCTCGATTGGCGAGGGGTCGACGAGCCAGGGTGAGTTTTGGGAGTCGCTGAATACGGCGTCGAACCTGAAGCTTCCCGTACTGTATGTCATTGAAGACAACGGTTATGCGATCTCGACGCCGGTGGAGGCAAATACACCGGGCGGGAACATCTCGCGGCTGATCGCGAACTTTCCCAACTTCCACTTTGCCGAGGTGGATGGCACCGACCCGATCGCGAGCTACCGGGCGATGGTAGAGGCGGTGGACTACTGCCGGGCGGGCAAGGGGCCCGCGGTGGTGCATGGGCACGTCATCCGGCCGTACTCGCACTCGATGAGCGAGGACGAGCGCGACTATCGAGCCCGGGCGGAACTCGACGCGGACGCGCTCCGGGACCCCATCTCGAAGATGCAGGTATGGCTTCTGCGCGAACGGATTCTCGATGCGGACGGGATCAACGATCTCGAGCGGAGGGTTGATCGCGAGGTGCAGGAGGCTTCAGACCGGGCGGTGGCGGCAGCCTTCCCGACGGTCAATTCGATCCTGAAACACCAGTATTCAGAAGACCTGAGCCCGATGGACCCGCGCTTCAGTACGGCGCCCGCTGATCAGCTTGGCGACCAGACCGAACGCACCATGGCGGACCTGATCAATACCTGCCTGAAAGACGAGATGCGGCGAGATGAGCGGATCGTCATCTTTGGTGAGGATGTTGCAGACGCGACCCGTGAGGCTGCACTCAAGGAAGCGAAGGTCAAAGGTAAGGGTGGAGTCTTCAAGCTGACATCAGGGCTCCAAACGGAGTTCGGTTCCGATCGCGTGTGGAACTCGCCACTGGCCGAGGCAAACATAGTGGGACGTGCGATCGGGATGGCCGTGCGCGGGATGAAGCCGGTCGTCGAGATCCAGTTCTTCGACTACATCTGGCCGGCGATGCACCAGATGCGGAACGAGCTTTCGCTCATTAGGTGGCGATCGAATGGAGCGTTCAGCTGCCCGCTGGTGATGCGGGTGCCGATCGGCGGCTACCTGACCGGTGGCTCAATCTATCATTCGCAGTCGGGTGAGAGCATCTTTACCCACACGCCAGGGGTACGGGTGGTGTTTCCCTCGAATGCCCTGGACGCGCTCGGCTTGCTGCGGACAGCCATCCGGTGCGATGACCCGGTGCTGTTCCTCGAGCACAAGCGGCTCTACCGGGAGACGTTCGGCCGCGCACTCTATCCGGGGCCTGATTTTGCTATTCCCTTCGGCAAGGCGCGGATCGTCAAAACTGGCAAGGACCTGACCGTCGTAACGTACGGGGCGGTGGTCCCGCGTGCGCTGCAGGCGGCGATGAAGATCGAGCGCGAGCAGGGCGTCTCGGTCGAACTGATCGACCTGAGGACGCTGAGCCCGTACGACTGGGAGGCGATCGCCGAGAGTGTACGCAAGACGAGCCGCGTGATCGTAGCGCACGAGGATATGAAGAGCTGGGGCTATGGCGCGGAGATCGCGGCGCGGATAGGCGAAGAGCTGTTTGACGATCTCGACGCGCCTGTAAGGCGGGTTGCGGCGATGGATACATTCGTGGCCTATCAGCCACTGCTTGAGGACGCGATTCTTCCTCAGCCTGAGGATCTCTACCGTGCAATGGCGGAGCTTGCCGCATACTAAAGCGTTATAGCCTTTTCCATAAGCAAGCCCGATGATGCGCTTGAGGCGGTGATCTCTGCTGCTCTCAGCTTGCAGGAACGGGGAGCTGTGTTTGGAGCGTTCAAGGCTTGCAGCATGTCATTTCCCCGGTTCGAATCTTTCTCCTGAGAGCAAAGTTGATCCCATTGCGAGAAGGAAGTCGCAGCTTTCTGGCTGCTTTCAGCAACTTGGTACGCCAGATTGCGTTTGCACGCTTAGCATCTGTCAGGAGACCCATTGGTGAACCTACCTTGGCGAGCGAGTAACCCGCGTCGGCGAAGCATCCTAGCGATGACGCTGATCTGCGCAACCAGTATTCAGCCGCTTGTTGCGGATGGGCTTGCTTCAGGGTTCGTGGGGGGTGCGCCTGCGAAACGGCAGACCCGGACTCCAGTCGCACTGACCGGAACGCAGCGGACACTGCACGCTCTGAGCCGGTTTACCTTCGGGCCGAGGCTGGGAGATGTGGCGGCAGTCGAAGGGGAGGGACGGGACCAATGGTTCGAGCAGCAGCTGAACCCCGGAAAGATCTCTGATCGCGACTTGGATCGCAGGCTCGAGCGCTATCCTGCGATGCAGCTCTCGGTGTCTGAGCTGACCCAGAGGTATCCAGGGCCGCAGGTGATCCGCCAGATGATCGCAGGCAAGATCGCGCTGCCTGCTGATCCCGATCAGCGTGCGCTGGTTGAGGATCGCATTGCACTTTACAAGCACCAGAGAGCGATCGAGGAGGAGAAGAAGGCCCCCGCACCAGGCACGAACAAATCAGCTGAGCCAGGTCCGCCGGAGGCTTTCGACTTGGCCGCCCGCGCCCGGATGGCCAGCCTTGCCAGGCTGCCCGCGGACCAGAGGATGCATGCGCTGCTGGCGCTGTCTCCAGATCAGTTGGTAAGTCTGCGTCAAGCCGCTGGAAGCGGCGGGCTGGCCGCGTTGCGGTCGGGGCTGACACCGGGCGACAGGGAGACGGTTGAGGCGCTTAGTGGTCCGGCACGGATGATCTCGGCCGAGGCGAATCAGTCCCGGCTTTTGCGCGATGTGTACTCCGAGCGGCAGCTCGAAGCGGTCATGACCGACTTCTGGCTCAACCACTTCAATGTCTACGACCGCAAAAACCAGTCAGAGCCCTACCTGATTCCCACCTACGAGCGGGAGACGATCCGCGCGCATGCGCTCGGCCGTTTTGAAGACCTGCTGGTAGCGACCGCCGAGAGCCCTGCGATGCTCGAATACCTGGATAACGCGCGCTCGACAGGGCCCGACTCGCCGGCCGCCGCC
>CAXTUS010000064.1:0-5314 GCA_964247475.1 uncultured Acidobacteriaceae bacterium | reverse complement strand
AGAACGCGACTGGGTTAAATGAGAACTATGGCCGCGAGCTGATGGAACTGCATACACTCGGGGTGAACGGCGGCTACAGCCAGGCGGATGTGACGCAGGTGGCGAAGGTATTTACGGGCTGGACGGTCGAGCCGACCGAAGGACCTTTGGCAGGTGATGATCCGGGTGGATTCACCTTCAATGAGCGGAGGCATGAGCCGGGACCGAAGATGGTACTCGGCAAGGTCATCCCCGGCGGAGGCATGCAGGAAGGCCTGACCGTGCTGCACATGCTTGCGACGAGCCCAGCCACGGCGCGGTTTATCTCGACCAAGCTGGCTGTACGCTTTGTGAGCGATACACCGCCAACGACATTGATCGACCGCTTGACCGCGAGCTTCCTCAACAGCCACGGCGACATACGGACGGTACTCAGGACACTTTGGCGGAGCCCGGAGCTCTGGTCGCCTGATGCGTACCGTGCGAAGGTCAAGACGCCTGAGGAGTTTGTCATCTCAGCGGTGCGCGCAAGCGGCGCAGAGATTGATGAACCTGCTGCTCTGGTGCAGTCTGTCGCGAAGCTCGGTATGCCGTTCTACGGCATGCAGACGCCACAGGGGTACAGCTCAAAGCAGGATGACTGGGTGAGTACAGGGGCACTGGTGAACCGGATGAACTTTGCGCTGGTGCTTGCCAGCAACCACATCCCCGGCACGCGGATCGACTTCGCCTTTCCGAGAATTGACCGGGGAACGATGGTGGTTTCAGCCGAGTACTCCGCTATGGATGCTGCCAATGCAAAGGAGTTCAGGCTCGAGACGGCGCTGATGTCTGAGCCTGTAAGTGCGAAGACGCGGGCGGCGGTGCTCAGCCAGGGGAACGATGCGTCGGCGACTGAGCAGGCGGCAGTCAAGTTCGACTTGAGATTGCCCGGCAAAGGCGGGATCTTCCGGCCGCGCGCCACGAGTACGGCCGATCCGCCTTCAGATGACCCGCAAGCCGCAGTAATGGCGGGATTGCTGCTTGGATCACCAGAGTTCCAGCGGAGGTAGGCTCCAGGCGCAAGCTTGCAGGGGATCCGGGCGCTGCTCCTGCATGCTGGAACGGAAACAGGCACCATGCCGGTAGAAGACCTGGCTAAGGAAGGCAATCGATGAACGGACGAAGGAATCAGGCGGACATGAGCAGCTGGGGTTGTGATATCCAGGGCCGAGACCGGGCGCGACGAGCAGTCTCCTCGCGGCGCGGCTTCATGAAAGGTGGCGCTCTGGCGCTGGTTGGGACGTCCGTGATCCCAGGCTTCCTGGTACGCAGCGTGCTGGCCGAAGCGAAGGCGGCTTTAGCGAGCAGGAAGAAGCTGGTAGTGCTGTTTCAGCGTGGGGCGGCCGACGGGCTGAACATTGTCGTACCTTATCTCGAAAAGAACTATTACGCTTTGCGGCCGACCATTGCGATCGCGGAGAAGGATGTGCTTGACCTCAACGGAACCTTCGGCCTGCACCCAGCCATGGCTTCGATAAAGCCCCTCTTTGACCAGGGTCATCTTGCGGTTGTGCATGCGGCTGGTTCAACCGACACCACACGCTCGCATTTTGATGCGCAGGATTTCATGGAGAGCGGAACTCCGGGTGTGAAGTCCACCGAAAGTGGCTGGCTGAACCGTGCGCTCGGCGAAGCGCCGCGCGGTGCAGGAAGCGCACAGCCATCTGCCTTTCAGGCTGTGGCATTTGGATCACAGGTGCCGAGAACCTTGCAGGGAAAGGTTCCAGCCCTCGCGCTGGCAAACCTGGACGACTTTTCGGTAGGCGGCAAGGGATCGCAGCCCACGGCGATCGCGAGCGCCTTTGAGGCAATGTATGACCAGAGTGCGGATGCGGTGTTGCATGGCACGGGGCAGGAGACGTTCGAGGCGGTGAAGATGCTTCGTGCGGCTGATCCGGCTAGGTACAAGCCGGCACCGGGTGTGGTTTATCCCAAGACACCTTTCGGCAGTAGCCTGAGGCAAATAGCTCAGTTGATGAAGGCAAACCTGGGGGTCGAGGCGGCATTTTGCGATATTGGCGGGTGGGACACGCATCAGCGGCAGGGCGCTGCTACCGGCCAGCTTGCGGACCGACTGAGGGAGTTCTCGGATGGGATCGCCGCATTCTGGCGAGACCTAGGCCAAGAGGCGGAGCAGGTAACGCTGGTGACCATGTCGGAGTTTGGGCGAACCGCGCGCGAGAACGGCACGCAGGGGACCGATCACGGACACGCGAACGTAATGTTTGTGCTGGGTGGACAGGTAAGGGGCGGAATGGTTTATGGTAGGTGGCCGGGTTTAGGCGAGGGTCAGCTGAACGAAGGCCGTGATCTGACGGTGACCACTGATTTCCGCCGGGTACTCGGCGAGGCTGTTTACACAACACTAGGATCCCGAAATCTGGATATTGTCTTTCCAGGTTCGCGCGTCTCGGCATCTGATTTCTTAAGGTTCAGTTAAGATCAAGATGCTGACGAAGTTGCGGAAAAGCAGTCGTGGACCGGCGTTGAACTGGTTCGCTCATGCCCAGGTTGGTCTTAATCTCTCCCACAAATGTGGAATCAGCACGAGCAACTTTTTTCTGTAGGCTACGTCTTATAAACTGTAGTTAGCAAGCAGCCGGACTTTCAGTTCCCTCGGTCCCGGCTTCCCCTATCCGCACCACCCATCCCTACCTTTACGTAAGGCGCCCTGAGTACCGGGCGCCTTCACTTCATTCGACGCTCAGTTGAGCGGTGAGGTCACTGCTCGCCCGGCCGGGTTCTCGTGCTCAGGTAGGGCAGACAGCCACGCGTACGACCTCAGCGCCGACGGCGACTACTCTGTAGGGCATCACAACCAGCGTCTCTGAACCTGCAAGCTGTTCCCGTCGCTTCAACTCAGGCCAAAGCGTCGATCGAGTGCCAGCGATCCTGAGCCCGCGACTACCAGCATCAGGGCCATGGTCACGAGGGCGATCGAGTACTCGCTGCCGGTGTAGCCGTGGTGCAGGTTCACCTTCCACAGGGCGACCAGCATATTGCCTGCGATCATGAAGGCCCAGAAGCGGGTCAGCAGGCCAAGGATCAGGAAGGCGCCGCCAAGAAACTCGGTCACAATCGAGACGTACCCGAGCCAATACGGCAGGCCAAGCGAGGCGACGAAGTGGTTAAAGTAGTTGAACCCGGCCAGCGGGTTGCTGCGGTGCAGGCCACCCGGCGGGATGAGCTTTTCATACCCGTGGAAGAGCATGGTGACGCCGAGAGCAAGGCGCAGGAGCATAAGCGCCCAGGGCTGGAGCCTGGTGAGGAAACGGATCATGATGGTCTTTGAACAGCTTACCGGGTAGCGGCACAGCGCGTCAGTGTGCGGTGAGATACTCAGCCAGAAAGGCTTTGACCGAGCGAATGTAGGCGTCGTCCCGGCTGTCGGCGTTGCTGCTTGGGTCGAGGACAACGATCCGCTTCGGATAGGGCGAATCACGAAAGAGCCTTTCGTTCGCGCGTTGACGTTCCGTATTGGAGGGATCACTGGCGATCAGCAGCTTGGGATGCCGGGCGGCGGCCAGCGGAGTGGCTAGATCGAAGTGATCCTGAACCAGCAGGCGCATGGGCAAAAGGCGCGAGCGGCCTCCGGAGGCAGTGACGTGGGCAAAGGCTTCGGGGTCAGGATTGTCAAGGACGAACGCTTGAAGCTCCGGATGCTGATTCGAGAGCGAGACAGCAAGCGCGGCGCCAAGACCGACGCCGTACGGCACGATGGTCGAGGGCGGTATGTGGCGAGTGTCGGTGAGATAGGTGAGAGCGGCCGCCGTATCCTCGGACATGCGGGCTTCGTTCGGATGCGGAGGGTCACTCTGGCCAAAGCCGCGGTAGTCAAAGGCAAAGATGTTGGCGCCGCTCTGGTGGAGCAGGTCCAGGCTGCGGGAGGATTCGCCGAGTGAACCGTTGCCGTCGTGCAGGTAGAGCAGGGTCGTGACCAGGCTTTGGGAGTTCGGATCACCCGGGATCCACCAACCGCTCAGGCGTGGGGAACCGGTGACGGCGGCATCAAAGCGGAGTGCTTCGAAGCGGCTAGCTGGAGTGGAGCTTACCTGTTTGATCGGGTGCAGCATAAGCTGCCAGCCCCCGATGTAGACCAGGAGGCACACGGAAAGGTAGCCGAACAGAGCGGCGACGGCGATGGTGATCCCGAGCGCCCTAAGCAGCCAGCGCGGGTCTACCACCTCGGGCGGCGAAGCGGGCGGGCGGGGTGGATAGCGGCTGTAAGGATCGACTGGCGTCGTGGATCTAGCCTTTTTGGGCAGGGAACGAGCGTTTCGTGGTGAGGCCATGGAGATCGATTCCGGGTTCTGCTTTGGGGCAGGTTTCTGATTAAGTCCGGCTTGTCATCGGAGAGGACTGGTTTGAGGGTAGCACCGGGTCTTGTACTGACACCGATCGAAGCGTGATCCTTGTTGAGGCCATCTAACCTCCGCAAGGCGCAAGATCGAAGCGGCAAGTGTTCGTAAACAGAGAGGCGAGGAGAAAGATGGCGCAGTGGGTTCGTTTGTGTGGCGTCGCCGAGGCGCCGCCCGAGGGTGGTGTGAATGAGCAGCGGGCAGGCGAATTCGAGATCTGCCTGGCAAGAGAGGGTGGCGAACTGAAGGCAGTCGACAACCTTTGTCCACACCGGAGGGGGCCGCTCGGTCAGGGGTGGCTCGAGGGCAAGGCTGTGGTCTGCCCGTGGCACTCCTGGGCGTTCGATCTTGAAACCGGACTCGCAGACTATCCCGAGGGCGAGAAGGTTGGCGTCTTCGCGCTGCGGGTCGAAGGCGATGACGTGCTGGTGGATGTTTCGTGAGCGGCTCTGATATCTAAAATGGTCCCTTCGAACTAAAGTTTTGATGAATCCGCGCGACTGTTGAAATTAAGCGGGGTATTTACGCATATAACAAGGTGTCAGTAACGGTCGTCGCGCCGACAATTCTAAGTCGGGCGGCGGGAAGAGGAGATTAACCATGAAATTCAAGGTTTGGATGCTCGCCCTTCTGGGCGTTGCGATTCTGGCTGGTTCGGCTGCACCGGCTGATGCGCAGTACCGTCATCACCGGCACCACCACCGTCATCACCACCATCGCTAGGACTTTGAACCTCCCCGCGATCTAACGAGAAAGCCTGGCTTCGCAGCCAGGCTTTTTTCTTGTGAGACAGAGGTGATCCTCGGCATCGCCCGGTCCGCTGCAGAGACCTGCCTCGACCTGCTAAACTTGGTTGATTCCCCGAAAAGTGACGGAATCCTGAGGAGAGACGATGCAGGCTATGCTGGCGCTCGAGGACGGGCGCGTGTTTCGCG
>CAXTUS010000063.1:0-19376 GCA_964247475.1 uncultured Acidobacteriaceae bacterium | reverse complement strand
GACGTGCGGGTGGAGCTGCCCGCCTCGACGGCGCAGCCGCAGCCGCGGCCGGACCCGCCCCCCGCCCCGCCCCACGCGCCACACCCCACCGCCCCTGGGGAGCGCCGCGGGGGAGGTACAGGCGGTTGAGCCTGCATTCTGGATCGGGTTCTAGAGGCTCTGCTGACCGCCGGTGATGCTCTGCGTGGTGACACCGGCGAAATGACAGGCTATCTGGCTGGCAGTGGAGAAGATTGGATCGGCGGCTCCGCCCCGTGATCTCTGTGCCTGAAGAGCAGTCCGGCACTTACACATCAGCGCGCCCAGCGGCGCAGGCAGCGATCAATTCACGTGAACATCCCCATCGCGCATTGCGCCGCTTCATAGGGTGGGAGCAATCCGTGCGTGAGCTACCAAGGCCACACCCCAGGCCTCCCACGCGCCGAAGCGCTCCTCCCTCCCGCAGTGCGCTGGGCCGGCACTAGAACACGCTTTGCAACCGCCCTCAGTAGCTGTGGCCGAGGATGGGATGTGGTTCGTAGCCCGCTTCGAGCTTCTTTACTTCATCCTCGGTAAGCTTGATGTCCATGGCGGCAATCGCATCTTCAAGCTGGTACATCTTGCTTGCACCGATGATGGGCGCGGAGACGCCGGGCCGGCCAAGCATCCACGCAAGCGCGACTTGTGCATTCTTGACACCACGGGCTTCAGCGACCTCTGTCAGCCTGTCGACAAGGGCGAAGTCTGATTCGCGATAGTAGAGCGAATGCGCGTAGGCATCGGTGCGCGCACGCGTGGTCTCGCTCTGGAGCTTGTCTTCATTCGCCTTGCGGTTGCCAGCCAGGAAGCCGCGGGCAAGTGGGCTCCACGGGATCAGCCCGACCCCGGCGTCAAGGCAGAGCGGGATCATCTCGCGTTCTTCTTCGCGATAGACCAGGTTGTAGTGGTTCTGCATGGTGACGAACTGTGCGAGCCCGCGCTGCTTCTGGTAGTTGAGCATCTTCTGGAACTGCCAGGCGTACATGCTCGAGGCTCCAAGATAGAGCGCTTTGCCGAACTTCACGACATCGTTCAAGGCTTCGCAGGTCTCTTCAATCGGGGTGTCCTTGTCGAAGCGATGAATTTGATAGAGATCCACGTAGTCAGTACCGAGATTCTTCAGGCTGCGATCGATCGAGGCCATGATGTGCTTGCGCGAAAGCCCACGATCGTTCAAACCTTCCGTGATCGGGTTGAAGACCTTGGTAGCAATCACGACCTCATCCCGGTTCGCGGCAAACTCCCTAACGGCGCGTCCGGTAATCTGTTCACTGGCGCCAAGCGAGTAAACGTCGGCTGTGTCGTAGAAGTTGATTCCAGCCTCAAACGCGCGCTTCAAGATGGGCGCTGATTCATCCCACTCCAGCACCCACTCGCGCCAGCTCTTGGCGCCGTAGGTCATCATGCCGAGCGATAAACGCGACACCCTGGTGCCCGTGCTGCCGAGATTCACATACTCCATTGCACTTCCCTCCATGGTGAAGACTTGGATGCACTTCGCCTACGGTGGATGCTGCGGGTTGCGGCGCCACAATGAAGGAATGTTTCTTGGCCGTGACCAGCTTTAAACAGGCGGACGAGGTCGCGATCGGCATCAGATAAAAACAGGGGCAACAAGGGTTGATTGAGCGATCAGTCAACCGATCGGAGAACCAGTCATGTTCGATGTGAAATGGAAACGGCATCTTGCTTCCGCGCTTACCGGGGCGATGCTCTGTGGAGGTAGCGTGATGGCTTCAGCGCAGCGTCACGACAACTTCTACAATGGTGTGCGCGATGGCGGGCGTGGCGGTTACTACCAGGGCGACAATCGTTACCGGGGCGATCGGTATCACGGGGATCGTGGACGCTATGACGATCACCGTGGCGGCATCGGCCCGGGTAAAGGTGCTTTGATCGGTGGCGCAGGCGGCGCTGCGCTGGGTGCCATCTTCGGCGGCGGATTGAAGGGAACCATTATCGGCGGCGCTGCCGGCGCAGGGATCGGTGCGATCGCCGGCAAGGCGCACCAGAACAGTCAGCGCAGGGATGATTACTACCGGCGCTAACGCTAGGTTTGTGCTGAACCTTCACCGCGTGGCTTCTTGCCTCGAAGCGAGGCAAGGAGCGCTTCTAAACAGGATCATGAAAGGATCACAGTCCATGATGTATCTGACTCGTGTGCGTTCCACGTGTGGTGCCGCGCTCGTTGCCTTCGTGCTAGGCTCTGCGCCCGTTGCTGCATCATCGCAGCAGCCTGCAAACAACATCCAGCCAGGCTCCGCCTCCGGCCAGACGGCAACGCCGGCGAACTACAACACAGAACAGTTGTTGACCTCAACCGTGCACCAGGCATGGGAGTTGAGCGGCAAGAACGAAGCCAACTTCTTTGAGATGGTAGAGAAACTGGCAGACCTTTCGGCGAAGAATCGCGGGATCACCTTACCCGATGATGCAGCCGCAGGCCGGCGCATGGGCGAGTACATCAAGCGGGCCGCGAAGGCGGATACTGATCAGTTGCTGTATGCAGTCGTCGACAAGGCGGTCCTCGCCACTTCGAAGACGCCGGTGCACGTCGCGGGCCAGAAGCGCTAGGCTTGAAGCACGCCAGGAGGTGACGGGCGGCGGTTGGCTCCGCCCGCCCTCAGCGCATTCATCTGTTCCATGTAAAGCTTGGAATTAAACTTGCGCCCGGTGCTTTCGCCCGACATATAGCGGCGCTTGCCGAAGATGGGATGTGAACCCCATGCCCGGTCGAATTTGCCGAGGATCGCCCAGGCTACGCCTGCATAGCCGTTCGGGTCGCGGCCATCAATGAGGTATTTATCGTTAAGGTAGATGGCAGCCTTCATGGCTTCTTCAACGTTCGGTGTCCACTCGAGGATCTTCTTTCCCCAGTACATGCGCATGTAATTGTGCATCCAGCCCTGCTCAACCATCTGGATCTGCGCCGCGTTCCAAAGCTTGTCATAAGTTTCGCCAGCTTCAAGCTGCTTAAGCGTATAAAGGTGGGGCCGCTCGTCGCGCGCGTGTTCGGCGATCGTCTTCTTCGCCCAGTCCTCAGCAGCTTCATGCGAATCATACTTCGGGTTGTACTTGACGAAGTTGATGGAAAGCTCGCGCCATGCGATCAATTCATTGAAGTAACTCTCCTTCGCCGTCCGGAGCTTGGGATTGGCGGCAGCGGCGGCGGCCACGGCAAGCGCGATCGTCTGCGAACCTACGTGCCCATAGTGCAGGTACGGCGACATGGCAGAGGTTCCATCGGCCTCCGGCTTGTTGCGCTTTACCTCATACTCTGGCAGCATCGTCTCGATGAAGTGTTTCAGCCGCTTAAGGCCGGCGTGGGTGCCGCCATGCAGGTCTGGTACAGGCTGAACGCTGCGATCGAGGTCCTTCCAGCCCTGGGTCATATCCTTGCGCAGATCATCGGCAAGGAACTTCGCTGGCCGCTTCCATTTGACATCAGCATGGGGATTCTCATAGCCGACGAGGTATTCAGGGAGCAGGCGGTAGAGCCGCGGCCGGATCGTGAACGCGCCGAACTGAGCCTTCTCGATCAGCTTCGACGGGATGATCACATCGGCATCTACAGTCCAGAAGGGGATCTTGACCTTTTCAGCAAGCTGCTTGCGCCAACTCTCCGGCGCGCGCATGGGGTTTTCATCGCCGACGCAGAACGCAGCCTGTGCGTCCGCCAGGAATCGATCGTGCGACTCATGCGGCGCGCGGCGCATAACGAAGCTGATGTTTCGCTTCGCCAGGTCCTCTTCGATATCAGGCAAGCCCTGCTGCAGGAAGGCGTAGTGACGAAGGTTAGCGTGGGGAAAGTTCGAGATACCCGCAAAGTAGACAACCAAGGGCAGCCTAAGTTCGTTCGCGATCTCGACGGCGAGGTTCACCGCGTGGTTATCGACTCCACGCTGCGCGCGCTGCATCCAGTAGACGACACACTTTCCGTCCGGGTCAGGAGCGCCTCCACGCCGCACCGTAACGCGAGCGTTCAGCGCAAGTTTGGTCAGCCACTCTGGCGCGCCTTCGCCCGCATCAACGGGGGCTGTGGCGACGTTTGAGGTTGATCTCTTTCTCGAGCTTGCAGGCGCTTTTGCGCTTTTTGAAGTCATGTCCTCTTCACGCTAATGCAAGCTGCCCTACGTAGCGAGGAGGGCGTTTGATGCAGTGAACGGGTGATGCCGGCAGCATGAAGTAACCGCAAACAGAAAAGCCGGGAGAGTAGCTCCCGGCTTAGCATGCTGGAAAGAGGTTAAGGTTTACCAGAGGCCCCATGCCCGGCTCATATAGTCCGTGAGCGTCATGGTGATCAGGATGAGGAAGGTGAAGAACCCCGCCGACACTGTCAATTTGACCAGCTTCGACTGGTACTTGACGTGCATGAAGAACAGAATCACGACGACCGCTTTGAACGAGGCGATGCCAAGCGCCACAATCGGGTTCAGTACGCCCAGGTCGACGAATGCGGCACCGACGGTAATACCAGTAAATACGAGCAGCGTCCCGAAGACCAGGATGTATTGCGCGGGAGTCACGATGTGATGGCTCGCGTGCTCCGGGTTCACTACGTTCGATGGATCGTGATAATCGATATCAGACATGCCTTACTCCCAGAGTGATTGCAGCCGCCGGTGCCTAGTGGGCGAGCGGGTGGCGGTTAATAAGGTAGAGCAGAGGAAACAGGAAGAGCCATACAATGTCGACAAAGTGCCAATAGAGCCCGAAGTTCTCGATCGGAGCCACGTAGCCCGCACTGAATTCCCCGCGGTTCGCCCTCGCTATCAGCCAGAAAAGGATGCCGATTCCTATGATCATATGCAGCGCGTGCATGCCGGTCATCGCGAAGTAGAGGAAGAAGTAGATCTGGGTACGCTGCGCCATGTCGGGCGCCAGAGGGTTCTCAGTCGGCTTCCCGGTCTTCGCGTTCACCGGAGGATTGACGAACTCCTTTACGTTGAAGCTAGCCCCCGGAACGTGATGATCTTCAAACTTCTGTGTGTACTCGATGGCCTTGATACCGAGGAACGCCACACCGAAAAAGGTAGTCAGCCAGAGCATGAGGACGAGCATCTTCTTGTTGCGGACTTCAGCCGCCCACACGGCGACTGCCATGCAGAACCCCGAAGTGATGAGGATGACAGTGTTGAGAGCGCCCCATCCAATGACGAGCGTATTCGACGCCGCAACAAAGGCGTCGTAGTACCAGTTCCGATACAGCAGATAAGCGAAGAACATGCCACCGAAGAACATAATCTCGGTCAGCAGGAAGAGCCACATGCCAAAGCTGCCGGCCTCCCGCTGCTGCGCCTCCGTCTCGAAGTGATGACGATGTTGCGGCAGGACGATGTGCTCGCCGTGGCCGTGGTCTCCTGCGAGATGCGTATCTTCGCCGTGAGGTGCTGCGATCGAATTAGCCAACGGTCGTTACCTCGTTTGCGGTCTTGTTCGCCAGCCATTCATAGTCGTAAGCCTCGTGATCGACGACCGGCACTTCGACGAAGTTCTCAGTGAGGGGAGGCGACTGGATCTGCCATTCAAGACCGGTCGCCTGCCACGGGTTGTTGCCCGCAATCGCTCCATAACGCAGCGACCAGGCCAGGTAGAGCAGGGGCAGCATGTACCCAACCCCGAGCACCGTGGCGCCCGCAGTTGAGAGTACGTTCAACACCTGGAACTCCTGCGGGTAGGCATGATACCGGCGGGGCATTCCGAGATAGCCGAGAATGAACTGCGGCAGGAAGGTCAGATTGAACCCGATAAAGGTGGTGACTGCCGCGAGCTTGGATAGCGACTCCGAGTACATGCGGCCCGTCATCTTCGGCCACCAGAAATGGATCCCGGCGAGGAACGCCATCAACATGCCGCCCACCATCACAAAGTGGAAGTGAGCAACGATGAAGTAGGTCTCGGTGAGGTGAATATCCATACCAAGGGCGCCAAGGAAAACCCCGGTGAGGCCGCCAATCGTGAAGAGACCGATGAAGCCGAAGGCGTAGAGCATCGGCGTCTCAAATGTGATCGAACCCTTCTGTAAGGTAAACGACCAGTTGAAGATCTTGATCGCTGACGGCACGGCGACAAGCATGGTCAACAGGGAGAATACCAGGGCTGAGTAGTTCGAGACTCCCATGATGAACATATGGTGCGCCCAGACAAAGAAGCCGAACACCGCGATCGCAACTGAGGAGAAGGCCACGGCCGTGTAGCCGAAGACTCGCTTGCGGCTGAAAGTCGAGATTACCTCGGAGATAACGCCGAAACCAGGAAGAATCATGATGTAGACGGCCGGGTGTGAGTAAAACCAGAACAAATGCTGGAAGAGGAGCGGATCTCCACCCTTCGTCGGGTCAAAGACACCGATGCCGATCAGACGCTCAAGCGCGACCAGCACGATTGCAATGGCAAGTACCGGTGTGCCGAGAACCATCAGAATGGAGGCAGCATAGTTCGACCATACAAAGAGCGGCATGCGGAACCAGGTCATTCCCGGCGCGCGCATACGGTGGATGGTCACAATGAAGTTCAGACCGGTAAAGATAGAGCTGAACCCCGCAATGAAGATAGCGGTTGCGGCCGTAATGACGTGGGTGTTCAGGTAGTGAGTCGAAAGTGGCGTGGTAAAGGTCCAGCCCGTATCGACGCCGCCCAGAACAAGAGCCGCGAGCGTGAAGGTTCCGCCTGCCAGGTACAGGTACCAGCTCAGCAGATTGATCTTCGGAAACGCTAGATCTTTTGCGCCCAGCATGATGGGAATTAAGAAGTTCCCAAGCGTCGCCGGGACCGAAGGCACCAGGAACAGGAAGATCATGATGATCCCGTGCATGGTGAAGAACTTGTTGTAGGTATCCGATGCAACCAGATCCGGCTGAGGCGTCAGCAACTCCAGACGGATCATGCCGGCGAAGGCTCCACCGATGAAGAAGAAAAACGTGATCGAGATCAGGTAGAGCATCGCGATCCGCTTGTGATCGCCCGTGAGCAGCCAGCTCATCAACCCGTGCTCGTTGTTGATGTAGTTCCGCTTCGGCAAGGTTGCGGTCCGCTGATCGGGCAGATTGAGAATCGTTGTACTGGATGCACTCATGGCTTCACCATCCCAGGCGTTGTCGGCGCCGTTACGCTGCTTGATTCGTTGGTTCCCAAGGTCTGTTGAACCCGGTAATTGCTGTTCTGAGTCTTAATGAATTCGACCAGGTCGATCAGGCCGTCTTCGCTGATCTGCCCCTGGTAGGTAGGCATGATGGGCGCGTACCCCGCCGTAACGTGCTGCGACGGGTTCAAAATGGCATCACGCAGGTACGCGTCATTCACCAGCACCTGCGAACCGTTTGCTAGGGTGAGCTTCGACCCGTAAACCCCGGCTAGGCTTGGTCCGCGTGCTGCGGGTGTGCCGTTATGGCACTGGTTGCAGCCCATGCTCGCATAAAGGCGCTCACCATTCTGGGCCAATGACATACCACTGGTGGATTCCTGGGTCCAGCGCTGGTAGTCCTCTGGTTTAAGCACTGTGATCTCGCCGATCATCCCGGAGTGTTTGGTGCCGCAGTACTGCGTGCAGAAGAGATGGTAGGTACCCGGCTCAGTCGCCTGAAACCAGACGGTAGAGTAGCGGCCGGGGATTACCTCTCGTTTGACCCGGAAGTCCGGGATGGAGAAGCTATGGAAGACGTCCATCGACACCATGGTGAGTTGTACGGGCTGGCCGGCAGGCACATGGAGTGCGTTGATCTCATGCTGCCCGCCCGGGTGCTCCGCCTTCCACATCCACTGCTTGCCGACCACGTAGATGTTCATCGCGTTCGCGGGTGGGTTGTAGATGCGGAAGTAGAGCAACGCACCCCATACGAAGGTGACCAGGAAGATGGCGAGAGGAATGATCGTCCAGGTTGCCTCAAGCAAAGTTGAACCTTCAACCTGGGTCGCCACCGGGTTGCGTGCCTTGCGGTAGCGGATCGAGAAGCCGAAGACGAGCACACCTACCAGCAGCAGACCCGTCAGTGTCATGCCAATGAGAAAGAAGTACAGAGCATCCGCATAGGGCGCAATCGTCGACGCCTCTCGCGGAAAGAGAGCCGAGGCCGTGAGCCACTTGGTCAGAAACTGCCAGAGAACTGGACTTATAAACCTGTTCATCGTTACCCTTTATCCGCTTGGTTGTTCGGATCCTGCCAGTCGTAGTTCTGCTTCCGTCCGAGCTTCAGATCCTTGCGAAACATCAAAAACATAAAGCCGCCCAGCCCCGCCATGGTCACCATCCCACCCACCTGGACCACCCGCGCAACGATCAGAGAGTGCTTGTTGGTCTCCGGATCGTAGTGGTAGCAGTAGGTAAGAATGTTCGCCACAGGCGATCCGATCTTGTTGCCGGATGCCTCGATGAGGCCAAGCAGAACATCCTTTGGTGAATACTCCACGCCCAGGTAGTACTGCGCCAGCTTTCCCTCGGTCGTCACCACCTCGATCGAGCTGGCGTGCGCAAACTGGGAAAGGCTTCCATCTGGACCTGGAACCCGAACATATCCATAGCCTGTCGCGCTGGTGACCGCATCGATGTCTGCCGTCTTACCGGTGAGGAAATGCCAGCCGGCAGCCGTCTCCGGACGGCCATACCGCTTTAGATAGAACGCCTTCTTCTTGGCAGCAAGTTCGGGTCCCTCCGAAGGATCAATGCTGATGACCACTACGTTGAAGTCTTTCCCCGGGGTGAGCTTGACCATCTCGAGCGCGCCGGTCAGGCCATCCAACTCTTCCGAGCACAACATAGGGCAGTTGAAGTAGACCATCGTCAAGATCGCCGGCTTCTCGCCAAAGTAGTCGCCCAGTTTGACCGTCTTGCCGGCGTCGTCGACAAAGGTCGCGTTCAGCGGGAGTTGCTGGTTCAGATGCTGCGAAACCGCTACACCCTTCAGCACCTTGGGCAGCTGATCCCCGGTATTTTCACCGGTCTGCTTATCGCCATAGGACGAGACCTGCGCGGACACGGCTCCGACCAGAAGCGTGCCCACAAGGGTCATCGCTCCAATCATCATGCGCATTGTCTGTGCTCGTCTCATCAACCAACCTCTGCTTCCAGCCAACTTCAGGAACGTCATACTTCTATGCTAAGGCCTTGCCCTGCTGTCTATTTGACGGGGCGCAACTCAGCGTGGGCTGACGACTCCGCCTTGCCGTAGTCGAGCTTCTGCTGCCTTGCCTCGATCGTGTCCAGCTCGTACCCGGTGCGGGCGAAGCCGCTGGTAAGAGGCGTTGTCACGGTAGGAGTCTTGTCATAGGCAAGCTTATCGGCAGTTTGCGCTGTAGCCGCTACCGGCAACCCCTTCGCCGCGATCAGCGCCATTGCGCGATCAATCGGGATACGGATGTTTTGCTGACCAGGCATGCTGCTGTAGTGGTCAAGCAGCAGATCTTCCCGAGCATGCAGGTCGGCGGTCGCCTGGTTCCCGTCATCCATATCGAGCCTGGGCTGGGGGAATTGGGTCGTCATCTGCTGAAGCTCCTGCTGCTCCATGGCGGCGTTGCTCTTCAGATTCTCACGCGTGGCGTGCTTCGGCAGTGGCGTGCCGCCTGCGGTCGGTAGAGAGGCCTGCTGGTGCCACTTGTTGACCGGTCCATCTTCCTTCTTGAACTCCTCGTTGATGACGCGGCCCATTGCGAAGCAGAAGACGAAAAAGATCAGGACGAATCCAAAGAGGCCGCCGATGAAGACCACGACTCCGCTTACGTTGACGTCAGTCGTTTCGTAGCCGAGCTTCGAGCTTTCGTTTCCCGGCGTCGGGTAGTTGACGAAGTCGCCCTGGCCAGGATTGTAGTCAGGATTCTCTTTATTAGTGAGCATGTTCAGGCTCCAGCATCTCCTCGAGGTGAGGGTCGTTGATGTTGACCAGAGGGCGCTGCATCAACTGGTGGAAATAGTAGGCGGCCCACAATGACATCACGGCGACGGGAACTGTGAGGTAGGCGAAGACGCCAAGCGGCTCGTTGACTAGCTTGCCAGCGGCATCCGGAAAGTTTGGCTCGATGAGCCAGAACATATCGAGGCAGCGGGCGAAGATCATGAATCCGGCAAGCGCGGTAAGACGACCCTTATCCCTCTTCAGATTTCGTGAAAGAAGCAGACAGAACGGGATGAGCCAGTGACAGATGAAGTCGAAGGTGCAGATCCACCACCAACCACCGCGTATACGAGCGAGATACCAGGGGATCTCGTCCGGCACGTTGCCCGACCAGATAATCAGGAACTCCGCGAAAGTCAGATAGATATTCAGCATGACAAAGGCAAAAGCGAACTTTCCGAGGTCGTGCTGCTCGGTGGTGCGGAGCAGCGTCTTCATCGGCTCTACCTTTGATAGCTTCACCACGGTGAGAATGCCCAGGGCAAGTACAGCAAACCCCTGTCCGACCAGAAACTGAAGACCCCAAATTGATGAGTACCAGGTCACGTCCAGCGACATGATCCAGAGCAGTGCCGCATCCGTGAGGCAGACGACATAGATGAAGATTCCAGGTCCGGAAAGGTTCTCAAACTTCGTCCGCCACTTGTCATAGCTGGCGAGGCTGCCGCGGGTAACGTCGGCGTCGCGCTCAAGTGACCAGCGGTTAAGCAGCCGAGAGATCAGGATGATGATGCAGAACACCACGACGGTCTGGATCAAGGCGCTTGTCGGGTTAAACATCGCATGCTTCGCATTCGCCGTGAGCTGCTGTTCCTTGGTCATCGTGCCGCGGGCAAAAGCTGCTGCGGTCGCTGCGGCATCAGGGTAGCGTGCCCACTGGTAGAGATGCTTCGCGAAGACGCCAACCGGGATGATCATCAGCGCCACGAGCGGGAGCGTGCGGGTCATCGCCTCGAGCGGCCTGCGCAGCAGCATTCCCCACTTACCGCCCGACACGTACTGCAGCATCAGCATCGCAAGACCACCGCCCGCGAAGGCGAAGCAGCACATGAATCCGAGTAGGTAGGCACGCAGCATGTGGCCCGCACCCCCCTTGAAGAAGAGGAAGATAAGCGAGACAAGGCTCGAAGCCGCAAAAACAACCAGGGCCTGCGTACGCCACTTCGTCAGGATTTCGGGCGAACCCAGCGAAGCCGGCAGAGTACGCGGGCCGTGGTGGTGAGCTTCGTGTTGTACGTGTGTCGATGACATTCGTTTCAAGCCTTCAAGATCGATTTGGTCAAGCCTGTTTGCAGTTCTTTGCAGTGCTCGGCTTTATTCTGGATGGCTGGCCTTCACACCAGGAGGATCAACCGGGTCATAAGGAACATTCGGGTAGCCGGTGCTGGTCTGACTCCCCGTCGGTCCCTGGCTGCCGGGCTTGCCGATGTTTGCCGCGGCCTTGCCGATCTGGCCCTGCTGAAGAACGTAGTTGTCTCCGCTCGTCGTACCCTCGACAGCCGTCGGTGGGAGAGCCCACTCAGCGGCAAAACCCGGGGCGAATCCGGCCTGGGTCGAGATCTCCGGCAGCGGCTGAACATGCTGACCAGCAGCCACGTCAGAGGCCTGTGCGTTCTGGCTCAGCTGCAGTGCCTTGATGTAGGAGACGATCGCCCAGCGGTCCTCGGTGGTGATTTGCGAGGAGTAGTCCGGCATTGCTCCATACCCGTTCGAGATGACGTTGAAGAAGTGGCCGAGCGGAGCGGCCTCTAGTCGTGCGGTGTGGAAGTTACCCGCCTTCGCGTAGCCGCGTTGCACGATCATCCCTGCGCCGTTACCGACGCGTGAGTGGCATGGAGTGCAGTAGACGTTATAGCGCTCCTGCCCGCGGGCAAGCACATCCATGTTCACCGGGAAAGGCATCACGTTGCCTTCCGCGCCATTGATCATCCCGGTGTGAAAGTAGCTCGCCGGGTCTCCCTGCCCACGCGCGACGGTATTTTCGACCTGCGGACGCACTGAGCGGCCATCCGCGAAGAAGGTGGTGCCGCGCTGCGGGTAAAATTTCGGCTGGTTATGCATATCCTGGCGGCAGCCTGCAAGCAGCAGGAGGCCGGCAAGCGACGTAACCGCTACGGTCTTTTGATCCTTCAACATCCCTAACCTCTTACCTGCTGTACGCGCGATCAATGCCCGACCTCCACCACCGACACCGCTTGAAACTGCTCGAGGAACGAGCGCGTGTCACCAAGCGAGAACTTCGGGTCGAAGGCTTCGATGCACAGAAAGAACTTGTCCGTAGTAGCCCCGTTTCGGAAGTTGGGTGCGTTGAAGACCGGGTGGTAGGTCTGTGGCAGACCGTTCAACGCGATCATGCCAAACGCAGCCGACAGCCCGGCGAAGAGAATCGTCCACTCATAGGCGGGGATGATGAAGGCCGGCCAGGACCAGAGCGGACGTCCGGCGATGTTCAGAGGATAGCCCCAGACGTTGATCCAGGTCTCCATCAGAAAGGCCGTGGTGACTCCCATCAAGCCGCCCAGCAGGCAAATGAGCGGCACTCGCGTGGTGTGGAAGCGGAGCGCCTCCGCCGCCTCTTCGACCGGGTAAGGGGTGTAGCACTCCATACGGCGGTAGCCCGCCTCCCACGCCTTCTCGGTCGCGTGGACCAGGTCGGTTGGGGTGTTGAATTCTGCAAGGAACCCGTAAACTCCTTCGCGTGGTGGCATCAGACGGTCTCCTCTACAACAGTTTCAGAGTCGGCCCCGCCGCGCCGCACTTTGGTCTGCGGCAACATCATCTTGATCTCCGACATCGGGATCATGGGCAAAAAGCGGACGAAGAGGAAGAAGAGCATCGTGAACAAACCCATCGTTCCGATGTAGATCATGTAGTCCCACTTGGTAGCCCGGTAGGTTCCCCAGCTCGACGGCAGGTAATCCCGGTAGAGGCTGGTGACTACGATCACGAACCGCTCGAACCACATACCCGTGTTCACAATCAACGAGAGGATAAAGAGGTAGGTCACATTGACGCGAAGCTTGCGGGACCAGAGGGTGGTCAGCGGAATGGCGATATTCGTCAGGATCAGGATCCAGTAGCCCCAGCCCATGGGTCCGAACATACGGTTCCACATCATGAAGAACTCCCAGTGGCTGGCGGAATACCAGCTCATGAAGACCTCCATGGCATAACCGTAAGCGACGATGGAACCTGTCGCCAGCATGACCTTGGCCATGTTATCCAGGTGACGCAGGGTCACCATGTCCTCCATGTGGTAGAACTTCCGGATTGGGATGGCGAGTGTAAGCACCATGGCAAAGCCTGAATAGACGGCACCCGCGACGAAGTAAGGCGGGAAGATGGTCGTATGCCACCCTGCGAGCGATGCGACCGCGAAGTCGAAGGAGATGACAGTGTGGACCGAGAGCACGAGCGGTGTGGACAAACCGGCTAGAAGCAGCGATGCCGACTCGTAACGAATCCAGTGCCGTGTCGATCCCCGCCAGCCGAGCGACAGCAAGCCGTAGAAGTACTTCGCCAGCGGCATCGTTGCCCGGTCACGCAGCGTACCGAAGTCCGGGATCATGCCGACGTACCAAAAGACGATCGAGATCGTCGCGTACGTAGACACCGCGAAGACGTCCCACGCGAGCGGCGACCGGAACTGCGGCCACACGTTCATCGTGTTGGGGTACGGAAAGAGCCAGTACGCAAGCCATGGGCGTCCGACGTGGATCAGTGGAAAGGTACCGGCGCAGACCACGGCGAAGATGGTCATCGCCTCCGCAAACCGGTTGATCGAGTTGCGCCAGGTTTGCTTGAACAAGAGCAGGATGGCGGAGATCAACGTGCCCGCGTGGCCGATTCCGATCCACCAGACGAAGTTGATGATGGCGAAGCCCCACGCGCCCGGGATGGTAACTCCCCAGATGCCGACGCCCTTCAGGAACAGCCAGGTAATGCCAACCACCACACCCAGTGCAACCAGGCCGCCAATCTGCAGGCCCATGAACCAGCCAAGCGGGGTGTTGGATGTGAGAACGATGCCGGAGATCTTCTGGGTAACCGACTTGAAATTGTGCCCCGGAGCAATGACGGCGTACTCACCCGTAATCGGATCGATCATCGGGTCAAGCCTTGGGTCAGCGCTCGGATCGTGAATGGGTTTGGTCGCCATTTATGCCAGCTCCGGGTTCGGGTTGATGACGCCTGCGGTATACGTGGTGCGGGGGCGGAAGTTCAGATCCGCCAGCACCGGATAATCGCGCTCGGTAGCCTTGCGTCGAGCCACCTTGCTGCCTGGGTCGTTCACGTTGCCGAAGATAATCGCCTCGGTCGGGCAGGACTGCTGGCAGGCGGTGACGATCTCACCATCGCGTACCGGCCGGTTCTCCTTATCGGCGTCGATCTTGGCGTACTCAATACGTTGAATGCAGTACGAGCACTTCTCCATTACGCCGCGTGAACGCACCGAAACATCGGGGTTCCTCATGAACTTCAGGCTCTCCGTCTCATAGTCCGAGTAGAGAAGGAAGTTGAATCGCCGCACCTTGTAGGGGCAGTTGTTCGAGCAGTAACGGGTTCCAACGCAACGGTTGTAGACCATCGTGTTGATGCCTTCGGGCGTGTGGACCGTGGCGCCCACCGGGCACACCTGCTCGCAACCGGCATTTTCGCAGTGCTGGCAAGCCATTGGCTGGAAGTGTGCTTTCGGTGCGTGCAGATCGCCTTCGAAGTAGGTGTCGATGCGCAGCCACTGCATGTTGCGGCCTACCTTCACCTGCTCGCGGCCGACTACCGGGATGTTGTTTTCGGCATAGCAGGCGACGATGCAGGCGTTGCAGCCAATGCAGGAGTTCAGGTCGATCGACATGCCCCACTTGTACTGCACCTGCTGGGTCGAGGCATCTTTATGGTCGTACTGCCATGCCCAGCCGAACATGCTGTCGTTTTTGCCCGGAGTCTCACCAAGCGGTCCGTACCCAACCTTGTCGGTCAGGGTCTCCTTGGAGCCCTCATGAGCGAAGTCTGGCTTGGCCTTCGCCTCGGACACTGTCGCATAACGGATAATGGCGCGTTCCTGCGCCTCATGTCCGGGAAGCGAATAGGTGCCCTTCTTATCGTCGAGGACAGTCTGCAGATCGTGCTGCGCATAGGCGCCCCGGTGCTCGATCGAGTGAACCTTGGTGACGCACAGGTCATAGGTTCCCTTGCCGCGGGTGACTTTCAGCCCCGCGGCGATATGCGGCGCGTCGCTGGTGCGCAGTGTGTAAGCACTGAAGCCGACCCCCGAACCCACACGACCAGCCTCACTGCGGCCGTGGCCAAGGTACACCGTCACTACATCGTTCGGGTGCCCCGGAACAGCGAGCACGGGCGCAACTACCTTGCGGCCATTCAGTTCAAGTTCAATGGCGTCGTTTTCCGCGATGTTCAGCTTGCCCAGCGTATCGAGCGACATCAGCGCGGCATTGTCCCAGCTGAGGCTGGTGACCTGCTTCGGCAACTCCTGCAGCCAGCCTACATTCGCGTATCGACCGTCGTAGAGGGAGGGATCGTTCTTGAAGGCGATCTCGATGCCGCCGGAGGTTACGGGCGCACTGGCTTCAACGGTGCCCGCGCCCGGACTGCCCGCCTTCGCCGTGAACGCTGTGCCTTCGACCCAGCCATCGTGTAGCGCCTTCCGCCAACCCGCCTCGAAGTCCCCCTTGATATAGGTGCGGGCATTTGCGGAGACGATCTCGTAGGCTGAGGCCTGGCCATTGGGGAGTAGTCCCTGGAGGACATCGTGAGCCGTCTTGCCGCCATAGAGCGGATCAATCATCGGCTGAATGATGGTCAGCGTACCGTCATACGCCCGGGCGTCCGACCACGATTCAAGATAGTGTGCCTTGTTGATGTGCCAGGTGGAGACGGTCCCGGTCTCATCGAGCAGGTTCCCGAGATGAGCCGTTACCGGAATCCTGTTCAGCAACGAGGCGAAATCCATGTCAGCAGGTGCGGAGTAGACCGGGTTGACCCCGAGCATGACCAGCCACTGCACCTTGCCTGCGTTGATGTCGCCGACCAGCGACCTGAGGTCATTCAGCTGCTCGGATGGCATGGGAGCGACGGGCTCGGTATAGATCACCGTCTTGCCAACCGCGCCAAGGCTCTGGTTGAGCTTGAAGGCTGCAGAGTGGACCGCCGGTGCGGCCTGCTCACCGGGGATCACGACAACCTTGCCGCCGGCTGCGTGAAGATCCTTCGAAAGACCGGCCAGGAATGCCGCGGCGTCCGGGTTTGAGAAGCTCCCGTTGCCACCGCTGCCAGCAAGTGCCTCGGCGAAGCTGGCGATCTCACTCGGCTTCAAAGCCAGCCTGTGCTCAGCCTTGAAGCCGGTCACAGTGGGCATGCTTTCTACGACATACAGCCGGTTCATCGGCTTGTTGGGCTCTTCCGCGTCATACCGGTGGCGCTCTGCGTAGGCTGCGGCCAGGGGCAGGAAGCCCGGGTGCGCGATCCCTCCCAGGAAGTCTGCGTCCAGCGACACAATGACGTCCGCCTCTTCAAGCTTGTACTGCGCATCAGTGTAGCTGCCGAAGGCGGCCTTCGATGCTGCGCGGGCTGCATCCTGGTTGATCGGCTCCCACTGGACGAGCTTGGCGCCGGGGAAGGTCTTCTGGACTGACTGCCACTGGCTTGCCAGGGTCGGCGAGGTGATGGTCTCGCTCAGGAAGTAGATGCCCTCGCCGTTATGAGCCTTGGCAGCCGCCAGCAGCTGCTGCTGGAAGTAGCCGAACTCCGCTGCCTGTCCCTTGAAACGCACCTCGTGCGAGCGGTCAGGGTCGTAGAGGTCAAGCAGCGTGCCCTGCGTGATGGCATCGGACTTGCCCTTCGACATCGGATGATCGGGATTGCCTTCCAGCTTGATCGGACGGAAGGCGTCGGACTTGACGATGACTGGAATCGCGCCCGTGGGAAATGGGTGCGCGGTGGCAAAGAACATCGGCCGGCCGAGTACAAGATCCTCGGGCTGCCGGATGTAGGGATAGATCGGTTCGTCAGGCTGCTTGGTGCAACCCGCGAGCCCGGCGAGGGCCAGCGACGCACCCATCACCTTCAGGAAGCCGCGGCGCGACACCGCATCCACCCACTCGCCCTGCATCGCCTGGCGGGGGAACTCCTCCTGCATCAGCTCGTTGAACTCCTTCGTGGCAGCCAGCTCATCGAGATTCTTCCAGAAGCGGCGGCCAGTCTGGCCCGCGAGCTTCTCCCGTACCGCATCGAGCGTCATCTTCTCCGCCGGTGCCGGCGCGATCGAAGTGACCACCTGTGCCTTTACTTCGACCATCTCTTCGTTGATCGCCATAGTCTCCAGCGTCTTGCTTTCAAGAACCTTCTGCGTCACAAACTCACTCATCGGTGGCATACCTCGCAGCTCGAGAGCTCGTTCGCCGTGCGGATATGGTACTGACCAGTCAGGTACTTGCCCATCTCGACCTGGCTGGTGAACTTGCGGTAGTTGACCGGCAGCGGCATCGCGGCGGGCGGTACATCGCTGTAGGTCTTGCTGTCGCCCTCGGTCGGGTGTGGCTGCATCTGCACACCGCTCATATGGCTTGACTTCCCGCTTCCACCCTGCAGCATGGCGATCTCGGGACCGTTGCCGCTCGGATCGGTCGTCGTGCAGCTCACCGCCTGCGCGGTCGGGGTGCGCATTCCGTCGGTATAGCCGCCGTTGGCGCTCGCGTTCTTCGCGGTCTCAGCACACCAGACCGGCTTGTCGCCCGACGGTCCGGACCACGCCATGTTGTAGATCTCGCTGACCGGGCGAAGGTTGACGGCCGGGTTGCGATGGCAGTTCAGGCACCACTCCATCTGCAGAGAATTTTGCTGGTACATCAGTGGCATCTCGTCGACCCGGCCGTGACAGCTGGCGCAGCCGATGCCCTTGTTTACGTGGATCTCGTGATTGAAGTACACGTAGTCCGGCAGGTCGTGGATACGGATCCAGTTGATCGACTCACCGGTCGCCCAGCTGTGCCGTACCGGCTCGAGCAGCTGCGCATTGGTCCAGATCTGGGCGTGGCAGTTGATGCAGGTCTTGGTCGGCGGAATGCCGGCGTACGCGGCCTTCTCCACCTGGGTATGGCAGTACTGACACTGCAGGCCGAGGCCTTCAACGTGATGCTTGTGGCTGAACGGCACCGGCTGGTCCGGACGCTGGCCCTGCCGCGTCACCCACGGGGAACGCTGCAACGAATTCAGGCCAACCCCGAGCGCGATAACGATAAGGCCGGTGAGCACAAGGACGGCCCGGGCCAACGCGTTCGAACTGCGGTCAAAAACTTGCGCCATGGATGCTTCCTGCTTCCTCTGCGTCTAGTACACGGCCTGCCGGGGCAGGTCGAGTCGAATCTTTGGTTACGTCGCTTCTGTCTCGTTCAAACAACCGTCAAACGCCTGATGCGGTCGGAGACAAAGCCCTTGGGAAACCTTGAGGCCTTCCTGCCCCGTGGATATCTAGTCCTTAGAGCTTCAAATATAGCAGCCTGAATTGCCTGCCTTCGTGATGGCGGTCACCGGTTCCTCGTTTTTTCCCCGGACCGTTTCGATTATCGAAATCGCGGCCCGCACAAGGCACTACCTGTCGTGCGTGTTACTACCGATACCACAGATAACAGCAGCATTCACGTGATAAACAAGCCCGTATCGGTCCGAGTTCCGAAACCGAACATCGGACAGGATGACTTTCGATTACCCTCGAATCACCATGGCAACGGCGACCCGACGTGCGCGTAAACCACCCTATGACATCGCTGCTGCGGTAGGGGAACTCGCCGGACGGGACAGAAAGCTGGGGCAGCTCATCGCTCGTGCAGGCCCCTTCACGCTTCAGCTGAAAAGCACCCTTTCGCCCTTTGAGGCGCTGCTCGAAAGCATCATCTACCAACAGCTCCATGGCAAGGCCGCTGCCGCCATTCACGCGCGTCTGCTCCGCAGCTTCGCCGTGCCTGGTCCTGGGGAGTACGGCCTCAACCCCGTCCTCCATCCCGCCCCGCATCCCACCGCCGAGCACCTGCTTGCCGCCCCCAACGAGCAGCTCCGCCAGGCCGGGCTGTCGCATAACAAGGCGCTCGCCATCCGCGACCTGGCCGCGAAGACGCTCGACGGCACAGTGCCCTCGCTGGCCCGGATACGCCGCATGTCCGACGAGGCCATCATCGATCACCTCATCCAGGTTCGCGGTGTGGGCCGCTGGACCGTCGAGATGTTCCTCATCTTCCGGCTTGGACGCCCGGACGTTCTGCCCGTGACCGACTATGGCGTCCGCAAGGGCTTCGCGCTCACCTTCGGCAAGCTCAGGCCAGCTGACAAGGTCACCCCGGCCGACCTTCCTGAACCCGGCGTCATGGAGGCCCGCGCCAAGAAGTGGCATCCCTGGTGCTCGGTCGCGAGCTGGTACCTGTGGCGTGCCTGCGATCTCGCCGCCAACGGCAAGGCCACCAC
>CAXTUS010000062.1:15120-19524 GCA_964247475.1 uncultured Acidobacteriaceae bacterium | reverse complement strand
CGCCGCCAGCATCAGCACAACGCGGACCGCGCTCACCCGCAGCAGAACCACCATCCCCGGCTCATCAGGCGCTCCATTGCGTGTGAACCGGCCATGCACCGGCCCGGCCACAAACGCGCTGACGGCAACCACACTGGCCGCCAGTACGAAGAGCAGCATGGCCACCCCCCGGCGGCCGCCCTTTGGTTCAAGCAGGCAGAGGGCGAACGTACTGAAGAACATCAGCACGTGCGGGATCGTGATGATCCAGTTCAGCCGCGACATGTACTCCGCATGCAGCGCGGCAAACGCCTCGCGCGGAACCGAGCGCCAGAGCGGATAAGCAATCTGGTACGTGTAGCAGTTCACCGACGCGCAGAAGATGGTCGAGAACGCTGCGGCGGCGTAGAGGAGATGCGACCGGTCAGGCATCTGAAGAGCCTAAACCGCTTCGCTGATCGAAGCACGAGGAACTCTCGAGCGTCCTTTTCTCCCCTATCCGGCGCGACAGCGCGCCCACCCCACGCAAAGGTCGCCGCCCGCGACGAGGACGACTTGCTTCAGCTCTGCCGTCGCTTTCACTCGCGAGCTCAGCCGGCTAAACCCGGCCTGCGAAGTCCCGGGTCTCGGTCGCGATCTTGACCCTCTCGCCCTGCTTGATGAAGAGAGGCACGCGGATCTCGAGGCCGGTTTCGAGCTTCGCCGTCTTGGTGCCGCTGCCGCTTGAGGAGTCGCCCTTGCCGCCGGGCTCGGCGTACTCCACCTCAAGCTCGACAAAGAGCGGCAGCTGCAGCCCGATAGGATTGCCGTTGTACTTGTGCAGCTGCAGCATGGTGCCTTCAATCAGCAGGTCCAGCGCATCGCCCATCATGTCGTCGTTCAGGGTCAGCGTTTCAAAGCTCTCCTGGTCGAGAAAGTGCGAGCCGTCGCCATCCGTATAAAGGTAGGACGCGGGCACCAGCACCAGGTCAGGTTCTTTGAACTTGTCGCCGGCCTTGAAGGTCTTTTCAAAGACCGCGCTGGTCAGCAGGTTGCGCATCTTCAGGCGCACCAGCGTCTGCCCGCCGCGCGCGGTCGGGGTCGTAATGTCGGAGTCGAGGCAGACATAAGGAACGTTGTCGAGCTCAAAGACCATCTTGCGTTTGATATGGATCGCTTCGATCAGTGCAGCCATACTCCAAAGTATAAGTTGTCCGGGACAGGCTGCATGCCGGGTGTCAGGAGCAACCGGAAGCGAGGCCAGCCCCCGAAGCGGCGCCGCTTCATGGGGTGCCGTGGTTCGCGTGGTCCTGGCCAGCGTTTCCGCCGCAGATCCGGCGCTTCCGCCCCGCTCATCATGCGTTCACCAAAAAAGATTTAGAGTTAAGTGTTTGCAACGGGCGAGGTAGAGTTGAGCGAAAAGCGTTGGGTGTTGTTGATCGCAAGTGAGGTCGGGCGGACCGACTCAGTTTCAGATCGTGCGATGGAGCGGCTGGTCGATGCGATCGGCAGTGAAGGCTACGAGGTGGTGCGCACAACGTCGCCCGAGGACGGGCTCTCGCTCGTCACCTCGGACCCTTCCTACTCGGCAATCCTGCTCGACTGGGACCTAGAAGGGGACTCGCAGTTCGAGGAGCGTGCCGCGCTCGACATCATCCGCGGCGTCCGGCATCGTAACAAGAAAGTCCCAATCTTTCTCATCGCAGATCGCACCCTGGTCTCGGAGCTGCCGCTTGAAGTCGTCAAGCAGGTGCACGAGTACATCCACCTCTTCGGCGACACGCCTGCCTTTATCGCCAGCCGCCTCGATACCGCGGTCGAACGCTACCATGAGCAGCTGCTTCCGCCCTACTTTCGCGAACTGCTCAAATACAACGACCAGTCCGCCTACAGCTGGGACGCACCCGGACACATGGGCGGCGTCGCCTTTCTCAAGCACCCCGTAGGCCAGGAGTTCCACCGCTTCTTCGGCGAAAACCTCCTGCGCTCAGATCTCGGTATCTCGTCCGCGCCGCTCGGCTCGTGGCTCGATCACATCGGGCCCCCGGGTGACTCCGAACGCAACGCCGCACGCATCTTTGGCGCTGACTGGACCTTCTACGTGCTCGGCGGATCGAGCACCTCGAACCAGATCATCGGCCACGGCGTCATCGCGCAGGACGACGTCGTGCTGGCCGATGCCAACTGCCACAAATCGATCTGCCACTCACTCACCGTGACCGGCGCGCGGCCGGTCTACTTCAAGCCGACGCGCAACGGCTACGGCATGATCGGCCTGGTACCGCTGAAGCGCTTTTCGCCCGAAAACGTGAAGGAGTTAATCGCCAGGAGTCCCTTCTCGGCCGGCGCCCGCTCGCAGATACCCACCTATGCCGTGGTCACCAACTCCACCTACGACGGCCTCTGCTACAACGTAGACCGCGTCGTCGAAGAGCTTGCCAAGTCCGTACCCCGCGTCCACTTCGACGAGGCCTGGTACGCCTACGCGAAGTTTCACCCGATCTACAAGGGCCGCTTTGCCATGGGCGTCCCGGAGGAGATGCCCAACCGCCCCGCCATCTTCTCCGTCCAGTCCACGCACAAGATGCTCGCAGCCTTTTCCATGGGTTCGATGGTGCACATCAAGCTGTCGGATCGCGCGCCGCTTGACTTCGACCAGTTCAACGAAGCCTTCATGATGCACGGCACCACCTCGCCCTTCTACCCGCTCATCGCCTCGCTCGACGTCGCCGCCGCGATGATGGATGAGCCCGCCGGTCCGACGCTGATGGACGAGACACTGGCCGACGCCATCAGCTTCCGCCAGGCAATGTCCTCGATCGCGCACCGCCTCCGGGTCGAGTCCGAAAACGGGGAAGCCTGGTTCTTCGGCATCTACCAGCCGGAGCGCGTCACCGATCCCGCAACCGGCGAGTCGATCCTGTTCGAAGATGCCGAAGACGAGCTCTTGATGACGACACCCACCTGCTGGACGCTTACGCCCGGCGAGGACTGGCACGGCTATAACGATGACGACATCGCGGGCGACTATTCCATGCTCGACCCGGCGAAGGTCACCATCCTGACCCCCGGCGTAAACGCACAGGGTGCGATAGGCGACTGGGGCATCCCGGGCGCGGTACTTACAGAGTTCCTCGACAGCCGCCGCGTCGAGATCGCACGCACCGGCGACTACACCATCCTCGTGCTCTTCTCGGTCGGTACCTCAAAGGGCAAATGGGGCTCGCTGCTTGAAAACCTCTTCGAATTCAAGCGCCTCTACGACACCGAAGCGCCGCTGGTCGAAGCCCTCCCCGAGCTCGTGCAGAAGTACCCCGCGCGCTACCGCAACCTCACCCTCAAAGAGCTCTCGGACGAGATGCACAACGTCATGCTCGACCTCAACCTCGCAGGCCTGGTCAACGCAGCATGCGATGAAGACTTCGATCCCGTTCTTACGCCCTCGCAGACCTACCAGAAGCTGGTGCGCGGCGAGACCGAGCGCATCCGCTTCGCCGACATGGCCGGCCGCATCGCAGCCGTCATGCTGGTCCCCTATCCCCCCGGCATCCCCATGTCGATGCCCGGCGAGCGGCTCGGCGGCCCCGAGTCGCCGGTCATCAAGCTGATCCTCGCGATGGAGCAGTTCGGCAAGCGCTTCCCGGGCTTTGAACGCGAGGTCCACGGCATCGAGGTCGATGCCGAAGGCATGTACTGGATGCGCGCCGTCATCGAAGAGGCAGTCCCTGCCACCGAAAGCCGGGCAACCGAGGCTACCGCCAACACCGAGCCGTCCACCGCGAGCCCGCTCCTCAGTGACAGGCCCCTGCGGCGGTCCACTTCCTAGCCAGCCGCAAGGAGAAGCCATGCCGCTCCCCATTCCTGCGCACCCCTTCGGTGCCTACCTCTTCGATTGCGACGGCACCATCGCGGACTCGATGCCGCTGCACTTCCTCGCCTGGAACAAGGCGCTCGCCAAGCATGACTGTCCGTTCCCCGAAGAGCTCTTCTACGCCTGGGGCGGGCGCCCCGTGGCCGAGATCATCCGCATGCTGAACCAGCAGCATGGGCTCCACATGCCGGTCGAAGAGCTCGAACGCGAGAAGGAAGACCTCTTCCTCGAACTGCTGCCAGACCTCAAGGCAGTACCCGACGTGCTCGAACATATCTTCGCGCGGCACGGCTCGATCCCGTTCGCGGTGGTCTCGGGCGGCCCGCGCGATTCAGTCGAACGCACGCTGAACACACTGGGCATCCTGCACCTGTTCGATACGCTGGTGTGCGCGGGCGAGTACACCCACGGCAAGCCCTCGCCCGAACCCTTCCTTCGGGCCGCCGAGCTCCTGCACGTGGCCCCCGCGGACTGCCTCGTGTTTGAAGATGCCGACCTCGGCATCCAGGCCGCAGAGGCCGCAGGCATGCAGTGGGTCAGGATCCCCGGGCCGCTCGATCGCAAGTAGATCGCGC
>CAXTUS010000062.1:6668-15020 GCA_964247475.1 uncultured Acidobacteriaceae bacterium | reverse complement strand
ACGCTAGTGGCCAGCCGGCGCCTTGCCCCCGACCTTGAAGCTGCGCGTCAACAGCGTCAGCGGCGCAGCGATCAGCGTCATCAACGCCAGGATGTAGAAGACATCCATAAAGGCGAGGAAGCGCGTCTGTGCTCCCAGCAGCTCGTACACACGGGCATACGCCGCGCCCAGCGCATCGGCGTGCGAGAAGCCATGAGTCTGCAGGTACGCCGCCATCTGCTGCACACTCTCCTGCAAAGGCTTCGTGGATGCGGTGGTGTTCGCGCCCACCACCGACTGATGGTAAGCAGCACGCCTCTCGCTGAGCGTCGTGACCAGCGCAATGCCGAAGCTGCCGCCCCAGTTGCGAAAGAAGTTGGTCAATGAAGACGCCTTGTTATTCTGCGCCGGGCTCAGCTGCGAGTACGCGATCACCGACAACGGCACGAAAAAGAACGCATAGCCGAACCCCTGCAGCGCGCGTGCCAGCGCATAGTGCGTGTAGTCGCTGTCTAGCGTCAGATGGCTGTAATGGATAAACGAAAGCCCTACCACCATCACCGCGCCAAAGAGCAGGATGCGCGGATGAACGACGCCGCGCTGCACCAGTTGCGCCCCCACCGGGGCAAGTAACGTGATCACAAAGGCGCCCGGCCCAAGCACCAGCCCGGCATCGATCGCGCGGTACCCGTACAACGACTGCAGGATCTGCGGGATCATCGTGGTCGAGGCGAACAGCCCCACGCCGAAGACGAAGTAGAAGACATTGGCGATGGCGAAGTTGCGTACCTTCAGCAGACGAAAATCGATCACAGGATCATTCGTATGCAGCTCCCAGAAGACCGCGCCCGAAAGGCACACGGCGGCGATCACAGCGCACCATACAATCACCGGTGAGCCGAACCAGTCATCGATCTGCCCGCGGTCGAGCAGGATCTCAAGCGCCGCCGAGCCGAGCCCGATCAGCGCGATGCCGATCCCGTCCACACGCAGCTTGCCGTTCACCTTCACCGACGCGCGCTCCGCGGCAAACGACGGCGGATCATGAACGAAACGATGCGTAAGAAACAACGACAGGGCACCGATAGGAATGTTGATCAGGAAGACCCAGCGCCAGTTGTAGTTGTCCGTAATCCAGCCACCCAGCACCGGCCCGATCGCCGGGGCAGTGACAATGGCCACCGTGTAAAGGGCGAACGCGGAGGCGCGCTTGGCGGGCGCAAAGGTATCGACCAGGATGGCCTGCTCGACCGGCGCCAGCCCGCCCCCTCCGATGCCCTGCAGCACCCGCGCCATCAGCATCACGCCGAGGCTTGGCGCGATCCCGCAGAAGAAGCTCGTAATCGTAAACAGCGCCACGCACGCCATGTAATAGTTCTTCCGGCCGAAGACCCTCGACAGCCACGCCGACATCGGCAGCACCACGGCATTCGCCACCAGGTAGGTGGTCAGGATCCACGTCACTTCATCGAACGAGCGCCCGAGACCGCCGGCGATGTAGGGCAGGGAGACGTTCGCAATCGACGTATCGAGCAACTCCATGAACGTCGCTAGAGTCACCGTCAGGGCGACGACCCAGGGATTGACGAACGGGCGTGCAGGCGCAGTGCCGGATGGAGCAGTGCCGGGCTGCGGGTTTTGTACGGCAGTCGCCAAGGGGTGTACCTTCAGGGGAAGATCTGAGATGAGACTGTTCGGTCTCTTCGAGCATCTGATTCACTGCAGCAGGCAGGCGATGCAGGTTTTTGCGATTGGGGGCAGGGAACAGACCATGGGCAAGGGAGAGATGACGCGGCAGGAGATCATCCGGCAGGCCGCGCCGGTGTTCAACCAGCGTGGCTTCGCCGGCGCCTCCATGCAGCACATCATGCAGGCGACAGGCCTCGAAAAGGGCGGCATCTATCGTCACTTCACCAGCAAGCAGGAGCTCGCCGAAGAGGCGCTGCGGTATGCAGTCGGCCACGCCATCAACCGCCGCAGCGAGTCGCTTGCAGCCGTCGCAGGAGCGGTGAACAAGCTTCGCGCCATGGTCCGGAACTTTGCCGGCACACCGTCGATCGTCGCCGGCGGGTGCCCGCTGATGAACACCGCCGTCGACGCCGACGACACCAACCCCGCACTGCGCGGTCTGGCGCTCGAAGGCATCGAGGCCTGGAAGCATCAGGTCGCCAGCGTCGTCAAGGAAGGGATCAAACGCGGAGAGATCGTGCGCACCGCGAAGCCGGGGAGGGTCGCAAACCAGATCGTCGCCACGCTCGAAGGCGGCCTGATGATCAGCCGGCTCGAAGGTTCAGCGGCAGCGCTCGAAGATGCCCGGATGTGCCTCGACTCTCTCCTGGACTCGATCGCAACGCCTCACTGACCGCGATCGCCTTGCCCGCGTCTCCCCGCTCCGCTAAGCTAGGGTTCATGTATGAAGACTTCACGGTAAACGACCGCTGGACGGCAGAGCCCCTGCACTGCACATGGAAGGGCACCGTCGTTGCCATCGCCACCCGCCACGCCGACGCGACCGACATCCGCTTTGCCGTCAACGGACGCCCGGTGTGGATCGCCATGCCCAACGTCGCATGGGTGAAGATGAAGCGCGAAACCGGCCACGTCATCACCGATTACCTCGCCGCGCAAGCCGCCGGCCGCTACCTGAAGACAGCCATCGAGAGCGGCTACGACAACGGACGCGAGATGTACACGATGACCGTCGACGAGGTCTTCGAGCACGCGAATGCAGTCGTCAAAGAAGCCGGACGCACCGACAACCTGCCGTCGCTGCCGGTGATCAACGACGACATCAAGCCGGAAAAGTTCCTCGGGCAGCTCCCCGGAGACCCGGGCAGCGCAGCCTACTTCGGCACGCCCGAGCCTGGCCCGAACGACACGGTGAAGCTCTAGCCCGAAGCCGAAAAATCGAGGTGTACCGTTGACGGAACGACTTTCACGGCGGCGTCTTCTCGCCTTGTTTCCCGTACTCGCCATCCAATGGCGCATGCCGTTGCTGGGTCAAAGCAGAATCTTCTCGCGTAAGCCGAAGCCAAAGGCACCTGGCGCGCCCACGTTCGTCTACCTCGGTACCGACACCGATAAAGCCGGGGCCAAAGGCATCTATCTTTCCCGCTTCAATCCTCTGACCGGCATGCTGAGCCAGCCGCAGCTTGTAGCCGAATCCATGCGGCCCTCGTTCCTCGCAACAGCCAACGTCGGCAACCGGCACCTGCTCTACGCCGCCAACGAAGGCAACGAGAAGAACTCGACCGTCTCCACCTTTCTGATCGACCCCACCACCGGCGCCCTGAAGCTGCTCGGCCAGGTGCCGGCAGGCGGCGCCGGACCCTGCTACCTCTCGGTCGACGGGACCGCGAGCGCGGCCTTCACCGCGAACTACACCGGCAGTTCGGTCACCAGCTTCAAGGTCCAGCCCGATGGAACGCTGTCGCAGCCGATCAACCGGATCGACTTCAAGCAGAAGCAGTTTGGCGATCGCGGTCCCAACGCCGCCAGGCAGGACGCGCCGCATCCCCACTCGGCCACCATCTCGCCCGATGACCGCTTCCTGATCGTCAACGATCTCGGCAACGACGACATCGTCACCTTCCCCATCCACCTCGAGACCGGCTCGCTGGGCGCGCCGCACGTGAACGAAAGCCAGCTCGATGGCTCAGGTCCGCGCCATGTCGCCTTCCATCCCAACGGCCGCTGGGTGTACGGCGTCGACGAGCTGAAGTCGAACGTCAACCACTACCTGTGGAACACCACCCACGGCTCCGGCAGCACCGAGCCCGAAGCCCTCATGACGCACAGCGGCAACCCCATCAGCACGCTCGACCCGGCTTTTCACGGAACCAACACCGCCGCCGAGATCGTCGTCACGCCCGATGGCGGCTACGTCATCGTCAGCAATCGCGGAGAAGACTCGCTCGTCGTCTTCCACATCGATCCCACGAACGGGAGCCTCAGCTTTACCCAGCGGATCGCCTGCGGGGGCCGGGGGCCGAGGCAGTTCACGCTTAATTCCACCGGCCACTGGCTGGTCTGCGGCAACCAGGATTCCGCCTCGGTTACAGTCTTCTCGCGCGACGAAAATACCGGCCACCTCAGCGGTCCGGTCCAGACCGTGCCCATCCAGTCGCCGCTCATGGCCCTGTTCGCCTAGCGACAATCACGAACCTCACAACAGCAACGACATCCTGACTCCGAACGCGCGCCACCACTTCTAGGGAAGGATGGCAGCGCGCGGAGCCCTCCCCGCCCAATCACACCCACCCCCCCAAATGGTAGCCCTCCCCCCTCAGGACGCGGTTGCGGTTGTTTTAGATCCCCGCCAGGTCGATCACGAAGCGGTACTTGACGTCCGACTTGACCACCCGGTCGTAGGCTTCGTTGACGTAGTCGGGCTTGATCAGCTCAATGTCCGAGACGATGTCGTGGTCGGCACAGTAGTCGAGCATCTCCTGCGTCTGCGGCATGCCGCCGATCATCGAGCCAGACATGCTGCGGCGGTTGGTGACAAGCGAAAACGCGCTCACCGGCAGCGGCTGGTCAGGCAGACCAACCTGGCACAGGGTGCCATCCAGGCGCAGCAGTCCAAGGTACGCATTCAGGTCATGCGGCGCCGACACGCAGTCAAGGATGAAGTCGTACTTGGATTTTTCGGATGCCATCGCGTCAGGGTCCTTCGTGATCACGACATGATTCGCGCCCAGCCGTCGCGCATCCGCTTCCTTGCCGGCGGAGGTCGTGAACAGCGTCACATCCGCGCCAAAGCTGTGCGCAAACTTCAGGCCCATGTGCCCCAGCCCGCCAAGGCCCACGATGCCGACCTTCTTGCCCGGGCCCGCCTGCCAGTGCTTCAACGGGCTATAGGTGGTGATGCCCGCGCAGAGCAGGGGAGCGACCGCTGCAAGCTTCGGCTCAAGCGACGCCTTGAGGGTATGCACGTAGCGCTCGTTGACGACGATGTTGTTCGAATAGCCGCCCTGCACCAGCACGCCATCGTAGCCCTTGGCGTTATAGGTGCCGACAAACCCCTTCTCGCAGTAAGCCTCTTCCTGTGCCTTGCAGTTGGCGCACACACGGCACGAATCGACCATCACGCCCACGCCCGCCAGGTCGCCTTCCTTGAAGCGCGTCACATCCTTGCCGACCTTGATGACGCGTCCGACGATCTCGTGACCGGGAACCATCGGGAACATCGACCCGCCCCACTCGTCGCGCACCTGGTGAATGTCCGAGTGGCAGATGCCGCAGTATGCGATCTCGACGACGACGTCATCGGGCTTCGGGTCGCGGCGTTCGAAGCTGAAGGGTGCAAGACCGGAGGTGGTGGACTGAGCGGCGATACCTTTTGACTGAAGCATTGTTTCTCCTGAAGAACTTTTGCTATTGGATGCGAATGAACCCGGCCCGAAGCTGTAGATTTAGTCGTCGACGATCTCGAGCGTCTCAACGGCCTCAACGGTTAGTGGCGAGATCGCAGAGATACATGCTCCTCCCCGCTAGGCCACCTGAGCCGGGCTGCAGCCAGCGCGGCAGCACCTTGCCCAGTCTCATCGCAGGTAGCCAGCTTCAGGCATCCCGCTTCAGCAGCGTGGCGTGATCCGGAACATCATCCTCGTTGCAGCGCGAGCCGCAAGTGTAATGCGTCGCAGGAAGAACCGGCTGGCGTGCCCCCTGCAAGGCGGATCACGCAGCAAACCCGCACCTACTCGTTATAGTGCAGCAGGCTGAAGACGTCATACTGCTGAAACTTCGAGCGCCCCTTCAAAAAGTCGAGCTCGATCGCGAACCCCAACCCGGCAATGTCCCCGCCAAGCTGGCGAACAAGCTGCACCGTCGCCTCCATGGTGCCGCCCGTGGCAAGCAGATCATCGACAATAATCACGCGCTGACCAGGCTCGATCGCATCCAGGTGAATCTCGAGCGAATCCGTCCCGTATTCCAACTCATAGTTCACCTTCGCCGTCGGCGCGGGCAGCTTCTTCGGCTTGCGCACCGGCACAAAGCCCGCATTCAAGCGGTACGCAAGCGCCGGCCCGAAGATGAATCCGCGCGCCTCGATGCCAAGCACCAGATCGATCTCCTGGCCGATGTAGTACGCGGCAAAGGCATCGATCAGCTGCGCCATGCCCGTCTTGTCCTTCAACAGCGTCGTGATGTCGTAGAAGAGAATCCCCGGCTTGGGGAAGTCCGGCACCGTGCGGATCAGCTCCTTCAAAGGCTCGCAGTTGATCTTCTTCGTCTTCTGGGTGGAATGCATCATCGACGTCTGCTCCATACTCATGCCGTTACCAGGCTCCCTCAATCTGAAATTCAGTCAGCCGCGCACCTTCACCATCTTCAAGAACGTGGGCGACGACGGCATCGACACGGCTGCCCCGCGAGCCCTTGTGCAGGGCCGCTTCAAGCTCTTCCATCTGCGCCGCTAACCCCGCAGCCACCAGCTCCACATGGCCTTCCTCGGTGTTCTTCACCCAGCCCCGCAGACCGATCTCGGCAGCTTCGCGGTGCACAAACCAGCGGAACCCTACGCCCTGCACGCGTCCCTTCACCAGGAAGTGTTTGACCACGACCTGGGAGTGGCGGGTTCCATCATGAGAGGTCTCGGCCGGCACGGCTTTCAGTGTCGCACTCTCCACAGATCGCACGCAAATGCCGGAAGATCAATGTGCGATAGCCGCGCGCTCAGCTCGGTTATACAACCCTTCTCCTTCAAAGCCGCGTCCTTACTGGCTGAGCGAGTAGGTTCATCACCCGCTGACGGCGGCGCAAACGAGGCTCGCGCCGCTGCAACCAGAAACGTAGAGGACCGTAAGAAAGCCCCGCGTCGTCCCCACGACACAAGGCTTGTCCCCTCCCCAACTTACGGAGATTTAATCCATGAAGATGTCGTCCCGTTTGTTTCTATCCCTGTGCGGCTTTGCGTTCGCAGCCGCCTCTGCCCAGGCTCAGTACTCTTACCTCAAGGTCCACAACACGGACATCGGCGGAGGCGCAATCGGTCAGTTCACCACAGAGCTGCCTGCCGGCAACAGCTCTTCGGTGACGCAGAACACGCAGGATTCACTCGGCGGCATGTTCACCATCCGAACCCATCCCGTCTCCTGGGCAGGGGTCGAGGTCAACTACGGCTACACCCGCTACACCCAGTACTACGCAGCCCCTGGCTATACCGCGCGCACCAAGTCGGACGCGCATGAAGCTACGGCCGCCTACATGTTTCATCCACACTTCCGCAAGCTGCAGCCCTTCGTTGCCCTTGGTGGAGGCGCCATCGACTTCGTTCCCACCCTTACCGGTCAGAACCAGTGGCGTGGCACCGGCCTGGTCGAGGTTGGCCTCGACATCCCGACCAGCAATCCCCACTTCGGCTTCCGCGCCCAGGGTCGTGAACTGATCTACCGCGCGCCCAACTACGGCCAGTCCCTGCTCGCCTCGCGCAAGTGGGTAGCCACCTCCGAGCCGTCGTTCGGCGTCTGGTACCGCTTCTAGCAAGCAGCAAGCAGCAAGCAGCAAGCAGCAAGCAGCAAGCAGCAAGCAGCAGGCAGCAGGCAGCAGGCAGCAAAAAAGGGCAGCGCTCCAATTCGCGCTGCCCTTCATGCTGCTCACTCGCGACGCCACGATCTAGGCGCGGCTCATATAAGCGCCTTCCGCCGTATCCACGCGAATCTTCTCGCCTTCGTTGATAAACGGCGGCACCTGCACCACCAGGCCGGTCTCCGTCTTCGCAGGCTTTGTCACAGACGAAGCAGTCGCCGACCGGATGCCCGGCTCCGTCTCGACCACCGTCATCTCAACCGCGGTAGGAAGCTCGATGCCCACCGCCTTGCCATCGTGATAGCTGACCGCAATCGAAAGGTTCGGGATCAGGTAGTCGACCGCGTCGCCCAGCGTTTCGCGCTTCAGCATGGTCTGCTCAAAAGCCTCATCCATGAAGTAGTAGTCATCGCCGTCGTTGTAGAGATACTCCATCTTCACCTCGTCCACATACACCCGCTCGATCGGGTCAGGCGAACGAAAGCGTTCCGTGAACGAAGCGCCGGTGCGCACGTTGCGCAGCTTGGCCTGGATAAAGGCGCGCAGGTTGCCCGGCGTGCGGTGCTCAACCGAGAAGACCAGGTGAAGGTCATCCTTGTACTTGATAATCATGCCGGGACGCATCTGCGTGGCAGGAATCGACATCGCTAAACCCCTGTTTCCTGTTGCTCAAAAAAGAATGGTTGGTGTGGCGCAGCACGCGCATGCGAGTGGCTCCTAAGGACCGCCGCCGCGGGTCGCCTACAGCCTAAGATTGTAACGCAGCCGCCTGGAACGCAGCCGCCTGTAACGCAGCCGCCTGTAACGCAGCCGCCTGTAACGCAGCCGCCTGTAACGCAGCCG
>CAXTUS010000062.1:1090-6568 GCA_964247475.1 uncultured Acidobacteriaceae bacterium | reverse complement strand
CAGCCGCCTGTAACGCAGCCGCCTGTAACGCAGCCGCCTGTAACGCAGCCGCCTGGAACGCAGCCAAGCTCGAGCGAACTCGACCAAGCTCAACCAGAACGCACCCTAACGCACAAAGAGCCGCTTGAACAGGTGACCGATCGAGTGGAAGAAGCCGCCACCCTGCTTCGCATCGGCAACCGGCGCCCGACCGGCCGACGCCTGGGCTCGAGGCTCAGACGCATCAGCATTCTCACCCGCCGGATGAGGAGATGCCGGATCGTAGCCCAGCGTCGTCGCCACCTGCACATGCGTCTGCCCAGGCTGGTCGGGCGGCAGCGCCGAAGGCTCGGCCAGCCCCTCACTCACAGCAGCAGGGAAGGGATGCGCCGCAGCCGACTGCGCAGCCGTCATCGGGGCATTCGGATCGCTGGGCAGCACCGGCTTCAGCGCATCGGGCGGACAGCCGCAGGAGGTCGCCTCATGATCCACCACCTCGCGCAGGTTGCCGCGCTCAAAGAGCACATGCTGCCCGGGCTTCACCTCGTAGCTCGCATCGCCAAACGCCGAAGTGATCTTGAGCGTCGGCGCCGACACCCCGCGATTGTCCACGCAGGTATCGCCCACAGGCGTTACGCGAAGCTGCAGGTCAAGCGGTCCCGCCCCATCCATCGTGAAGCGCAGATCCGGCGTAATCAGCACATCGCCGCTCTTCGACCTCATCCTGATCTCGATCGCGCCGCGATCAAGCCCCATCATCAGCGAGTCATCGGCCGCCGCGGAGAGGTGAAGATTGGTCGTCTGGCACACCCGCAGGTCGCCCCCGCGGTTCAGCGCGATGGTCGCGTTGTGGTCGCGCGCCGCGGTCACCGTGCTGCTGCCGAACATCACTGCCCGGCCGCCGGCCGCCGTCAGGATGCCGCCACCCGCATTCGTCACCGCGGCATCGGCCGTCGACACCGACCCGACCGGCTGCTGGGCGCGCAGACCCGCAGCCGACCCAAGCAACAACGCAAACCCAGCCCATCCACTCAAGCGCATGCCCTGCACCTACATCTTCAGAAAGTTTTCAATCAGCCGCCGGCCATTCGTCGTCAGCACAGACTCAGGATGGAACTGCACGCCTTCAATCGGCAGCTCGCGATGCCGCAAAGCCATAATCGTCGTCACCCCGGTCAGCGGATCGGTCGTCTTCGCAGACACCTCGAGCGTCTCCGGCAGGCCCCTCTCTTCAACGATGAGCGAGTGATAACGCGTGCATGTCATCGCCGACGGGATCCCCGCAAAGATCGTCCGCCCGTCGTGCTCCACCTCGCTCGTCTTGCCGTGCATCAGCTTCGTCGCACGGACCACCTCGCCCCCGAACGCCGCCCCGATCGCCTGGTGCCCTAGGCATACGCCGAGGATCGGTACGCGCCGCCTGCCCTGCTGCTGGCTCTCGGCGAAGTGCTTCAGCAGGTCGATCGAGATGCCCGCCTCCTCAGGCGTACACGGCCCGGGCGAGATCAGGATGCGGTCAGGCTTCAGCGCGTCAATCTCAGCCGGGGTAATCTCATCGTTGCGCCGGATGACCATCTCCGCGCCAAGCTCGCCCATGTACTGCACCAGGTTGTAGGTGAAGGAGTCATAGTTATCGAGCACAAAGACCATAGGCTGATTCTATCCTTCACGGGCCAGGGCAACCGCGCCCCGACGCCGGAATGGCGCCACTTCGTAGGATGGAAGCGCTGCCGCGCGGATGAAGCTCAGACTCATCCCTGCTCTTCGCGCACGACAGCGCCCCACCCCACGCCCTGGTCGCCGCCCGCGATCAGGGCGCACCTGCCTTTGTTCCTATGCCCCACGCGCGCGTTCGATCGCCCGCACCACCGCCCGCGCCTTGTTGCCGCACTCTTCAAACTCGAGCTCCGGCACCGAGTCCGCAACAATGCCCGCGCCCGCCTGCACATGCCCATGGGGCCCGTTCATATACAACGTCCGGATCGCGATGCAGCTGTCCAGATTGCCGCTGAAGTCCGCATAGAAGATGCTGCCGCCATACACCCCGCGCCGCGCCGGCTCCAGCTCCTCGATGATCTCCATCGCGCGAATCTTCGGCGCGCCGCTCAGCGTGCCGGCAGGAAAGCACGCCTTGAAGGCATCAATCGGCTCCATCTCCGGCTTCAGCCTGCCCTCGATCGAGCTCACCAGGTGCATCACATGGCTGTAGCGCTCCACAAACATCAGGTCCTTTACCTGCACGCTGCCAAACTCGCTCACCCGGCCCACATCGTTGCGGCCCAGGTCGACCAGCATGATGTGCTCGGCGACCTCCTTCTCATCGGCGCGCAGATCGGCTTCAAGCGCCCTGTCCTCGACCTCATCCGCCGAGCGCCTGCGCGTACCCGCAATCGGCCTGTACTCGACCGCACGCCCATGCACCCGCACCAGCAGCTCGGGCGACGAGCCAACAATATGCTGCGGGCTCTCCGCATCGCCAAACCTCAGAAAGAACATGTACGGCGAAGGGTTCACAATGCGCAGCGAACGGTAGACATCGAACGCCGGCACGCCCGGCTCGCAGTCAAACCGCTGCGACAGCACGCACTGAAAAACATCGCCGCTCGTGATATATTCCTTGGCCTTCGCCACCGCCTTCAGAAAGGCAGCCTTTGACGTCCGCGGCTGCATCTTCAGCTTGCCCTTCGGCAGCTTCGGCAGCACAGCGGACTTCGGCAGCGCCGCAGCCAGCCTCCGCTCCATGCTGTTCAGGCGCCGCTCGCACTGGGCAAAGCTGCCCCCGCGCGTCAGGTCAGCCGTCGCAATCAGCAGGATCTCCTTCTTCACATGATCAAACGCCAGCACCTGGTCGTAGAACATCAGGCACGCATCCGGCACGCCAAGCTCGTCCTTCGCAAGCGCCGGCAGCTTCTCGATCAGCCGCACCACATCGTAGGCGAAGAACCCCACCGCGCCCGCCGTAAAAGGCGGCATGCCGGGCAGCCGCGCCGGCGTGTGGCCGCTCAGCGCAAGCTTCAGCTCTTCAAAGATGTCGCCGTCGAAGCTGCGTCGCCGCCGGCCTTCGACGATCGTCAGGGCACGCCCGCGCGCCTCCATCCTCTTGTAGGGCGCGATGCCGATGAAGGTGTAACGCCCCACGTGCTCACCGCCTTCGACACTTTCCAGCAGGAAGGCCTCGGGCGCGTCACCAGCCATGCGCAGGAAGGCAGAGACAGGCGTTCCAAGGTCGGCCGTCACCGTACGGATCACCGGCACCAGGGTATGCTTGCGCGCCAGCTTCTCGAACTCGGACCGGGTCGGGGTGCTCAGGTTTCGGTGCTTCATCGTCGTCCCTTTATGGTACCTGTCCCGGTACGGGCGCGCTCGAGGCCCGGAATGGGGACCGCCCGCTCCCTGACCCGAAAGATGCATCAGATAACCTTGCCCGGCGTATTTTCGCAGGCCTATACTCCGCAGGGTTCGACCACTGACCGGCCTGGTCCGAACGCGGTGCCTGCATGCGCTTGAGAGCGAAGGAACGATGTTCACGTCACACCCTTTGTGACGTTTGTGTGGCGTTTACAGGAGAGTCATCCGATGGCCGGAGAATCGCTCATACCCCGCATCCCCGAAACCCAGAAAAGGAAGACCGTAATGGCAAGCAACACACCGGTCCTGACGCTCGAACAAGAGACCGCATTTGAGCACGAAAAGAACCCATGGGAGGCGCAGGCAGCACGTTTTGACCTCGCCGCACGCAAGCTGAACCTCGACGACGGCATCTGGAAGGTGCTCCGTTATCCCACCCGCGAGATCATCGTTCACATCCCCGTCCAGATGGACAACGGCTCGATCGAGGTCTTTACCGGCTACCGCGTGCAGCACTCGATGGCGCGCGGCCCGTCAAAGGGCGGCATCCGCTACGCGCCCGATGTTTCGCTCGACGAGGTACGCGCGCTCGCCAGCTGGATGACCTGGAAGTGTGCGGTCGTCAACATCCCCTTCGGCGGCGCCAAGGGAGGCGTCATCTGCGACCCGAAGAACATGTCGCAGGGTGAACTTGAACGCATGACCCGCCGCTTTACCGCGGAGCTGGTCGAGTTCATCGGGCCCGAAAAGGACATTCCCGCGCCCGATATGAACACCAACGAGCAGACCATGGCATGGATCATGGATACCTACTCGATGCACATGCGTCAGACCGTCACCGCCGTCGTCACCGGCAAGCCGGTCAACATCGGCGGTTCAAAGGGCCGCCGCGAAGCCACCGGGCGCGGCATCTCGGTCTGCTGCGACGAGGCGCTGAAGTACCTCGGTATGACCATCGAAGGCTGCAGGGTCATCATCCAGGGCTTCGGCAACGTCGGCTCGAACGCCGCTAACCTGCTCTATCGCAAGGGCTACACCATCATCGGCATCGCCGAGTACGATGGCGCGCTGGTGAACGAAGACGGCATCGACATCCCGGCTCTGCTCGAACACAGGCAAAAGGCAGGCACCATCAACGGCTTCGCCAAGGCCGATGCCTGCGACCGGGCGGAGCTGCTCACCCACGAGTGCGAGATCCTCATCCCGGCCGCCACCGAAAACGTCATCACCAGCCGCAACGCCGCCGACCTGCGCTGCCGGATCCTCTGCGAAGGCGCCAACGGCCCCACCACCACCCTCGCCGACGACCTGCTCGAAGCCAACAACGTCTTCACCATCCCGGACATCCTGGCCAACGCCGGCGGCGTCACCGCAAGCTACTTCGAGTGGGTGCAGGACCGCATGGGCTACTTCTGGACCGAACTCGAGGTCAACCAGAGGCTCGACGCCATCATGTCCGAATCCTTCAAAGACGTCGTCTCCTACGGCGAAGCGCACAAGGTCAACAACCGCATCGCCGCCTACATGCTCGCCATCGACCGCGTGGCCTATACAACCAAGCAGCGTGGCATGTACGCCTAAGAAACACCGCGTGCTGGCTTACTGGCGTCCTGGGGCCGGGCGTGCTGGCACAGGGCGCCGGGCGTGCTGGCGTGCCGGCGCAAGGACGGGAGTCGCTTCGTAGGACGCCGTGCCTCGCGTCAGGGGTCCGTCACCGTCAGATCCACGGTGACGGATCTCGTCAGGGCCGGGGTGGTCCCGGTAACGGTGAAGTGGTATCGCCCCGGCAACGTGCCCAGGTCCGTGCAGTTGCCGCAGCCGCTCAGCCCCGCCACGCCCGCCAGCGACAGCAGCAGGACCAGCAGGCGCCTTCTTCGCCGCGGCAAGCACCCGGTCAGCAGTGCCGCAAGCGCCGGTATCCCGACCGCGAACGGCTTCAGCGAACCGCCCGGCAGCCGCGGCAAAGCTCTCCCCGGACAGCTCGCCGACGTGCTGCCATACGGCAGGCTGCTGTTGCAGGGGTGAGGCCGCGCGGTCGTCAAAGTCAGGATCGTCGAACCCCCGCCCGCCGGGATCGTCGCCTGCCCGAAGACGCACGTCGTCTCGCTCGGCAGCCCGGCACACGTGCGCGCCACCGGCCCCGCCAGCCCC
>CAXTUS010000062.1:0-1080 GCA_964247475.1 uncultured Acidobacteriaceae bacterium | reverse complement strand
CAGCCACCCCGACCACCATCTCCGCCGTGCCGCCCGCCCGTACGCTCACCGGGTTCGGGCTCACCGTCAGGTTGAACCCGCTCGGCGCCACCGCCAGCGACGTCCCCACCACCTGGTTCAGCACCGCGGACGTGCTCGCCAGGATGTTCGCGCCATCTCCCCCGTACGCCGCAGCGATCGGGTGCGTTCCCGGGGCAAGCGCCGCGGTCGTCAGCCTCGCCCTCCCCAGGCCGTCGAGCGTCGCCGTCCCCAGCAGCGTGTTCCCGTCACTGAAGCTCACCGTTCCAGCAGGGATCAGGCTCGCCGGCGCCCCCGGCACGTCCACCGTCGCGGTAAACGTCACCGCCTGGCCCGGCGCCGAAGGGTTCACGCTCGACTGCAGCACCACCGCGCTCGCCACCGTCCGCGGCACCTCGGTGATCACCTGGTTCAGCACCCCGGTCGTCACCGGGTTGAAGTCCGGGTTGCCCGCATAGACCACCGAGATCGGATGCGTTCCCACCGCCAGCGCCGAGGTCGTCAGGCTCGCCGTCCCCGCCGCATTCAGCGTCCCCGCACCGATCACCTTCGCGCCATCGAGAAAGCTGACCGTCCCCGACGGCGTCGCCAGGTTCCCCTTCAACGTCACCGTGAACGTGACCGGCGTGCCCACCACCGCCGGGTTCAGCGAAGACACCAGCGCGGCGACCGAGGTCAGGTCCGGCAGCACACGGTACAGCTGCGGCACCGAGGCCGCCGGCGCGTTGATCGGATCGCCGTTGTACTGGAGGACAAAGGCATGTGGACCCGCATCGAGGATCACCGGGTTGCCGTACGGACACTGCGCCGTCAGCACGAGGTTGGTGCAGATGGCAGTCGCGACGCCGTTATCGAGCAGCGTGTAGGTGCCGGTCGCAGGATAGCTCGGATCCTTGACATTCACCGCGAAGGTCCCGTCGATCGCGCCGCCAAAGTAGATGGTCGGCGCCGTCGTGGGCGTCAGCGTCACCGTCGTCGGACCCCTTTCGACGCCATGCGCGCCGGTCAGCGCCAGCGCCGTCGTCGTCCCCGACGCCCGGTAGGTCGCGCCCAGCACATGAC
>CAXTUS010000061.1:0-19652 GCA_964247475.1 uncultured Acidobacteriaceae bacterium | reverse complement strand
CCACCCCCCAATGGACCGCTCGCTCAACCTCCTCAGGGTGACCAACCTCACCCTCCTCCCCCTGCACCTTCCTTTGCCAGGCGCCCCAATTCGCAAGCGACGCCCAAGGGGGTGCCTGCTCCGCCTGCGCCTCAGCCAGACGGCTCAACGCTGCGTCCGCCACCTCCGGTTCCGCATGGGCCCGGCTTCTAACTCACTCGCGGTTGCGGTGTTTCCCAGCACCGCAACCCGTCTCAACCAGATTCAATCAGAGAAGTCATCGATGCCGGCAAAGCAGGCAGCGAAGCAGGCGCAGCAAAACTCTCAGCAACCTGACGTTCAGACGCACGAGCCAGCGGACCAGCGGACCAGCCTCTTCGCTTCAAACATCTCAGACCAGGAACAGGAACTTATGCCAGCCGTCACGTCAGCCTTCGCGGAGAAAGATGGAAGTCTGAAGGCTCTTCAGGCCTCGAATTTCTTCCTGGCCGATGTGCAGACCGGGCTTGGGCCCTTTCTCGCAGCATACCTGGCGGGTGCTGGGTGGGAACCTGGCCGCATCGGAATGGTTCTGACGCTCGGCGGCATCATCACGGTGTTTGTTCAAACCCCGGCCGGTGCCTTGGTCGATCGCGTTCGCTCCAAGCGGTCGATCTTGATGATCGCGGCCACAGTGCTCGCCTGCGGAGCCGCCCTGCTGGCCTCGACAGCCGCGCCCTGGGCTGTCTATACCTCGCAAATCCTGATCGGAGGAGCCGGACCTTTTCTCGCCCCGACTCTCGCCGCAATCACCATGGGTTTAGTAGGCAGAGCGTCCTTCGACCGGCAGTTTGGAAAGAACCAGGCTTTCAACTCTGGCGGCAATGTCTTTTGCGCCGTCTTGATCGGATCAGTCAGCAAAGTCTTTGGCAATCGAGCCATCTTCCTCACTGCGGGCCTGCTCACGATCCCCACCATCCTTTCGGTGTTGGGCATCCGTGCCAGGGACATCGATTACGAGCTGGCCCGCGGAGGCGTCAGCAAGACGAAGGTCAACCCAGACCGCGGCTCCGTCCTCAAGACGTTGCTTCAGGATCGCGTTCTGCTGATCTTCCTCTTGTGCGCCTTCCTCTTCCACCTCGCCAATGCAGCGATGCTGCCCGAACTCGGAGAGATGCTCTCCCTCGGGGAGAAAGCTTCCGCCGCGCCTTTTATGTCGGCCTGCATCGTAGTCACGCAGATCGTCATCATGTGCTCCGCCTCCGCGATAGGCCGCTGGGCGAATCGGCATGGGCGAAGACCCCTTCTTCTGCTTGGGTTTGCGGTCCTGCCGGTGCGCGCTTTGCTCTATACGGTGATCCACCGGAAGGCAGGGCTGGTCTCCGTGCAGCTTCTCGATGGGGTCGCAAATGCTGTCTTTGGTGTGGTCTCTGTGCTTGTCGTCGCCGACCGGACCCGCGGGACCGGGCGCTTCAACCTGGTGCAAGGTGCCCTCGCCACAGCAGTCGGGCTCGGTGCTGCACTCAGCACTACCTTCGGCGGCAGGCTCATCCATCACAATCACTTCAACGCATCTTTTCTCGCTCTCGGCGGTGTGGCAGCGGTCGCGCTCATCCTGCTCTGGTTCGTCATGCCAGAGACCCTCGAACATCCCGAGTCCGTTTCACCACCATCCCAGGAGCAAACTGCATGAGCAACTCGCCCCATCCTCATTCCTTTCAGCCCCAGCCGCCTGATCCCGCCGGTGTTGTTTCGTGGGTTCACGTGGGAGACCTGCACATGCGGTCGACCGGCGAACAGAACGCGCGTGATCTGAGGGCCATCGTGGCCGAAGTCAACCAGGCGTTCTCCGGTTCCGTTAGTTTTGTCTTCCTGCCCGGGGACAACGCAGATCACGGCGATCTGCCCGCGTACCAGGTCGTGCGCGACGCTCTCGATCAACTCCAGGTGCCATGGTGTGCCATCATCGGCGACCATGATGTGGAGCAGAAGAGCTTCAGGAACTTCAAGACGTTCATGGCCCCGGACACGCATTATGCGTTCACAGTGGGAAAGATTCGATTCGTGGCGCTGAATGCCTTCGATGTACCGGAACCGCCATCCTTCACCGTCAGCGAAGAACAGCTGAGCTGGCTCGAGGAGCAGTTGCTGGACGCCGATCGCAAGGACCGGGAAAAGGTCTTGTTCCTCCACTGCTACCCCAGCGATCTCAAGCAGGGCAGGGACGGCTTAGCTCGCCTCGTCTCGAAGCACAAGGTGAAGCTGATCGACATGGGACACACCCACTATAACGAGATCGCGCACGACGGCAGTACGATCTACACCGCCACGCGGTCAACCGGTCAGATTGAAGAAGGCCCCGTCGGCTTTTCCGTCACCAACATCGACGGTGAGGTGGTCAGCTGGCGATTCCTCGAGCTTGGGAAGCTCCCAGCCGTCATCATCACGTCGCCTGCGGACGAACGGCTGCTCGCAGACGATGCCACGTCCGACAGCTCCAGCAGAAAGCAGCTTCTCGTTCGCGCAAAGGTATGGGGTCGCGCGGCCATTCGAACGGTCAAGGCCACCATCCAAGACATGACCGTTTCCATGCAGCTCATTCCGGAGACAAGGGTCTGGGAGGGAACACTGCAGATCGATCAGCTTGAGCCTGGCACCCACGCATTGCAGGTGATTGCGATGGATGCTGACGGACAGGTTACGACCGATCAGATCCGCGCCCTGATAGGTGAACACCGGCGCGCAAACAAACGCGCTGAACGAGATCAGGACAACGCTCTCGGGGCCTGGCCAGAGCACGGACTCCTCGGCACGCAGCTTGGTCCAAATAAAAACGGAAGGAAGTGGTAATGCTCTCACCTGCAATCGCTCACATCATCCTGCCTCTCATTGTGGGCGTCAGCATCCTGTTGATGCTTGTCAGACCGAAGAACATTCCAGAGGTTTACTGGGTAAGTGGCGGTGCCATCCTGCTTCTGGCGCTTGGGCTCATACCCTTCCCACTAGCCGGAAAGGCCATCGGGAAGGGAACCGATGTCTACCTCTTCCTGATAGGAATGATGCTCCTCTCGGAGTTGGCCCGCGAACACGGAGTCTTCGACTGGCTGTCGTCCACTGCGGTCAAGGGAGCGAACGGTTCCTGTGGCCGGCTGTTCACCTTGATCTATGGCATCGGCACCCTCGTCACGATCTTTATGTCGAACGATGCGACGGCAGTTGTGTTAACTCCAGCCATCCTTTCGGCAGTCCGCAAAGCCAAGGTCGAGCCGCTGCCCTATCTCTTCGTCTGCGCGCTGATCGCGAACGCGGCATCGTTCGTGCTGCCGATCTCGAATCCCGCAAATCTGGTGGTATTCCATGGCGGCAGCATGCCGCCCCTCGGGCAGTGGCTCGTTTCCTTTGGAGTACCCTCTCTCCTGTCAATCGCGGCAACCTATGCCGTCATGCGGCTGCTCTTCCAAAAAGAGTTGAAGGCGACGATCGAAGAAAAGGTAGAAGCGGAACCTCTCCGTGGTGAGGGCAAGCTCGTCCTGATCGGCCTCGGCCTCATGATCGTCACCCTGTTGACGGCCTCCACCTTCAAGCAAGACCTTGGGCTGCCGGCCTGCCTCGCCGCCCTCGTCATCACCGCAGTGGTGTCAATCAAGTCGAGGAGCAACCCTCTCAAACTGGCAACGGAGATAAGCTGGGGAACGCTTGTTCTCGTGGCTGGGCTGTTCATCATGGTCGATGCGGTCGAAAGTATCGGGGCGCTGAATCTGACGCAGCATTGGCTTGCGTCCGCCCGGACGCTCGCTCCGCCGATCGCGGCCATGGTGGTCGGCTTCGTCGTCGCGGTTGGAAATAACTTGGTCAACAATCTTCCCCTTGGACTGATCGCAGGCGGCACCTTACAAGCGGCTCATACCAAGGGCTTGATCTCGAATGCGGTTCTCATCGGCGTGGACCTCGGGCCAAACCTTTCAATCACCGGATCGCTGGCCACAATCCTCTGGCTGCTTGCTCTCAGGAAAGAAAAGCTCAACGTAAGTTTCTGGGACTTCCTGAAGGTCGGCGCAGTCGCAATGCCCGTCGCTCTGCTGGTTTCGCTCGCCGGGGCCATCCTGATGCAAACCTCCACCCACTCGCACTAAGGAGCATGCTATGAACGTTGGCTGGATCATCCCCTTCATCATCCTCGGAGGCGCGCTGCAGAGTTGCGGTGCCGCCATGAACGGCCAGCTGGGTAAGTCGCTCGTCAACCCATGGCTGGCGTCGGCAGTCTCGTTTGCCCTGATCACGTTCTTCTTCACGGGTGCATTCCTGATCATGCCGCACCCGTTACCCACAACAAAAGATCTCGCTTCGCTGCCATGGTGGGCTGTCGTCGGGGGTCTGGTTGGAGCGGTGCAGGTCTATGCTGGTCTCAACTTCGTGAACAAGGTTGGCGCAGGGCCCTTCATGGGCATCACCGTCACATCTGCTCTGCTCGCCTCGCTCGCCATCGACCACTACGGCCTCTTTCGCATGGACCATCACCCCATGAACATCTGGCGCGCTGTCGGAGGGCTGCTCCTTGTGGGTGGGGTCACGTTGATATCCAGATTCTGAAGGAAGCTCGCTCAACCATGTCGGTGTACCGTCCGGAACCGGTCTCCGCTCGAGTCGAAAGCCCGAGTGAAGTTACATCTATCGTCTTAAAGATGAAGTCGCCAGGGCCTTGTCGTACCACTGTTCTCAGCAAATTCAGCAAATCCAATAAAATCGTTTCAAGAGCCATAGAAAGAGATCAACAAGTCCTAAGGGGAGACACGCTCGAATGAAGCGAAACGATCGCCGCAACGTCATCAAAGGAATCAGCCTGGCCGCTCTGTTGCCGGTTATCCCCAGCGCCGCGCTTCACGCCGAGGAGCCAGCCGACGGCGGCGTAGGCGCCGATACCGTCTATGAACTGCGGGTCTACCATCTCAATCCCGGCACACAGCCTAAGATCCTCAACCGCTTTCGCACGCAGGAGACCGCGATCTTCAAGCGTATGGGCATGCAGCCAGTCGCCTATTGGGTGGCCACCGAGGGGCCAGCACTTCTGCCGGGTGGAGGCGGAACCCTGATATACATCCTCCGGCATCGCAGTCGTGAAGCGGCGGCCGCGAGCTGGGCGAAGTTCTCAGCGGATCCGGAGTGGGTGGCCCTGCGAACCGAAACCGAAAAGAACGGAGTGTTTGTCGCGACCCAGGAGCACACCTTTATGAAGCTGACCGACTTCTCGCCGATAGTCTGAGCTCATCGCGTCAGATCCACAAATCCATCCACTTTTTCCTTATCGATCTTGAACATCCGGCCAGGATCCCGCCACGCTTGGTATGCGGCGATGCGTCAGCATCTGCCGGATGATCCTGATCTGCTTGCGCCGGACCGCAGCTATCGGGTAGCTCTGCGCGGAAGCTCGCGGATCTTGATATTACGAAACGACACAGGGAAGCCATGATCCTGCAGGTCGATGCAGGTATCGTGTAGACCAGCAAAGTTGGGATAAACCTTGAACTTGCTTTGATTGACAAGTTCGCGGAAGCTGGAGGTGCTGCGGTCGTACGCCAAAACTTTTACGCCGTTGAGCCAATGTTCCACCCGGCTTCCGCTCACAAGAATGCGGGCCGTGTTCCACTCGCCCACGGGATGAATGGGCTTGGTGTGGTCGGCAGTGCCGGCGGCGGGGATCAGGTCGTAGAGCGAGGCTACCGTGCGATCTCCATCTCGACCCAGCCTGGCGTCTGGATGCACTGCGTCGTCGAGGATCTGGTACTCATAACCAACAGGTGAGCCCGGACCTTTCTTGAGGTCCAGGTCGATCAGGTAGAGGATTCCGCTGTTGGCACCCGTCGTAATGCGGAAGTCAACGGTAAGTTCGTAGTCCGCGAATTTGCGAATCGTCACGATGTCGCCAGCCTCGCCGCCTTCACTTCCTCCGGTATCCGTTGTGCTGAGCACGCCATCTTTGATGACCCAGCCTGAGGAAGGGAAAGGGCCGCCGCGTTCGCTGCGCCAGCCAGCAGTGGACCTGCCGTCCCAGAGCAGTTGCCAGCCTTGTGCCTTCTCTTTTCTGGTAAGCGTATTAGGAGTCTGAGCAGGGGTGAACGCAAAGGCGTTCAGAATAATTGACACGAGAATCAAAGCTCGAAGTAGCATCCTGTTCCTTATGGGTCCTTCGATCTGGTCAGATCGACGCCTTCCATCTCTTCATTCAAAGCACTATCTGCGGCAGCCTGGCGCGGTCTTCACTGGGGGGTCGCGAGAGGATGTTCGGCCTCTTCGAAGAAACGCTTCTGCAGGCGAGCGCTCTCCGTATCGGCTTTGATCGCCTTCACGGCGTTGGCAATCTCGTGTGCCCATGTCCGCTGGTCAAACTCACCTAGAGCCTTCGAAGCAGTTGACCCGTCACCCGCATAGTGATTGGGAAAGCGCGCATACCACCAGATCCCCGTATACAGGTCTGCAGGGAGAGTGAGGCGATGCTGGTCTTCGCCAGATTCGCTTGCAGCCCGGTCTAGATGAACGAGTTCAGGACGGTTTGCGAGCATGGCGGAAGTCTCGGCTTCACCCGCATGCAAATCGCTGGGCGATGCCTTTCTAGGGCGGCCCGCACCATCCCGAGGGATGCTGCCCATGACATAAACAACATAGTCGTGTGGCGATGCAAGTTGCGACTGGGCGAAGAGCGGCAGCAGGCTGTTATTGCCGCCATGGCCGTTGACGATCAGAATCTTCTGGCAGCCATTTCGAGAAAGCTCACTCACCGTCTCCTGAAGCAGCACGAGCTGTGTGCTGAGGCTGTATGCGATCGTGCCCGGTTCGTGGCGGGCCTCGAAGATCTGACCGAAGTAGTACTCCGGAGACACAACAACGTACTCCTCCTTCGCGGCATTCAGCGACGCAAAACGAACGTTGATCAGGTCGGTACCCAGGGGGAGTTGTGGGCCGTGCTTCTCGATGATCCCTATGGGCAGGATGCAGGTGCCTTGCGCCTTATGAATCGCTTGAATGAAATCGGGACCGGTCAGCTCTTCCCAGTTGGGCGAAAGCTGTTGAGCGGACAGGACTCGTGCACAGAGCACAAAGCCAAAGAGAGCATTCAGCAACCGACGACAGCTTACACGCATCACGCAGGAGGACCTCTTCATGAAGTGGGAGTAGTTTAGTCGGCTTGTTGCCCCTCTCGCCACTCCTCTTACTGCAAATCTTCAGCAGGCTCCACAATGTCCTGGGCGTCCTCAGTCGCCTGCATCCCATCGATCCCGTAGCGTCGAAGCAGTTCCGGCGCATACCGGGCAAGATCATTGCGTAACCGGATCAGGGACAGATCCTTGGCTTTCGACTCCAGCATGATGTCCGTATCGAGATGTGCTACAGATCGCAGCCACGTAATCGTCTCAAAAGGATTGTTGTAATCCGCGTGTCCCGTCCAGATCGGGGGTTGCAAGACCATTTCAGTTTTTCCTGTTTTCAGATTGCGCCGCTTCAACTCCCTCATCTCCGTGCGGGCGCAGGAGAAATGCATCTTGGGCCTCACTCCCTGGGGCCATGTGCGCAGAAACCTGGAAAGTGTTTCAACAATCGGAAGCGCCTCCGGGTTGAAGCACCAATGATGCTGGTAGTCGAAGACGCACTTGACGCCGGTCTGTTCATGGATCGCGAGCACGTCCGCGGAGGAGTAGCGAATGTCATCATTCTCAAGAACCAGGCGCCGTCTCACCGGCTCCGATAGCCGTGCCCAGGTCTTGATCCAGCGCTGTCGTCCGGAAGCTCGGTCCCCGTACGCACCCCCTACATGAACCACCAAGACTGCCTCTGGCCCGCACTCCATGAGGTCCAGCATCTCGGCCTGAGAGTCTAGATCCGACATGCTCTTTTGCGTGAGTTCATCATTTTCACTGTTCAAAACAATGAACTGAGATGGATGAAAAGAAAGCCGAATATCAGCCTCCCGCGCAAGACGCCCCAGAAACTGAAGATCCTGTGCCGAATCCCGCACCATACTGTGGAACTGCGGCATGGTGGGGTGTGTGGCATAAGGCGCGAGATCAGACGACATCCGGTACATGTGAATCTGGTGCTTCCTGAGGTACGCGAAGATCTCCGCCAGGTATCCGAGTGAAACGCGGAGATGAGGTGATTGCTGCCAGCGGCGCGTGTCGTTTGACTTGAGGTCTGGTTGACCCATTACCTTTACTGCGAAGCCCAGTCGCATGGCCTCAGCCGGGAAGGCAAGCTTCGGGAGCCCTTCAAGATCTTTTGCTGCCGCCAGGGGGTCAGAGAGCCGCTGAGCGAACTCTGCTTCGGCCAGGGCCTTACCGGAAAGCTTCTTCGGAGCTTGCTTCTTCGGTGCCGTCTTCTTCGGTGAGGACTTTTTTGGTGCCGTCTTCTTCGGTGCCGGCTGCTTCGGCGCTTGCTTCGCAGCTTGGCTCGTCGCTACTGATTCAGTGCTTACCTTCTTCTTCGTCATGCGGGTCCGCGCCTTTCGCAGATGTGAGATGCATTTCAGAACACGAAACGTCTGAACGGCACGAGTTGACTCCCAGCAAACAAGATTGTTCAGGGCTGACGGAGCGTCTGATCGCTCAGGTTGCGGGTCTTTTCACTCTTCAACCTGGAGTTCCGCTCCGAAGCCAATCTCCTCCACAAAGCGATTCCAGACTGGAACACGAAGCGCCCCACCGGCTGCCTGGTCATGACCATTCCCATAAGAATCATCTGCACCCTCCGGACGGTGTTTGCTCAGGAAGTGAATGAGGTTGATCCCGCGAGGAGCCCTTCCCGAGAAATGAACCCAGCCCGCTCGAAAGCCCGTGTTCACCCCGAAGATGACACTCTTCGGAAAGCGGGCACGCCACTGCTGAGCGATCAGCGGATGAACCTGGCACTCGGTATGCATGGTGATCGCAACCAGATCTGCTCCAAGTTCGTCTCGAACCTTGGCCGAAAATCGAGGCGGCAGCTTGCGTGCCAGGATCAGTGCTTCCGCTACTTCGTCCTTATCCTTCTGCAACTGCTCACGCAGCTCAACCAGGCGAGGCTCGACACTGTTGAGGATCTCCTTGGGCGATGTGCCAAGCGTAAGCAGCGTGAGGGCCGCAGAAGCATCACCGCGTGCTGAACGTCGAGGAGCATTCAGCAGTGACGTAAGTTCACGAAGCGCCCCGGAGCCGAACAGCTTTTTGGCCTGGGCGAGCTCCGGAAACGGTGCCTTGTCACCCAGATCGGAGAGCAGCGAGATGGCTGCAAGCCATAGGTACCGGTCGTGATCCTGCGGAAGCAGAGCCTCGGCGCAGCGGTATGCCATCAGTCCTGTGGTTGCGATCTCTTTCGCGTCCTCACCATTCTTCGTCTCGCGATACGCGGTGATCAGCGTGGCGCCCGGCGGTACACCCAGCGGACGGTGATGATCCAACAGCAGCGTCGGTACATCTCGAAGAAGTGCATCCGCGCGGCTCCCAAGGTCGGTGACGATCAGAGCGTCGGGAGCCCTCCCTCTCAGGCGTTCCAGGGCTGAGGGAGACCAGGCCGATTCGAACTTCAAGCGAACCTCTGCCGTCGTACGGGTATAACCAGCTCGTTCAAGCGCGAGCAGGAGAATGGTTGCAGCGGGCAGGCCGTCTGCGTCGGAGTCAGTCAGGATGTGTATGCGCGCATTGCGATCAGGGATCTGTTCCAGAAATTTGAGGAACTGCGTTCCGACGGTCGGTTCATTCGTCATGCCTCTGTGATGCGACTGAGCGATGAATACGGTTCAGCCACCTGGCCCTCTGCGTTACAGCGTGTGAAGACAGCACACCCTGGCGTCAGAAGCATGGGATGAGGAGCACGTCGCTCTACTCTCTTTTGAGGTCACCGTCGCTGCAGGTTGAGTCCGGAATTAGGCCGCCCGGCGACCCTCTTTTGTAACCTGTAAAGACAAGGAATAACTGTTTATAGTGGTTACAGGTATTTTGTAACCTGCTTGAGCCTTTTTACCGGTTACACCAGCCTGAACGCCGTCCATCAGCCTTGATTCTGCCAACCATTTTTCGGCCGCAGCATCCATCCTGAAGAGCCCACAAAAGGTAAGCAGGTGTTGAAGATCAATCCCGCAAACGACTCATGGGGCCGCTATAACTTTCCATTTATCCACAACCTGTCGCGGTCGCGGCGAACGGACCCGCTATATAGTGAGGGTTATTCCACGGTTCTTCGAACTCGCGTTCGAGGATGAAAAGGGAATCCGGTGAGAATCCGGAACTGCCCCGCAGCGGTATGCAGGTACGAAAGCCAAGATGACACTGGGTCAGGTCGACCTGGGAAGTCCGGCAAGTAGGTCAGAACCTGCAAAGTCCGAAGACCTGCCATGGAAACATTCGCTAGCGCCTCCGAGGGGAGGCGAGGTGGCAGGGGCCTGGCTGGCCGGGATCGCTCCGGTTGCACTCTCGCCTTCTGTTTCTTCGCTCTGCTCTGAGGCCAAGGAGACGTTCCATGGCCGCAATCCCGCTCACCGATCTCGAATCTTCACTGCAGGCCCCCGCTTCCTTCCTCCCCGGAGACTCGGACCGTGAGGGCTTTCAGGTCATCCGCCGCAGCGGAGCACTCTCCGTCTTTGACGAGAGCAAGATCTCGAACGCCATCACCAAGGCCTTCATCGCGGTTGAGGGTTCTGCCGCCTCGGGCTCACGCCGCATCCATGAGGCGGTCGAGGCGCTCACGGCACAGATTGTCGAAGCGCTGAGCCGTCGCGCCGGTAAAGCGCGTGCGTTGCACATTGAAGACATCCAGGACCAGGTTGAGCTTGCGCTCATGCGCTCCGGGGAGCACAAGGTTGCACGTGCCTACGTGCTCTACCGCGCCGAACGGGCCGAGCAGCGGCGGCTCCGGGCGGAGGTCGTCATCCAATCGGTGCCGACCTTCAGGGTCCGTCTGGCCAGCGGAGAAACGGCGCCGCTCGACGAAGCCCGGCTGGTACGCGAGGTGGAGATTGCCTGCAGGGGACTCGATGGCGTGAGCGCCGATGCGGTCATGTCAGAGATCCGCAGAAACCTGTATGACGGCATTCTCGAAAAGGAAGTGGGCCTTGCCCAGACCATGTCGGCGCGTACGCTGATTGAGCAGGAGCCCAACTACGCGTTTGTCAGCGCGCGGCTGCTGCTGAATCTCCTGCGCGACGAGGCGCTGAGCTTCCTCATGCCGGCGTCGGTCGCCCCGATGCGCCAGGCGGTCGTGATGGACTACACCGAGTACTTCCCGAACTACATCCGCAAAGCCATTGCGCTTGAGCTGGTCGACAAGGAACTCGGGCTCTTCGATCTTCCGCGTATGGCAGGGGCTCTCGATGCGGGCCGTGATGGCATCTTCCAGTTTCTCGGTCTGCAAACACTCTACGATCGCTACTTCCTGCACCAGGGCGGCATCCGGTTCGAGCTGCCGCAGGCGTTCTTTATGCGGGTCGCGATGGGCCTTGCGGTGCGTGAGATCGACCGCGAAGCAAAAGCGATCGAGTTCTACCAGCTGCTGTCCAGCTTCGATTTCATGTGCTCCACCCCGACCCTCTTCAACGCGGGGACGCTTCGTCCGCAGCTCTCCTCCTGCTTTCTCACGACGATCGAAGACGACCTTTCGGGCATCTTCAAGGCGATCCGGGATAATGCCCTCCTGTCGAAGTACGCTGGCGGGCTTGGTAACGACTGGAGTGCGGTGCGCGGCCTTGGATCGCGGATCAAGGGTACCAACGGCCAGTCACAGGGCCTGGTGCCTTTCTTGAAGGTCGCCAACGACACGGCGATCGCCGTCAACCAGGGAGGCAAGCGCAAGGGTGCGGTGTGCGGGTACCTCGAAACATGGCATATCGATATTGAAGAGTTCCTGGATCTGCGCAAGAACACCGGCGACGATCGACGTCGCACGCATGACATGAACACGGCCAACTGGGTGCCGGATCTGTTTATGCAGCGCGTCGAAGAGGACGGTACGTGGACGCTCTTCTCGCCCGACGAGACGCCGGACTTACATGACCTCTTCGGCCGCGCCTTCGCCGAGCGTTACGCCCACTACGAGGCCGCTGCGGCACGTGGCGAGATGCGCGTATCCCGCACCCTGAAGGCGGTCGAGCTGTGGCGCAAGATGCTGACCATGATCTTCGAGACGGGTCATCCCTGGATCACGTTCAAGGATCCCTGCAACCTGCGCTCGCCGCAGCAGCACGTTGGCGTCGTGCACTCTTCAAACCTGTGCACCGAGATCACGCTCAACACCTCTGCGCAGGAGATCGCCGTCTGCAATCTCGGTTCGATCAATCTTGCAAATCACATGACAGCGGCAGGCCTCGATCAGGACCATCTGCGGCGCACCATCCACACGGCCATGCGCATGCTCGATAACGTGATCGACATCAACTTCTACACTGTGCCCGAGGCGCGCGCTTCCAATCTGCGGCACCGGCCGGTCGGGCTCGGGATCATGGGCTACCAGGATGCGCTCTACACCATGCGCACTCCTTTCACCTCGGACGCCGCCGTTCGATTTGCCGATCAGTCGATGGAGCTCATCAGCTATGAGGCCATCTCTGCCTCGGTCGATCTGGCTGAAGAGCGCGGGCGCTACCCAAGCTTCGCAGGCTCGCTCTGGTCGCAGGGCGTTCTGCCCATCGATTCGATCGATCTGCTGCAGGCGAATCGCGATCACCAGCTCACGGTAGATCGCTCCTCCACGCTTGACTGGGAGACGCTTCGTGCAAGGGTCAGGACGAGCGGCATGCGCAACAGCAACACGCTTGCCATTGCACCCACCGCGACCATCTCGAATATCTGTGGCGTGACGCAATCCATCGAGCCCACCTATCAAAATCTCTTCGTGAAATCGAACATGAGCGGCGACTTCACCGTAGTGAACGCCTTCCTTGTGAAAGATCTGAAGGCCGCGGGGCTGTGGGACGAAGTGATGATCTCTGACCTGAAGTACTTCGATGGCTCGCTCGGCTCGATCGACCGTGTGCCCGATGAACTGAAGCGCCTCTATGCCACGTCCTTTGAGGTTGAGCCTACCTGGCTGATCCAGGCCGCTGCATGCCGGCAGAAGTGGATCGACCAGGCGCAATCGCTCAATCTCTACATCGACCAACCGAGCGGCCGCAAACTGGACGCCCTCTACCGCGAAGCCTGGCATGCCGGTTTGAAGACGACTTACTATCTTCGTTCGCGATCTGCCACCCACGTCGAAAAATCCACCGTCAAGCGCACCGACGGCAAGCTGAACGCGGTAGCCGTGACCACATCTCCAGGCGGCGCTGCCTGCAACCTGAACGATCCCACCTGCGAGGCCTGCCAGTAGGCAGAGAAGGAGTTCCCATGCTCACCTGGACGGAAGAAGAATCAGCAGAAGAGACCCAAGTCGCCGCAACACCTTCAGTCATGGTCGCGGTCGAAGCAGCGCCGCTGATGTCAGAGAGCGGCATCGACCGTGCCGGGACCCGCGTCCGCGTCGACGATAAGCGCATGATCAACTGTCGGGCCGATGTAAACCAGCTGCTCCCGCTCAAGTACAGGTGGGCGTGGGAGAAGTACCTTGGTGCGTGCAACAACCACTGGATGCCGACCGAAGTTTCCATGCAGGCAGACATCACGCTGTGGAAGAGCCCTAACGGCCTTTCGGCTGACGAACGTCGCGCGATCAAGCGCAACCTTGGCTTCTTCGCTGCGTCGGAGTCGCTGGTTGCGAACAATATCGTCCTCGCCATCTATCGTCATCTCACCAATCCTGAGTGCCGTCAGTACCTGCTGCGCCAGGCCTTTGAGGAAGCCGTCCATACGCATACATTTCAGTACATCGTTGAAAGTCTTGGCCTTGATGAAGGCGAACTCTTCAACATGTACCGCGAAGTTCCCTCCATTACGGAGAAGGCCGCATGGGCCATCAAGTACACGCAGTCCCTGTCCGACCCGGCCTTTCAGACGGGCTCTGAAGAGAACAACCGTGCCTTCCTCCGCGATCTGATCGCCTTCTATGTTGTATTCGAGGGGATGTGGTTCTACACCGGCTTCGCCCAGATCCTTTCGCTCGGCCGGCGCAACAAGATGGTCGGCATCGCCGAGCAGTACCAGTACATCCTGCGTGATGAGAGCATCCACCTGAACTTCGGTATCGATGTGATCAACCAGATCAAGGCGGAGAACCCTGCGCTTTGGAGTCCTGCGTTCGAGGATGAGGTGTCCGCCATGCTGCGCTCCGCGGCCGAACTGGAAGCTGCTTACGGCCGCGATACGATGCCCCACGGATTCCTTGGTCTGGGCCCCGGCCTCTGCGAGCAATACATGCACTTCATTGCGAACCGCCGGTGCGGCCAGATTGGTCTTGCGCCGGTCTTCCCTGAGACTGACAACCCGTTCCCGTGGATGAGCGAAGCGATGGACCTGAAGAAGGAAAAGAACTTCTTCGAGACGCGCGTCATTGAGTACCAGACTGGAGGCTCACTGGGCTGGGACTAGGGGAGCGCTCATCGGCGACTTCGGGTCGCGGCATCGCTGCTGGCTTATCCTTCGCTGCTTATGTCGGGTTTGCGCGGGTATGCCTTAAGCCTGGCGTTGCGCAAAGTGCCTGGCTTCGCTGATGATCGACATGCGAGAAGCTCCAGGAGGCCGCACGTTGAAGTCGCTTGCCCGTATCCTGCTTTGTACCTGTCTCAGCCTGCTGTCGAATCGGTTGCCCGCACAAGGCACGCTGGCCGCGTTCAGGCACACCACCGGCGATGCTGCGTATACGGTGATCGGGAATGACCCGGCTAAGGGTGGCACCGTCAACATCCCTGTCACCATGGTTCCGATCACACTGAGCTTCGAAAGCGACAAGAGTGTCGTGCTCGATCCAGGGCCGGATGTTGTGAAGATCAGGCGTTCGCCCATCTTCAGCAACTATCGCTTCGCGACAGGATCTACGCAGTACGGCGATGCGCTGCTGCGCACCTCCTTTTATAAGACCGCGCATGCCGCCGGGACGCTGCCGAACTGGCACACGCTTCTGGCAGAACCGGCCGTGGCGCCCGAAGTGAAGATCGAGGTCCCGGTCGGCAGTGGGTACACACTCAGTGACAAGCGCGCCGCACGTACGATGGCGATCGTCGACATTGAGTGGCTGCAGAAGAAGGTCTTTGCGACTGTTCCTGCCGGCACACGGGCGCCCGGCCGCCTGCTGATGTTTGTTACGCACAACACCGCCTTCTATGCGGAGGGAGATGCGACGGTTTGCTGCTCCTGGGGCACGAATGGCACGGACGGAGCTACCAGGCAGCCGTTCCTGCTTTCCTCGTACCTTGACCTTTCGACCATCGCGATGGACGAAGATGTCCAGCCTCTTACCGGCCAGCTTGCCGAGTTCCTGATGAACCCGGGCTACGATCCATTGCTGAAGAGCCGTGGCGGACAGTCGCCAGGTAACACCTTCGGTAGCGGGTGGAGGCGACCAGACAGTGCGCCAGCCTCTGACTTTCGTTGTGCGGGGACGGGCGCCGGCTCTCGATACTTCATGCTTCTGCCCACCGACATCAATGCGAAGAACAACTTCCCGGCATCGCCCGCTTATGTCGCCGGCAGCTATCACCTGCAGAACGCGCCCGTCTTCCCGTGGTACACCGCCACCACGGCGAGGGAGAGCTGGCAGAGCTCTCTTTCCTTTCCTGATGCGTCCGCCCTCAGGGAGCCGATGAAGCCCTGCCGTGCACGCGGAGCTAACGGCTTCGGTCGCGAAGGTGTACCACCTCCTGCTGCGGCGCCTGTGGCGTTCAGCGGGACACATGGCCACCAGCTCATTGGCTACTGGAACGGAGGCGGTACGGGGAAGAATCGCTTTCGGCTGCGCGATGTGTCGCCGCAATGGGATGTGATCCTGGTCGCCTTCGCGGTGCCGGTCAAGAGCGGGGAGGCGGCGATGGTCTTCCCGCCTCCGTCGCAGTACCGTCCGGAGGAGTTCAAGGCCGAGATTGACGAGTTGCATCACCGGGGCAAGAAGGTGATGATCTCGCTGGGCGGTGGCGGCCAGAACTTTCAGGTGCGCACGCTCGAGGCCAGGCAGCAGTTCATCGACACGGTGACTAGGATCGTAGAGCGCTACGGCTTCGACGGTGTCGATATCGATTTCGAAGCGCCATCGATTGTCACCGAACCGGGCGACAGGGACTTTCGCCATCCAACCTCGGCGGGTACGGTAAACCTGATTGCCGCGCTCCACACGTTGCACGCGCACTTCGGACCGGACTTCATGATCTCGCTCGTCCCTGAAGGGACCCAGACCGCTGGCGGATACCCGTCTTATGGGGGGCAGTTCGGTTCGTACCTTCCCTTGCTCTACGGGCTCAGGGACATCCTGACCTTCTCAGATACTCAGGACTACAACACGCCGCCCCTTGAAGGACTTGACGGGAATATCTACCAGGCAGGCACTGTCGATTACCACGCAGCCATGACCGAGTTGATGCTGCGAGGCTTCGCGGTCGGACGGGATCGGAGCCAGGTGTTTCCAGCCTTTCCTGCAAGCAAGATTGCCGTGGGCTTTCTGAACTCGGATACGACGCCCCAGGTGGTGATGGCTGCGATGGATTACATCATCACGGGAAAGGCGCCCGCGGGAACCAGGTACAAGCTGATGCAGACTGGAGGCTACCCGGCCATGCGCGGTGCTATGTTTTGGACGATCGATGACGATCGGCGCGGCGAGTATCACTATTCGAACACCGTGGGACCGCAGCTTCATCAGCTTCCGGAAGCGAAGTAGGTATGGAGTTCGCGCAGCTCTGATCAGCGGCAGGGGTCAAAGCCCTCACGCTTGCGCCAGGGTGTGGCGAACTTGGTCTGCAAGCCGCTTCGAGAAGTGATCGGTCCCGCTGGTCGGCGACTCGGTCGCTGCTTGACGCAACGGCAAGCAATGAGGGCGGCGTCACCGTTCGAGCAGAGGATCTTCCAAGCGCAGGAGAGCTTCGAGCTCGGTCACTTCTCCGCTTCGGGAGAACTGTGGTTGATAGTCAAGGCGAAACAGGTTCCGTTCAAGCGCACAACCAGGGTCGGCAGTGATGAAAGGTGAGACGCTTTCTGTCGCTTTGCCATGACGGTTTCGCTTGGCGAGATACATGGCGTTGTCGGCGTGGCGCTCAAGCTCTTCCCTCGAACTGCCGTGGTCAGGATAGCTTGCCAGCCCGAAGCTGGCGGAGCCTTCGATCGACGTGCCATCGAGAATAAACGGCAGCTCGAAGCAGTTCTGAAGTCGTTCGAGGATGGCCCTGGCATCTTCGAGACCGACACCGGGAATGAGCACCACAAACTCATCTCCGCCTACTCGGGCCAGTACATCCTGCACGTGCAGTTGTTTTGATAATCTGCGGCCAATGCTTTGCAGATAGAGATCGCCGATGCGATGTCCATGTTTATCGTTCACTGCCTTGAAGTGGTCCACGTCGATGTAGACGATCGATACTTTGCCAGCGTTCGTTGATGCTGCTGCCAGCTCTTCGTTGATCTTCTGCTCGCTCAGTCGGCGGTTCGGAAGGTTCGTGAGTGGATCATGCGTTGAATGATGTACGAGCTGGCTATGCAGTGCCCTTTGGCGCACGGCCAGAGCGATCAACTCGCGCAGCATCTGGGTCACTTCGTCTGCCTCTGTCTTCGTGCACTGAGGCCAGCCTTGAACTACAAGCGCGCCGACCGGTTCCCCGCCGTCTTCAACGGGGCAGTGGAAGAGCGTTGCGTCCGTTTCGCAGATGTTGCTGTAGGCTTCCGCCGGGGACTTCACATGGACCGACGTCCCGGGCAGATAATCCATGGCCAGCTTGGCCAGCTCTTCAAGAAGCTCAAGCAGTGGATCATTGTTGCTGATCCGCTCGAGGATTCGGCTTCTGCTTCGCGCGATCTCCATGGATCTTTTGATCTGCTTGCTTTGGCCCTTGATCCGGATCCGCAGGAGGCATGCCCAAAGCGCGATCAGCAGGGCTGCGATAAGAAGCGCCCCAAGGAGAAACGCCAGGTGCCGCACCGTCCACCAGCTTGCAGTCGAGATGATCCTTATATCAGCGGGAGTTCGCGAAGCAACTGAGAACAACACCGGCTCTCGCCACGGCCCACCCGTCACGATTCTGCATACGCCGCTCAAGCGGATCCGGCTCCCGATTGGCAGGTCCAGCAGATGCTCGAGCGATGGTATGGTTCCCCGGATCAGACGACCGTCTACGTTCAAGGTGATTGTCTCAAGTTCGGGAGTGCGAAGTTGAGAGACCAGCGTACCTTCGATCGAGATGAGCTGGTCGCTGAACATCCCGCTCATGGCCATCTCATAGTTGACCGGCACCGCCGCGATTCGTTCTGTCTGCCCGGTAGGAATCAGGACCGCCTGGCGCAGACTCGGCGAATAGTTGTGATTGTCTGCGAAGCCGTAGGCATCTACAACCTCACCCACCGAGAGCGGTTTTGTCTCACGGGTTTGCACATAGAGGCTTCTACCTTCGTGTTCGAGGACTACAGAATCACCGCTCGCGTAGTAGACGATGGTGCCGCGCACATGGAGGCGCGGCGAGGAGTCATCGCTGCGCAGCGTGGAGAAGACGTCACTGATGTCCGTCAACGGCAGATTGAGGGGAGACACCTCGGGATGAGACAGGATCCTGATCTCCTTGCTCCCCGGCACGTATAACATGATGCCTTTGAGTTGATCCTTGCTGTCAAAGCCCCCGCCGGCGACAGCTTCAAGGTGGATCTCTGCTCCCAGCAGTGAGACCGGTTCGATGTCTGTAAAATCCTTCACGTAAACCTCAACTTCGCCGCCGCGAAGAGAGAGGTTCATATGCAAGGTGTTGGAGCGGCTTTGCGGATGGAACTCAATCACTGCATCTCGTACGATCCCCTGCACAGAGACGAGGCGGCAATCCATCTTGCCCGAAGCGAGATCACCATAGGTCGCGGCGACAGGGTGCAAAGGCCTGGCAGCACTGGCCAGCGAGATCGCCGGGTTTGGAGCAACTTCGGTTCTGTAGCTCTTGCGCGCTCCCCCGGCGATCGCAACTGTCTGGCCCGCGTGGAAGGGGTAGGCGTGATCGACGTTGACGAACACTCCGCCGGTGTCGTCCTGAACGAACATGATCAATTCAGGAGCGTCGTAGTAGGTGATGGTGCCCTTGAAACGAACCTGGGCGCGCGCAGTTAGGTCGCCTGGAAGATTGTGAACAGCACCTGCGGAGGTGACGACGACAGGATCCTGGCAGAGACCCTCGACGCTCGCCGCCGGGATGAAGCAGCAACAAAGCAGCAACCCGCGGAGAGGGAGGTGACGTTGGAGACGTAAATAGAGCGAAGCGAAACCTGCATTCATGCGAGAGTCCTTGGCTGGGACGGGGCCGGCAATCTGCACCTGGCATGAGGAGAGGCCTCACGGAGCGAGGCGGAAGATTCGCTAGTAAGAGTGTCCCTCCGATTGCAAGTTCTGTTACTCCCACAATCGAGTTACAAGGACCGCCAAAGGATATGCGGGGCCCGGGCCGCAGGGGAAAGAGCCTCCCGGCAGGGTCACAGAGACGTGCGTCTCTTGATCGAAAGCCGCCGCCCACCATCGCCAGCATGATCCAGAACTGCTGACAGTTGCTGCACTTCAGAACTCCGGATGCGCGGCACGTCGGTCACGGGCAGGGCTTGCAGGTGACGTTGCGTTCGGGGATGGGTCCTGAGACT
>CAXTUS010000060.1:0-19718 GCA_964247475.1 uncultured Acidobacteriaceae bacterium | reverse complement strand
CCTGCCCCTTCGCCCTCCGCCCCGGCCCCCAACGTTCGTCCGAAACGCAAAAAGAAGCCCACTGCCCCGCCATCCGCAAGCCCCGCACCTCCCCAGTAGAGTCTGCGGAGCGGGGGGGGGGAACTCCCGTGGTCGCCCTATTCGCCGCCGCCCGTATTTTGCCTGCGCACCGTCGTCGAAGGCCGGGTAAGCGCGACGTCCGCGTTCACTTCCACACGGTTCCGGCCGGCCGCCTTGGCCCGGTAAAGAGCGGCATCGGCCAGGTGCAGAAGCTTGCGCGGATCTATCTCGAAGTAGGGCACCACGCTCGAGCATCCGATTGAAACAGTAACCACCCCCCACGGGCTGCCGGCGTGCGCGATCCCCAGGGCGAAGACGGCCTGGCGGACGATCCCGGCCAGGTACTCGGCGCCAGCCGCATCGGTGTGGGGAAGAAGCAGGACAAACTCCTCGCCGCCGAAGCGAGCCACGCCATCCTGGGCGCGGCGGCGGCTGGTACTGAGCGTCTGGGCGACCGTACGCAGGCAATCGTCGCCGGTCTGGTGACCATACCGGTCGTTGAATTGCTTGAAGTGATCGACATCGATCATGATCAGGGCAAGCGGCAGCTTCAGGCGGACGGCGCGTTTCCACTCCTGGTCGAACTGCTCGTCAAAGGATCTGCGATTCGGGATGCCCGTAAGGCCGTCGAGCGAAGCAAGCATCAGCAGCTGCGCATTCGAGTTATGCAGGTCATCGACGAGAGAGCGTCGTTCGCGCAGGAGGATGGACGCGGGAAAGAGCGCGAGCAGATGGAAGCCAAGAAAGATCTGCACCGCCACGTCGCGCGGGACGGGCAGACTGGCAGGCCACATACCGAAGCTGCCGTGCGCGTGCGTCGTCAAGAAGATGGACAAGAAGCAGAGTCCGGCAGCCGCAATCGCCGACCCTGAAAAGGAGAGGAAAAGATCCACCAGGAGCAGTGTCGGGTAAACGAGAAAGAGCAGCGGATAGCGGCTGGTGCCCAGCGCCAGCGCGATCACCGCGAAGGCGCAGATCAAAACAGCCAGCGTGCGCGGCAGGGCGCGGGGGCGGAATAGGGTGCGCATCTCGGACGATCCGATCGCAAGCGCAAGTGGAAAGAAGCCGGCGATGCCAACCGCATCGGCAAACGCCCACTGATCGAAGGCAAGCAGGTACGACTGGCCCTGCGCCAGGTGGAAGTAGAGCGCGGCCAGCAGGCCAGAGATGCCGGGACCAACGGCGAGGGCGGCCGCAAAACGGTGGAAGATCCTGGGCTTGCGCAACCACTGGTCAAGGTCCTTGAAGGGTGGCAGAAGCCATGCGCTCAGCACGATTTCAACGACAGAGAAGACCCGCAGCAGGATCTCGCTGGTGACCGGATTCTGGTCCAGGCACTCGCCGATCCCGGTGCCGACGCCGATGCCCAGGAGCAGACCAGGCCAGAGCCGCCGCGGGATCATCAGCAGGATGGCGATCGTGACGCCGTTCAGCGGCCACAGGATGGTCCAGCCCTCGCTGAAGCCGAACCTGTTCAGCTCGGTGTCGATGAAGGCATACAGCACGGCGCAGGCTACTGCCAGGGATAGCTGGGGGAAACGCATCGCTGTGGCTGGGAGTTTCACTCGAGCTTCGACCTCCGTCGGATTGAACCCGGACTGCTGTTTGAAGACGCGCCCTTTCGGCGCAATCAGGGGCAGGGCACCTTGTGCGGCTCACCCCTTGGTGCCACCGGCAGTGTCAGGCGGCTGGATTGCCAGCATTGTCCGTAGACCAGGTCTGGCTCTGGAAGGCGATGAAGATCGCAGTCCACACCTGCGCAGAAGGGCCGTAGAGGAAAAGCGCACCATCCTGCCAGGTCCCGTTGTCCTTGCCGAAGGAGTTCACGGGATTGCCCTGGTTCATGTGGATGTCGTGGATGCCGTCCACCTGTCCCTGGTCCGCGTACGCGCTGCCAAAGGCGTAGACCTCACCCCTGGCTGCGATCGTCCGGGCGAGCAGCCTTGAAACGGCGTTCTCGAGCGAGGTCTTGTGACCGCTTATCCCGAGTTGACGCGGCAGCAGGGTCATCTGCGCACGCGTGATCATGGGCGCCCCGTGAATCTGCTCGCGGACAAAGTCGAGGGCAAGGCCCCCCGCCGCGCTGCGCAGTTTGTTCATGCCGACGGGAAGCGCCAGAAGGCCCTGAGCATCCGGAGGGGTGAAGCGATCGAGGACGGCGTAGAGCACCTCGGAGCCGTCAGAGGACTCAATATTCACTGCGACGGTGAAGGCCCCGACGGTGATCTGGTAGTGGATGCTTGAGCCGGAGACGATCTTGCCTGCAGAGGGCGTGCCACGCAGCACGCTGTAGTTCGTGATGGGCATCTCGATTTAGATGCAGGCTCGGGTCAGGCTTTCATGTTGCTGCGCTGTTTTGCGCGGTCGCTCCTACCGCCTCATGTTGTAAGTTTTTCGGTCGATTCGCTCATCGTCGCGGTGCGCTCCAACTTGTCCCAGGCAAAGGGCTTACCGTCGATAGCCCGCTTGATCGTCTTGAAAAGAACGATGGAAAAGACCTGGCGGTAGGTGAAACGCTGGATCCAGATGTGGAAAAGCAGCCAGCCGTCCCCCTTGCTCGCCGGATGTTTACGCTCAAGCGCGAAGGCGAGGGCGGACGCCGCGAAGTCGATCACCAGGAAGGCCAGGAAGAACGTAAGCAGCTTTAGAAAGCTGTCGGCCGAGGCGGTCTCCGGGTGAAAGTGCTTGTCGATCAGGTAATGGATTACGCCGAAGACGAACATCAGGTCAATGAAGGGCGATACCAGCGGCAGCAAGATCTGGAAGATCAGGATGTTCGGCAGTGCAAAGAGCCCCATCGCACGGTGCTTCGAGATCGCACCGCGATGCTTCCAGATGGCTTGGAGGATGCCGAAGCTCCAGCGGAAGCGCTGCCGCTTCAAACCATCCGCATTGACCGGTGCCTCGGTAAAGGCGAGCGACGAATCCTCGTAGATGACCGAGAAGCCCTGCTCGAGCAGGTTCATGGTCAGGTCGGCGTCCTCGGCCACGGTATTGGTGTGGTAGCCGCCGCCTGCACGCACCGCCGCTGTCCGCCATGCGCCGATCGCTCCCGGCACCACCATCACCACGTCAAAGAGGTCGAGAGCGCGCCGCTCGAAATTCTGGCTCGTGATGTACTCGAGCGCCTGCCAGCGCGTCCACAGGTTCACGCGATTGCCCACCTTCGCATTCCCTGCGACCGCGCCGATCTTTGGGTTCGCGAAGTGTGGGACGAGGTTGGCTACAGCGTCATGCGCGATCACGCCATCGGCGTCGATGCCAACGTAAATCTCCTCATCAATGTGTTCGAGCGCAAAGTTCAGAGCGTCCGCCTTGCCACCGTTCGGCTTCGTCAAAACGGTGAGCCTGCCAGACGCAATCTGGTCCGGGTACGCATTCAACGCAGTCTTGTAGGTCGCATCCTTTGACCCGTCGTCGATCACCACGATGCGCAGGTTCGGGTAGTTCGACATCATCACTGAGCGGATGGTGCGTGCAATCACCTTCTCTTCGTTGTAGGCCGGGATCAGGACCGCCACGCGCGGCAGATAGTCCGGCCCGGCAAAGTTCTTCCGCTTGCGGAAGCGGTCGATGATAGCGCAGAAGCCGATAATGATCAGTCGCGCAGACATGAGCACATCGCCCACGTAGAAGATCCAGAAGACCAGGTGATTGAAGAAGGCGAGGAAGAAGAACGTGATCGAATCGGCAATCGCCTGGCGACGCTGCGCGGCGTTCAAGGGGGGCATCACCTGGTCGCGCGTCTTGCCGATCAGCTGTGACACCGGCACGAACTCATAGCCGTGCCCACGCAGCGTCGTGATCAGCAGAGGCAGCGAGGCGACCGTCACCGAGCGGTCTCCGCCGCCATCATGCATCAGGATCACCGAGCCGGTGCGGTCCGGGTGATTCTCCATGTTGGCAATCTGCTCAAGGACAGAATCGGCGATCTCCCTGGGAGTCTTACGCGGGTGCTCGTCCCAGTCGTTGGTGTCGATCTTGTTGCCGACGGTGACATAGCCGCGGCTCTGCAGGTGGTCGACCGGCGCGGCCTGGTCGTTCGTATCAGGCTCCTGGTCGATCGAATAAGGCGGCCGGAAGTAGAGCGGCTGCACCCCGAGCTTCGAGCCGAAGAGGCGCTCGGTCAGGTTCAGCTGCAGGTCCACCTGCTTGGTCGAGATCTCAGAGATATCGGGATGGGTGAAGGTGTGATTGCCGATCTCGTGGCCTTCGCGGAAGACCCTCTGCATCACGCCGACGTTGTCCTCGGCCACCTCGCCAATCTCGAAGAAGGTGCCCTTCACGTTGTACTGCTTCAGGATGTCGAGGATCTTTGGCGTCCACTCGGGATCGGGGCCATCATCGAATGAGAGCGCGACCTGCTTGGGCTTGTAGCCATACTGCTCAAGCGTGTAGGAGGCGGGGTAGGACTGCATGGCCTCCTTCGTGACCATCTTGACCGGCACTGGCACCTGGTCGTCATCGTCGAGCGTGATGGTGCGGCTGCCGGTCTGCGGGCGCTTGATCACGCGCAGAATATCGCCCGAGCCTTCGGTGTCGACGTTGTAGCCCGGCGGCACGGATGCGAGCGCCTTCGCGGGATCCGTATGGGTCGGATTATCCCAGATCTTCCACAGCGAGCCGTCTTCAGAGCCCAGGCGCCAAAGCGAGAAGGTCTGGATGCCGAGCGTGCGCGCGGCGCGCATCTGGTTCAGCACGGTGACCGCATCCAGGTACCAGACCTGGTGCCTGAGATGTGCGTCCTCGTCGTCGTAGCCGAAGTGAGCGTTGAGCGAATCGGGATCGAGTTCGATCGTCGCATCCGCGTCAGAGGCCGCCTGCCACGCATCCTGCGCGCCAATCGCGACCACGTTGGGGTTCAAGAGAGGAGCCGGGGCCGGCGCCTTCTGGCCGCGCTTCGCGGGCGGCAGCGGCAGCGGCGCCGGCAGCGTGCTCGTCCAGTCATAGCCGTAGCTGCCGAGCGAGACGATCAGCTTCTCCTTCGGCACCACCTTCAGCGCGGTCTGCAGATTGTCGATGAACCAATCCTGCCCGGCCACGGGCCCCGGCTCTTCTGGCGCCTGGTGCTCGTCGTAGTTCATCAGCAGCAGGCCATCGCTGTGCGCGGCCAGAAATGCCAGGTCAAACTCCGGGTCATCGACCGGCGTGTTCAGGTAGAGCCTCAGCTTGCGTGCCTGGAAGTCGCTATAGAGCGCCGCGACCAGCGCCTTGTAGCCCGGCTGCGCGGACACGGGAATCTGCTCGAAGTCGACCGTCAGGCCGCGATAGGTGGGATTGGCAGTCAGAAAGCGGTCCACCTGGTCGATGAAGTGGGCGCGTGCCGCTTCGCTCGACAGAAACGACCCCACCGACTGCGAAAAGCGGTTGGCGAGCACGTCATAGTTGTTCACCAGCGGAAACACCTCGATATCGACGTGGTTGTCCGCGATCACGCGTGCGATCTTGTTCTCCTGGTCGACATTGTGAACGCCGGCTTTATCAACCACCGCGAATACCCGGTTGCCGTCGATCAGGTTCGCGGTGATGTTGCCGTTGGTGCCGTTCACGTGCAGCCACTCAGGAAAGAGCAGGTCGATCTGCTTCACATGCTCCTTGAGCGACGCGTAGCTGGCTGAATCCCAGTCCACGTAATACGCGGCGCGCAGGCCTTCCCCGGCGTTCAGGGTCACGTCAGAAGGCTTGATCTGGGTCTTGCGGTGGGCTGAAAGCGCGGCCTTCTGACCAACCTTCGTCACCGGCTTCGGCCGGTAGGTAAGGGCCCGGTAGTTGCGCGTCTGCGCAGTCAGGATCAGCTCCGGCAGCGGCTTCATCCGTAGCAGGCCCACCAGAAAGATCGTCCCCACCAGCAGGCCGAACAGGGCGAGCACGTCAAAGACGCGGCGCAGCCGCTTCCAGCGCTTCCTCTGAGGATCGTAAAAGACCGGTTTATTCATTCAGTGTTTGTGCCGGCCGCAACGGCTGGTGGATCTGCTGCCCTGAAGCCAATCGTATGGTGTGGACCCGTGCCAGTCAACGCGGGTACGCAGGGAAGTGCCGGATTGGCGAAGGCTGCAACCCGCTCCCCGGTATGATGCTGAGACGATGGTTTCTGCAGGGCTTGTCCGGCATCAGGAAAAGCATCCTCGCTGGCGCTGGCAGGTGAGTCTCGCGCTTGCGCTCGGCCTGCTGCTGCGGCTCTGGTTCGTCTGGCAGTACTTCCAGGTCTCGGCCGACTCGCTCATGTACGGCGACCTGGCGCAGAACCTGCTGAAACACGGCATCTATGGCCGTTCGGTCGTGGTCGATGGCATCGCCACCATCCGCCCCACATTGATCCGCCTGCCCGGGTACCCGCTCTTCATCGCCGCTGTGTTCGCGGTATGCGGTGTGGGCAAGTACCATGCCGTAGTCGCTGTCCAGGTGCTGCTCGATCTTTGGACGTGCCTGCTAGCGGCCGGCACCGCGCGCCGCATCTTCCACCGCGACCAGGCCTTCACCGCCACCCTCTGGCTCAGCACCCTTTGTCCCTTCATGGCGAACTACGTGGCCGTGCCTCTGACCGAGACAGCCACCCTGTGGACGATCGCGCTGGCCTTCTACGCGCTCGTGCGCTGGCAGGATTCGCTCGCCACCCGCTGGCTTTGGCTACTTGGCGCGGCCCTCGCCTGGGCGGTGCTGCTGCGGCCTGAACAGGGCATGCTCGCGGCGGTCGCCGTGCCGGCTATGGTCTGGATCGCAAGGACCAGGTACATCAACGGCCTGACAGCAGCCGGGCGCCGATCCGTCGGGTACTGGACTCTTCGCGTGGGCTTGGTATGCCTACTGACCGTGCTGCCGCTGGTGCCCTGGGCGGCGCGCAACTGGCGCACCTTCCACGTCGTTCAGCCACTTGCGCCACGCTACGCTACCGAGCCCGGCGAGCCCATCCCCTACGGCTTTCAGCGCTGGTTCCGCACCTTCGCCATCGACTTTCAGTCAACCGACCAGTGTTACTGGCTCTTCGACGGCGACCAGATCGCAATCGCCGACCTGCCCAACCGTGCCTTCGACTCGAACGAGCAGTACGAAGCCACCGCCGCCGTTCTAGCCGAGTACAACCGCACCACCAACGCCACGCCCGAGCTCGATCGTAAATTCGCCGCCATCGCCGCCGAACGGGTCAAGGCGAATCCACTCCGCTACTACGTCGCCCTGCCCGTGGCGCGGGTCCTCAACATGATCTTCCGCCCGCGCGCTGACATGCTGCCGCTGCCGCTCGAGTGGTGGAAGGCGCGCACCGACCCGCTCGGGTTTGTCTTCGGCATGTTGTATGCGCTGCTCAACCTCGGCTACCTGGTGCTTGCGTGGCTCTGCCTGCAGCGCCGCAATCTATGGCGGGATTATCAGCCAATAGTCTGGGCAATGGTTGCGAGCATCGTCTTCCGGTGCCTGCTGCTATTGACCATCGACAACTCAGAGCCGCGCTACACGCTCGAGTTCTACCCCGTGCTGGTGGTGCTCGCGGGTGGCTTCGTGGCACAACGACACAAAACAAAAGCGGCCTGACCGCGGCTGGGCGATACTTCGTGCGGTTCTTGCGCTGTGCGTAAATAGCCCGCCTAGCTGCAGGCGTTGCCCTTGATCTCGTAAGGCTTAGTGTCCACCTTCTGGTTCACCTTGCGCGCCGTGTAGGTCGCCGTGTTGTAGTCTCCCGTAGGCGCGTAAAAGACCTGCTTCAACGTCACGTCCCTGTCGAGATCGAGCCATAGCGTCACATGCGTAAAGTTCGCCTTCACGGCCGGATCCTTCGGCTGTAGATCAAGCTTCTCAACCTTTGTACCGTCCATCGTCTCCGCGCCCTGGTCGTCGATATTCCAGGACTTGCGTAGATCCTTGCCACTGCCGCCAAAGCCCAGGCTCAGGTAGGTATCAATCCCTGGTTTCACCACCGTATTGAAGCACTTGCTGGCCGGGATGAAGTCGCGCAGAACGCCGTTCCTGTACTCGACAATGCGTGCGTTCTGACCCTCGGTCCGAATGCCCATCTGCGACTTGCCATCCTTGCCGCGAATCACATAAAGGCTGCCGTCCTGCGCGCTGTCGACGCCCTTGATCAGCGCGCTGTAAGACTCGCGATGTACCTTCGCCTCGGCCGCCGAGAAGTGTGCGCTGGCCGTGTCCAGACGGGCAAGCGTGGCTTCGAGATCAGCAGGCGGAGGCGCGGCGGCTAGGGTAAGCAGCGGGGTAAGCAGGGCAAACGTACGGATCATGAACAGCCTCGGGTCTTGCCTGGTTCGTTAGATGATCGTGAATGCAAAACGTAACTTCGGTGGCTAGCGCAGCACCCAGGCATCATAGGCGATCACATGCCCGCCGGCATCCTTCACCGGCTGGTAGCGCTCGAGCGTCACCTCTCCCGAGATCGGCTCGATGATGCGCAGGATCGCCGCGCGGATGTTCGCGTCAGAGCTCGACGGATCGACCGCGCTCAGGTGGTCGGCGCGAATCTGGTACATGAACCGTGCGCTGTCGCCCGAGTGCCCGGCCTCGCGCACCAGCACCTCGCTCGAGTGCAGCGCAACTGTCTCGACCGGCTGTGCCTTGAAGTCGAAGAAGCGCGGCGTCACGAACATAAAGATCAGGATCGCCGTCACCATCACGTCGTAATGAAACGAACCGCGCTGATAGGTCCAGAACAGGTAGCTCTTCGCGAGCTTCAGCATCAAGCCTTCGCCTTTCCGCCGGATCGCGGCATCCACGGGCCCGATTGTCTCTCGATTACGGTCCTGCCGTCCATGTAAGGCACCAGCACATCGGGAATGCGCACCGTTCCATCCGCCTGCTGATAGTTCTCGAGGATCGCCAGGTAGGTCCTGCCAATCGCCAGCCCGGAGCCGTTCAGCGTGTGCACAAACTCTGCCTTCTTCTGCCCTGGTGCGCGGAACTTGATGTTCGCGCGCCTCGCCTGGAAGGCCTCGAAGTTCGAACAGCTTGAGATCTCGCGGTAGAGTCCCTGCCCGGGCAGCCACACCTCAAGGTCATAGGTCTTCGCCGCGCCAAAGCCCATGTCGCCCGTGCACAGCAGCATCCGCCGGTAGGGAAGTCCAAGCGCCTCGAGCACCCGCTCGGCATCGCGCGTGAGCCGCTCGTGCTCGGCCTCGGACTGGTCTGGCCTCGTAAACTTCACCAACTCCACCTTCTGGAACTGGTGCTGCCGGATCAGCCCCCGCACATCCTTGCCGTAGCTGCCGGCTTCAGACCGGAAGCACGACGTGTAGGCGCAGAAGCTCACTGTCAGGTCCGGGTCGTCGAGCGTCTCGTCGCGGAAGATGTTAGTCACCGGCACCTCCGCCGTCGGGATCAGCCAGTGGTCGTTCTCCTGGTACTCGCCGGCCGTATAGAGGCCCTTGTCATCGGCATGGAAGAGGTCTTCGGCAAATTTCGGCAGCTGCGAGGTCCCGAACAGCGACCGCGAGTTGACCATCGCCGGCGGCAGCACCTCGGTATAGCCGTGCTCACGCGTATGCAGGTCCAGCATGAAGGCCGCAAGCGCGCGTTCAAGCCTCGCGCCCTGCGCAAAATGAACCGTGAAGCGCGAGCCCGAGATCTTCGCCGCACGCTCGAAGTCGAGGATGCCGAGCGCCTCGCCGATCTCCCAGTGCGGCTTCGGGGGGAAGCCAAAGTCAGGCTTCTGGCCCCAGGTCGAAACCACCACATTGTCGTGCTCCGACCTGCCCTCCGGCACGGAGTCCATCGGCAGGTTCGGGAGCGTCTGCATCAGCCCACGCAGCCGCTCATCCGCTTCGGCCGCCGTCTTCTCAAGCGTCTCCGCGTCTGCCTTCAGCGCGCGCACCTGCTCGGTCAGCCTGGACGCTTCTGCCCCCGCCTTGCGCGCCGCCTGGATCTCACCTGTCAGCTGGTTGCGGTCTGCCGCCAGCGTCTCGACCCGCGTGATGGCCTCGCGCCGCGCATGATCGATCTCGCGGAAGTCCCCGAGCAGAGCCGGATCGGCGCCGCGCAGGCCCAGCTTGCGTTCGACTTCTTCAAGGTTGTTGCGGACGAAGTTCAGATCAAGCATCGTTTTTCATTCTATAGAAGACCTCAGTGCCAGTGCGCCCTCATCGCGGACGGCGAGGACTGCGTAAGCCGGGAGCTTCGCTTGCTTGGCTCGGAGGCCGTTTGGTCACATTCGATTCACAGCTTCCGTTTACTCTTGCAGCATGGCTCTCCAGATCGCCCGCCGGACCGTCGCGGCCGCCCTCTCGCTCCTTATCGTTTCAGCCCCCGCCGCCCCCGCGCGCGCTGACGCCTACCACGCCTCGCCGAAGCTCGTCGTCGTCCTCGTCATCGACCAGTTCCGCGGAGACTACCTCGACCGCTACCGCGACGACTTCAAAACCCCCTCCGGCTTCAACCTCTTCCTGAAACGCGGTGCCTACTTCAACAACTGCATGTACGACTATGCCAATACCAAGACCGCACCCGGCCATGCGACGATCGGCACCGGCGCCTACACGGATGGCCACTCCATCGGTTCAAACGAGTGGTGGGATCTTTCACGCAACACCGACCGCGTCATCTCGTCGGTCGAGGATGAACGTTACCGGCTGGTAGGCACCTTTGACGATCTGCCGGCGCCCCCGCCTGGCCAGCCTCTACCCACTGCGCCGCGCATCGGTTCCAGTCCGCGCAACCTGCTCGCAACCACCATCGGCGACGAGGTCAGGCTTGCAACAGCGGGCGCCTCGAAGGTTTATGGCATCTCGCTCAAGGATCGCGCCTCCATCCTGCCGTCCGGGCAGAGCGCCAATGCAGCCTACTGGATCGATCAGAACACCGGCCGCTTCGTCACCAGCACTTACTACATGCCGTCTCTGCCGCCCTGGGTCACGGCGTTCAACAAGGGGCCGCGCGTGGCGCAGGCAGTGAAGGATGCGGGGCTCACCGACACGACGCAGTTCTATGCAATGGTAGGCAGGATGCCCGCGGCGAACTCCTATGAGCTCGACTTCGCCGAGGCACTGATCGGCAACGAGCACCTGGGCGAAGGCAAGACGACCGATGTCCTCACCGTCTCGCTTTCAGCCAACGATATCTCCGGCCATCAGATGGGTCCGGACAGCGATGCGCAGCGAGAGATGGTGCTTGGGCTCGACCGCGATCTTGACCACTTCTTTACGGATCTCGACAGGAAAGTGGGGCTCAAGAACGTCCTCATCGCCCTTACCGCGGACCATGGCATTGCGCCGATCCCGAGTGAAGCCGCGCGCCTCGGCATCTCGTCCGCAAGCCTTGATCTCGAGGCCTTTCGCGAGAAGATGAATGACGCGCTCGCTGCGAAGTTCTCGCCGGGCACGCCGCAGCCCTTCCTGCTGCCTTCCCAGGAACTGCCCTACATTGCGCTTGATCCGCGCGTCTTCTCGCGTCTGCATGTGGATGAGAAGTCCGCGGAGGACACCTTTGAAGCGCTCGCTCCAGGGGTAGTTGCAAGCCTCGGTTCACCCGCCGCTGCGCCTGCCAACAAGCTGACCGACGAGGCCACCCTGAAGTATGCCGAGGAGCGGTTGAAGACCGATAGCAGGGCGGTCTTTGTGCGTACCCGGCTTGAGCTTGCGGCTGGCACTCTGCCTGCAACGGAGTTCGGCAGGATCATTGCGCACAGCTATACGGATCACGGCGGCTGGTATGTGATGATGGTTCCGCAGGCCTACCAGATGGAACTGCTCAACGGTATTCAGACCACGCACTTTTCACCGTGGAGCTATGACCGGCATGTGCCGCTCGGCTTCTTCGGCGCAGCCTTCATGCCTGGCCTCTACCGTGGCGCAGCAGCGCCCGTCGACATAGCCGTAACACTTTCGAGCCTGCTTGATGTCAACCATCCGAGCGCTGCCGTCGGGCGTGTCCTGACCGAGGCACTGGCACCCGGCAAGTAGGTTCGTCCCGCTCTCCTGCCATCTACAATAAAGGGATGGCAGGAGAATCCAGAACACCCACGGCGGGCCGTGGCGCTCCGGATATGCGGGTCTCGGTCGCAGGCGTGGAGATGCAGTCACCTGTGATCGGGGCCAGCGGCACGTTTGGGTATGGCGTCGAATTCGAGGAGATTCTCTCCTTCGAACGCATCGGCGGCTTTGTCACCAAGGGCCTTTCTGCAGCGCCCATGGCCGGCAACCCGACGCCGCGCATCATCGAGACCACGGCAGGCATGATGAACGCGATCGGCCTGCAGAACATGGGCGTTCGCGCCTTCGCCGAACAGAAGATGCCGAAGCTGCGCAAGCTGAACGGCGCGGTCGTGATCGCAAACGTCTTCGGCTTCACCATCAAGGACTGCATCGACGTGATCGAGGTGCTGAACGAGACGCCGGGCATCGCCATGTACGAGCTCAACGCATCCTGCCCCAACACCGCGCACGGCGGCATGGTCTTCGGCACGGACGCGAAGATGCTCGATGAGCTTGTGAGAAAGACCGAGCAGGTCTCGATGCGGCCGCTGATGGTGAAGCTTTCGCCGAACGTGACCTCGATCGCCGCGATGGCGAAGGCTGCTGAAAACGCGGGCGCACAGGCACTGTCACTGGTTAATACGTTTCTGTCGATGGCGATCGATGTGGAGACGCGTCGGCCGCGCATCGCCAATGTCACTGCAGGTCTTTCCGGGCCTGCGATCAAGCCCATCGCTGTGCGCATGGTGTACGAAGCCTCGCGTGCCGTGAAGATCCCCATCGTCGGCATGGGCGGCATTCTGAAGGCGGAAGATGCGGTCGAGTTCATGCTTGCGGGCGCCACGGCTGTGCAGGTTGGCACGGCCAGTTACGCTGATCCGCGCGCGGTCGAGAACATCGCGACCGGGTTGAAGAGGTGGTGTGGGGCGCATGATGTGGCTCACGTTTCTTCGCTCACCGGTGGGTTGATTCTGTGACCCCGTCACGGCAGGCAACGGCAATCGCACCCTGATCTCGGGGGCGAGCGTTGCGTAAGCCGGAACCTTCGCGTTCTTGCTCAAGGCGGCTTTTCCTCTTTGCTCGCGCATAGACTTGGAACCAGACCATGAGTGATTCGAACGCCAAAGCTCTCTCGCCAGACCTGCTCCTGCACATCGCAAAGACGCTCAACGTATCGCTCCAGGCGCTGGTCGCCACCATCGGCCTGCTCGATGAAGGCGGGACCGTCCCCTTCATCGCACGCTACCGCAAAGAGGCCACCGGCGCGCTCGACGAGGTGCAGATCCGCGACATCGAAGACAAACTTGCCTACTTTCGCGACCTGGTCGCACGACGCGAGACCATCCTCGCCTCGATCGGCGATCAGGGCAAGCTGACCGACGAGCTCAGGCGCAGGATCGAAGCGAGCATCGACAAGAGCGAGCTTGAAGATCTTTACCTACCCTACAAGCCGAAGCGCCGTACCAAGGCGACGATTGCACGCGAGAAAGGGCTTGAGCCGATCGCCGATTACCTGTGGGCGCAGGCTCTAGGTGCTAGGAATCTACAAGCCATCGCTGCCGGCCTGGTCGATGATGCAAAGGGCGTAGCCTCGATCGACGAAGCGCTTGAAGGCGCGCGGCACATCGTCGCCGAACGCATCGCCGAGACCGCAGAGCTGCGCAAGGCTACACGCCAGCTGCTCTATGAGGAAGGCGTCATCGTCAGCCGCGTTGCCATGGAGGGCGAAGCGAAGGACCCGCAATCGAAGTTCAAGATGTACTACGAGTTCCGCGAATCGGTGAAGACGATCCCCTCGCACCGCATGCTGGCTATCCGCCGCGGTGAGACCGAAGGCGTGCTTTACTTCCTGATCGAGCTCGCGGCGGAGCGTGCCACCGGCATCCTGCGCCAGGGGCTGCTGAAGCGCGATGGGGACTGGACACCGCAGCTGATGCTCGCGATCGAGGACTGCTGGACGCGGCTGCTGAGCTCAAGCATCCAGGGCGAGCTGCGGCTTGAGCTCAAGAAGCGCTCGGACACGGAAGCGATCCACGTCTTTCGCGACAACCTGCATCACCTGCTGCTTGCCGCACCTGCCGGGCCCATCTCTGTGCTTGGGCTTGACCCGGGCCTCCGCACCGGCTGCAAGGTTGCGGTGGTCGATGAGACCGGGCAGTTCCTGGCGCAGGATGTGATTCACCCGCACACCGGGCAGACGGCCAGGTCGTCGGCGGCGCTGGCTGCGCTGGTCAAGGCTCATAACGTGCGTGCGATCGCGATCGGCAACGGTACGGCATCGCGCGAGACGGACGCTTTCGTAAGAGACTTTCTCGCCGAGCACAACCTTACCGACATCTTCAAGGTGATGGTCTCTGAGGCCGGCGCCTCGGTCTACTCGGCGAGCGAAGTGGCGCGCCAGGAGTTCCCCGATCTTGACCTTACGGTTCGTGGTGCCATCTCGATCGCGCGCCGTCTGCAGGACCCGTTGTCGGAGCTGGTGAAGGTTGATCCGAAGGCGATCGGGGTGGGGCAGTATCAGCATGATGTCGATCAGCGACAACTGCAGCAGTCGCTTGAGGCGACGATTGAAAGCTGCGTGAACAAGGTTGGCGTGGATTTGAACACATCATCGTGGACGCTGCTGCGCTACATCGCCGGCATCACCGAGCGCACGGCGTTGAACATCGTCCAGTTCCGTAACGAGAACGGCCGCTTCACCTCACGCAGGCAGCTGATGAAGGTGCCGGGTGTGGGTGCGAAGACCTTTGAGCAGGCAGCGGGTTTTCTGCGCATACGCGGCGGGGAGCAGCCGCTTGATTCGACAGCGGTACATCCTGAGAGCTACGCAATGGTCGAGCAGATTGCGGAGCAGGTGGGTGCCGGGATCGCGGAGGTGATCGCCAATCCTGCGCTGCTCGATGGGGTAAAGGCCGATACGTTCACGTTGAAAGACATCGTGGAAGAGCTGCGCAAGCCGGGCCGCGATCCGCGCGACAAGTTTGTTGCGCCGGCCTTCCATGAAGGGGTGAAGGAGCTGACCGACCTGGTACCCGAGATGATGCTCGAGGGGGTGATCACGAACGTGACGAAGTTCGGTGCATTCGTCGACATCGGAGTGCATCAGGATGGCCTCGTGCATATGTCCGAGCTGTCGAACAAGTATGTGAAGGATCCCGGTGAGGTGGTGAAGGCGGGGCAGATTGTGAAGGTGCGTGTGCTTTCGGTCGATGTGAAGTCGAAGCGCATCGCACTTTCCATGAAGACTGCGGGCGGTGTGGCCCCGGCGCCGTTCGTGAAGAAGGAGAAGAGCATTGCGGCTCCGGTCAAGAAGGTAGCCGCGCCCGTCCTGAGCATGGAAGACAAGTTAGCTGCCCTGGGCTCGAAGTGGAAGGTCAGGTAACGGGCCAAGCACGCGGCGTCATTCACCCAAACGAAGTGGTCGCCGTCCGCGACGAAGACGCTGTAGCTTTTGCTTTCAGGTCCTGATGAACCGAGGCCTGCGCTTCACCAACGCATACTGCTGCAGGATGTAAGCGTCGGTCATGCCGGCGATGTAATCGGCCACCACGCGCGGCACCCCATCGACCGCGATCTCTGCGTCGTACTGTTCCGGCAGCTGATCCGGGTGTTCGGCCCAGAAGTGGAAGAGCTCGGTCACGACCTCTTCGGCCTTGTCATGCTCCAGCTCAAGCTCGGGGCAGGTGTAGAGCGTCTTGTACAGGTAACTCTTCTCCTGCAGGCGCTCGGCTTCGACTGCTGCGGAGAAGGTGGCGACGCGTTCGCCATGCAACCGCAACTCGCCGAGTGAGGTGATGCGGGCGGCTTCAAGGTTGGCGCGAGTATTGATGATCAGGTCGCCGGTGAGCGTGTTCTGCATCAGCTGCAGCGCCTCGTTGAAGAGGTACTTTTCTTCGATCTGCGGGTGGTCCTGCTGCACCTTGTGAAAGCAGCGCGACAGCACGTCCACATGCCTGGTGATGTGCGGGACTTCAAGCAGGCCGGACTCGACCCCGTCATCGAGATCGGCGGTAAGGTAGGCGATCTCGTCGGCGAGGTCGATGATCTGGGCCTCGAGCGGCGGGTACAGGCCGAGGAAGTAGGGCTGCAGCTCAGGATGATGCTCGGCCGAGTAGTCGCGCGAGTGCTTGACGATGCCTTCGCGCACGGCGAGGGTGAGGTTAAGGCCGCGATGCGCAGCGTAGCGCTGCTCAAAGTGTTCCACGATGCGCAGCGCATGCAGGTTGTGATCGAAGCGCAGGCCGTGTTCGGCGAGGCACTTGTCGAGTGCGCGTTCGCCGGCGTGGCCGAAGGGCGGGTGGCCGATGTCGTGCACCAGTGCGAGCGCCTCGGCGAGGTCTTGGTTGAGATTCAGCGCCTCGGCGACCTCGCGTGCAATCTGCGCGACCTCGATGGTGTGAGTGAGGCGCGAACGAAAGTGGTCGGAAGCGCGCGAAGTGAAGACCTGGGTCTTGCCTGCGAGCCTGCGGAAGGCGCGCGCCTGGACGATGCGCTCACGGTCGCGCTGGAAAGCGGACCGGTGCGGGTGCACGGGGGCAGGGAAGTCGCGCGCGACCAGGTACGCGTCGGTGTCCTGAACTGCTATTTTATTATGCTCGAGCGGCATCTTTTTTAGTTTATGGGATGGACCCGTCAGGCCGACAAGGGCAGGTACGCCTTGCCGCCGGACGGGCGCCGCTTCTTGCGGTAACGGGCTTCGCGCTGCGGGTCAGGACTTCTTGGTGGGTTTGTCCGAGACGCGTGCCAGCTTGACCCTGGCGTCTTCGAGTTTGTGCTTCACCTTCGCGATATCTGCAGGGTCCGCATCGGCAGGCAGGGAGTGCGCATATTCGGTCATCGAACGCTCCCACTGGCTGGCCGCGAGCTTCAGCCGGCCGGTCTTCTCGTAGACCTCGCCAAGATGGTCGTGGATGCTGGCGTCGGTCGGGCTGCGATCGATGGCCATCTTCAGGTTGGTTTCGGCGGGCGCGTACTGGCCGAGCTTGAAGTAGGCCCAGCCGAGCGAGTCGAGGTAGGAGCCGTTCTGCGGGTCAAGCTTCACCGCCTTCTCGATCATTCCGAGCGCTTCGGGCAGGCGGACGCCATGATCGACGAGCATGTAGCCATAATCGTTTAACACGCCGGGGTTTTCGGGCGCGATGGCGAGTGCTTTCTTGTACTCGGCCTCGGCACCGTCGAACTGCTTGTCATGATCGAGGACCGTGGCGCGCAGTAGGAAGATGCCGAATTTCTCTTCGGGCGACTTCGCGAGCGCCTCGGCCCTGGTCAATGCGGCGAGGGCATCTTGCGTCCGCTTGAGACGCAGGTCGATGATCGCGATGTTGGTCAGGGTCATGCGGTCTTCGGGCGTGCCATTCAGCTGTGCATTGGCGATGGCCAGGCTCTGGTCCGGCTGGCCGGCGTCGGCGAGCTGCATGGCGTAGGTGAGCTGGACGTCATGCTCCTTCGGGAACTGCCTGGCCATGTCAGAGGCGACGGCAAGCGCCTCCTTCCACTGATGGGCTTCGCGATAGGCATCGATCTGTCCCTGGTAGCCGCGGACGATGAAGTCACCGCCGAGTTCGATCATCTGCTTGTAGACGGCTACGGCGTCGGCGGTCTTGCCCTGTTCCTTGAAGACGATGGCAAGGCGGTCAAGGAAGATGGCGCGATTGCTCTTCTCGCCGTCGCTGTACTTGCGGTCAAGGTGGGCGGTATCGTTTAGAACAGCCTGCAACGTGGTGGCGGCCTGGTCGAACTTACCCATGGCGTCGTAGAGGACGGCTTCCTGGAAGGCAAGTTCGAGGTTGTCTGAAGCCTTGGGCAGGGCCTTGGCCTTGTTCAGGGTGATCAGGGCCTCGTCGTAGTGACCCTGGCGCCGCTCGATCTCTGAGAGCTTCATCTCTGACTGCACGTCATTCGGGTCGGCCTTGACCAGCTGCTGGTAGACCTCGAGCGCCTGGGGAAGCTGGTTGTCGTTCAGCAGTGCGGCGGCGAGCGCGTGTTGCGTGTCCGGGTTGTCCGGCTCGTTGTCCGAAGCGGCGCGATAAGCCTCCGCGGCCTGGCGGAACTTCTTCATCTGGTCGTAGGAGGTGCCGAGCGCGATGTCGATGCGCGGGCTCCGGTCGCCGGCCGGAATGGCCGAGAGAGCGTCGATGGCCTTCTGCGGCTCGCCCTGTTCACTGTAAAGGCGGGCCATGTTCAGCACGGCCTCTTCGGAGTTGCCGTCGAGGGACTGAGCCAGCTTGAACTGCGCCTGCGCCTTGCCGGAGTCGTGGTTGACGCCGTAGAGCTGGCCGAGCAGGAGGTGGGTCTCGGTGTCTTTCGGCTGCAGCTTGGCCAGGGTCTCGTACTCGGCGATGGCGAGTTGCAGCATCTCGGTCGCCTGGGGTCCCTGCATGTCGTTCAGGGAGCGCAGGTAGACGCTGCCGAGCAGCTTATGGGCGGCGATGTCGCTCGGGTCCTTCTTGACCTGGTCCTGGGCGGCGGTGACTGCCTCGCGGATGCGCCCGATTTTGAAGTAGAGGTCGGCGAGGCCATCCTGCAGGTACTTGGAGTTGGGGTCGGCGTTGAGGGCGAGCTTGTACTCTTCAACCGCCTGGGCGGCGAAGTCGGGGCGGCCGTTGTTGACGGCGAGCTCTTCATACATGTGGGCCAGGCCGTCATGGTAGTAGGCTGCGGCGCGGTCGGGCTGGCCTGCGGTGGCGGGCTCAGGGGTGAACTTACGCTGCTGGAGCGGCTTGGCGGCCGCAGCCTTGGCGGGGGCCGCCTTTTCAGGGGGCATCTGGACCGGCTCTGAAGGGTTTGAGCCGGGCGCCTGAAGCGGCGTCGCCGGGTGAGGTGCTGCCTGGGAAGGGATCTGGGCCATGACAGCGTGGGCGGCAAGCAAAGCAGCGGAGAGGAGCAGGCGGTTTGTTGCGGAAGAGCGCAGGGTCATCGGTCAGGTCCTAGGTCGTGCGGTCGGAGGGTTTTGCGCTCGGGTGCTGGCAGATCGTTATGTGCGGCAGACTTGGGTCAGACGATGTGGGGCAAACGATACAGGGATTTAGACGAGGCGGCCATGCGAATGGATGCGCCTGCCGGTCTCCGGGGCATGGTTGGCAGTGTACATCGCCGCGCCGGAGGTATTTGGTCCGGTTGCAACATGAGGTGCGCCGGGTACCGATCTGGCATTACCAGGGGTCAGGACAGGCGAAGGCAAGGAGATACGGGCTGCGGGCGGCGGGGGGTGGCCCCCGAGCCCGGGCGGCCCCTGGCGCGGCATCCGCTGGGCGCCAGCGCGGGGCTGAACCTGTTGCCGGACCACTATGACATCCGGCGCGGGGGCGTGCGGGCGGGCACGCCGGGGAGCGCGGTGGTGCTGGAACCGGACTGGGATGGGCCGCCGCCGCCACAGGCTGCCGTCCAGGTCGTGCGCCGCCGCGGCGTGGATTTGTCGCCGATGCGCATACGGGACCCGGCGGACCGGGAGCGGCTGCGCGCCTACGTGTGGGCGGACCAGCCCGCCCGCGTAGCGCGTTTGGAGGGTGCCCTGGCCATCGCCGCCGCGGACCCGCCGGCCTTGGACAGGGGCGACGCCGCGGACTGGACGGAGGCGAACATCCTGCCGGCGCCCGAGCCGGGCGTGACCCGGGTGCTGATGCACTCGGTTGCCTATGTCTACTTCCCGGCAGCAACCCAAGCGCGCATCGTGGCGCACATGGCCGCTGTCGGCCGCCGGGCCGCGGTCGAGGCACCGCTTGCCTGTCTGCGGTTCGAGCCGCCGCCGGG
>CAXTUS010000059.1:0-19837 GCA_964247475.1 uncultured Acidobacteriaceae bacterium | reverse complement strand
ATGGGGTGACGGGCGGAATGGGGAGCGCCTAGCTTGATGCGGAGAGGGGCGCCACGGCGGGGGTCGTGGCGCAGCCCTTGATCCGGTGAGGACGGACGGTGCCGACGGACGGTGCCGACGAACGGTCGGGACGAACGGCTAACCGCTGCCCTGGTTCGCGCGTCTATCATCTCAGCTTCCCGACGGACTGAAGTAAGATCAAAGGATCACACCACCAACTCCCTGCAGGATGATGGGAATGGTTTGCTCTCCTGACGAAGGAATGACGTCTCTCGCGAGACCTTGCGGAACCTGCCAAGGACTATCACTAACGGCACCGATGGGGCTGACGATCAGGAGAAAGAGTAGATGGAACTGACTGTTCAAGGGGTGAAGCCCCGCAAGCTGCGCAGCCGCCGCATTCTTGGCATCAAGTTTTTCAATGGAACCGCCAAGGAAGCCATCGCGCGTATGCAAGGCGGTGGTCTGCTGGTGGTGCCTGCCGCGCCTGTCCTGAAGGACCTTACCTGGAACGCACCGTATCGCGACGCGCTGCTGAATGCAGACCTCGCGATCACGGACTCTTCGTTCATGGTGATGATCTGGAACTTGATCCAGCACGACTCGGTATCCCGGCTGAGCGGGCTTGAATACCTGCGCGAGCTGCTGCTTGAGCACGATGTGCGGGAGCCGGGCAACACCTTCTGGATCATGGCGAGCCGGGAGAGTTCAGAGCGGAACCTGGTGTGGCTGAAGGAGCAGGGCATTGAGGTTGCTGCCGAGAATACTTACGTCGCCCCGGTCTATGGAAACGGCAGGATCAATGACCTGGAGCTGCTTGGGAAGATAAGTGCCGCGAAGCCAAGGCACATCATCGTGACCGTTGGCGGTGGAACGCAGGAGCGTCTGGGCATCTACCTGAAGCGCAACCTGCCCTACCTGCCTGCGATTCACTGTATCGGGGCGGCGATTGCGTTTCTTTCGGGCGACCAGGTCCGCATCCCTGCGCTTGCGGACAAGCTGTACCTGGGGTGGTTCTTTCGCAGCCTGTCCGATCCAATGCGCTTTATCCCGCGCTATTGGAACGCGCGGCTGCTGTTTGGCCTGATGGTGCGCTACCGCCACGAGCTGCCGCCGTTGGTGGCGCGCTTCATGCGTCCACGTTAGGCTCACCTGCACGGCAAACCCAGCCTTCGGCACTTCTCGAACAAGTATGCTTAAGAGATGGGTGCGCGCCGGTCCACCAAGTCGATGCTCTCTGCTGTCTCCGATGCGAATGCCGGGGTGGGACAGCTGCAGGCAGATCTCCGGCGCCTTACCCTTCGCTTTACCGGAGCGGATACGCTGAGGCTCCAGCTGAGGCGTGCCGGTCAGCTGTTCTCTTTCATCTGGATCTCTCCGAGCGGCCGCATCACCTCTGAGCGGATGGTGGTGTGGGTGCGGATGGTTGAGCACGATGAGGCTTTGCGCACCAGGTTCAGGAGTTCCTGGGTCCAGATGCTGGGGCGGCTGGAGTCTGTTTCACTGTTTGCAGAGTCGGGACTGCCGCGCCACAGTGCGCTGCCGGCGGAGGTGATCAGCCGGCTCTTTCAGCGTCTGCTGCCCTCTGCCCGCCGCGAGACGGATGCAGGGCGCTTGCTGACCGGCATCTTCACGACGCAGCGTTCGGTGGAGCGCTTCGTCAAGCAGCATGGTGTCGCCTTTGACCACCTGATGGGTCTGCTGTGGCCGGAGGATGAGGATCTTCTTGCGAACGTGCGCAGGGATCTGCGCCAGGCGATCTGCCTGCTTGCGGTGCGCCTTGCCGGCCGCGGCGCCACCGAAGCGTTGCGGCAGCGAGCTTCCACGCAGCAGATCGAGGAGTCGCCCTTTTACCAGATTATGTTCCAGACCCAGGTGCTGGTGGATTCCGTGGGATCTGAGACGAGCGTGGCTGAAGTGGAGCGCTGGCATGCACTGGTGCTGCGGTGCAGGGAGGAGCTCGAGCAGGTTCATCTGCATATGGAGGACGCCGGGGTAAGCTCTGCGCTGGTCTTCGATCTGCGCAGCATCGAGGCAACGCTTGATCGCCTGCAGCTGCTGGTGGCCGTGCTGGTGCAGCCGGGGGGCGCGGCTGCTGCCGGGCAAGCGCCTGTGCCCGGGCGTGCCTTGCTCAGTGCGCTGGTGAGGGGACGATACGAGGACACGCGCCTTTCTTCGCTTTTTCAGCAGAATCTTAACCTGCTTGCGCGTAAGACGGTGGAGCGCACGGGGCGCGGCGGCGAGCACTACATTGCGCACACGCAGACCGAGTATGCCGCCATGTGGCGCGCGGCCGCGGGCGGTGGTCTGCTGACGGTCTTTACCGCGGCGATCAAGATGCGGGTCATCGAGGCGCATCTTCCGCTGTTTGTCGAAGGCCTGTTGATCAGCATGGACTATGCCGTGAGCTTTGTGCTGCTGCAGATCTTCGGATTCGCGCTTGCCACCAAGCAGCCGTCGATGACGGCCGCCACGCTTGCCGGCATCGTTCGCGATAATCCGGGGCTTTCCCGCTACAGCAAGATTGCGGAGTTTGCCGCTGACATCTGCCGCACGCAACTCGCTGCGGCATTCGGGAATGTGATCACGGTCTGCCTTGGTGCAATTGCGTTTGAAGCGCTCTGGGCGCGCATGTTCAAGACCCACTACCTGCCTTTCGAAAGCTCGCAGCATGTCTACCAGACGCTTCATCCTTTTACCTCCGGCACGGCGATCTTCGCTGCATTTACGGGGGTGATCCTGTGGGTGGCGGCGCTGATCGGAGGCTGGTGCGAGAACTTCCTGGTCTATCACCGGATCCCGGACGCGATCCTAGAACACCCGCTTGGCTACAAGCTGCGCGCGCGCACGCTGAGGCGCGCCGCGGAGTGGCTGGAGCGGAACGTTGCGAGCTGGAGTACGAGTATCTCGCTTGGTTTTCTGCTTGGCTTCTCTCCCGTGGTGGCGCGGTTCTTCGGGATTCCGCTTGATGTTCGTCACGTGACGCTGAGCACAGGCACGCTCGCGCTGGCGGCGGCACGCTTCGGTACAAGCTCGTTCGGTCATGGCTGGTTTTACTATGCGGTCGCAGGCATCGGGCTTACCTTTGTGCTTAATCTCGGGGTCAGCTTCACCATCGCTTCAACGGTTGCGCTCAGGGCCTACAACATCCCCTGGAAGGAGCAGCTAGAGATCATCAAGTACGTGGCCAGGGACTTCCTGCAGTCACCGCTTGAATTTGTCGTTCCGGGCAAGCCCGATGTGATTACGATTACCGGTGCGGACGCGGCACATCATCATGAGGATGCCGAGATCGTCGACTAGATGCGCCGCGGCCTAACGGGGTCAGGAACGCTTGGCCGTACCGCTCATCGTGAACTCAAGCCGAGCGCCTTCCATCAGTTGCTTGTGGTTCAACGTCACTCCGCGATGCTCGACGCCGTTCACCCGCAGACGCTCGACGAAGACGTTCTCAGGTTTGTTGTTGCTGGCTGTGATGGTGACCACGCTGCCACGTTCAGACTTCAGGGTAACGCCGTCGAAGAGCGGGCTGCCGATGATGTACTCGGCCTTGCCCGGGCAAAAGGGATAGAAGCCGCACGAGCTGAGGATGTACCACGCGGCCATCGATCCCGTGTCTTCATCCCCGGCAAAGCCTTTCGAGGAGTAGAGCTCGTTGAGCACCCTGCGCACCCAGAACTGTGTGCGGTCGGCGCGCCCGGCCTGCGCAAAAAGATACAGGACGTGGTGCACCGGTTGATTGCTGTGCGCGTACTGGCCGAAGTCTACGGCGGCCATCTCGGACATTTCGTGGATTTCAGAGTTGTAGACGCCTACCTTGAACGATGCCGGCATGGTGCACATCTTTTCGAGTTGCTCGACGACATACGAGGCGCCACCCATGCGGCGTATCAACTCCTGCGGGTCGTGGGGCACGTCCCAGCGATGCTGCCAGGCCGCACCCTCCACATAGGGATTGCCCCACTGCACGGGATCGAACGGGGTGAGCCAGCTTCCATCCGCATTCTTGCCGCGCAGGAACTTTACCGAAGGGTCGTAGAGGTTCTGCCAGTTCTTCGATCGCTCGAGAAACATGGCGGCATCTTTCTCTTCGCCGGCAGCCTTCGCGACCTGTGCGATGCAGAAGTCGCCGAAGGCTGAGTCTACAGTTTCGGCCGCGGACTGGTCGACCTTGTCGGCTGGGCAGAAGCCGAGCTTCATGTACTCCGCGATGCCCTGGCGCCCGTAGCCCTTGTCCGGATTGCCCGGGGTCGTTGCGTGCTTTTTCAGCCCGGCGTAAGCGGCCTTGATGTCGAAGCCTCCGAGCTGCTTGGCCGCGGCATCGCCGAAGACCGCGTCAATTAGGCTGCCGGTCATGCAGGCGCGATAGCCGGGGGCGGGGAACTGCGGCAGCCAGCCGCCTTCCTGGTAGGCGTTGACCCATGCCTGGAGGATCTCTGCGAGGCGGTCTTCAAACAGGATCGACATCATGGGATACCAGGCGCGGTAGACGTCCCAGTAGCCATGATCGGCGTACATTACACCGGGCTCTACGCGACCGTTGTAGCCGCTGAAGTGGATGTTTTTGCCGGCGGCATCGATCTCGTGGAAGGTGCGTGGAAAGAGGACCGTGCGGTAGAGGCAGGAGTAGAAGGTGCGTCGCTGTTCGAGTGTTCCGCCCGCGATGACTGCGCGACCGAGATGCTTTTCCCACTCACCTTGTGCCCTGGCCTTGAGTGCCTGGGGGGTCTGGGTGCCGATCTCCCGGGCCAGGTTGCGCGCGCCCTGCTCTGCCGAGATGAACGATGAAGCCACGCGTGCGTACACGGGCTTGCCGGCTACGGCCTTGAAGCGCACCACGGCGATCTTGCCTGCCTTTGTGCTGGTCACATCCATCCCGAGGATGGAGTTTGCGGCGCCGTCGTCCATGCGCAGGATGTACCAGGTTCGGAAGTTTTCCGGCGTGCCGCCCGAGGTGGCGGCTGCGATGCATGTCACCGTTCCGGCGGCTTGATCCCAGGTTGCGTCCGAAGCGGTGCCAGGCAGATCGATGGCAAGCGACGCTTCTGTGCCTTCAAGCGTGTCGAAGACAAATTGCATGATGGCGCCGCGCGTGGTTGGTACAAGCTCCATGTTGACGGCGTAGCGCTCGAAGCGAAGCGCGAGGTGATGAGGGGAGAGCGTTGACTTCTCCGGACGATACGAGGCGCTGCGGCTCGAGGCTTCGACCTTGCCCTGGAACGGCATAAAGGTGGCCTGGCCGTAGTCGCCGAGCCAGGGACTCAGCTGGTGCGTGGAACGGATGCCTACCAGGCGGCGATCTTCGGGATGGAAGAACCAGGGTTCGCGCTCCGTACTCTGAAGCGTCCAGTGCGCCATGCCGAATGGCAGCGCCACGATGGGGAGCGTGTTGCCGCGCGAGAAGATCCCGGTCGAGTCGGTTCCTTGCATGATGTTCACGTGGTCGAGCAGGGAATTGACCTTCGACTCACCCGGCTGCACGGCTTTCTCGCCTGGCTCCAGGGCGTTCTCGCCCCGCTGCACGGCCACTGCCGAGGCGGCCGGGGAGAGGGGGAGAGCCGCGGTGGCCATGCCTGCTGATGCCGCCTTTAGAAAAGACCTTCTATCTGAGTTCATCGTTGCTGCCTTTCTGATCGGGAGGGGTGTGGTCTCTGGGTGGGGCGAATGTCTGCTAAACAATGATGACCCTGACGCCGCCAGCCTTGAAGGCGCGGGCGTTATCTTCGCTGATTCCGTCGTCTGTGATCAGGATAGCGATGTCGTGGACGGGGCAGATGACGGCCGGGCTGACCATGCCCACCTTGCTTGAGTCAGCGACCACGATCACCTGCTTTGCGCGCCTTGCCATGGCGCGGAAGCCGGCCGCTTCATCCGCCTGGATCGTGGTCGCGCCATGTGCTTGATCGATGCCGCAGACGCCGAGGAAGACGCGATCCATGATGACCACGTTCAGGCTTTCGATGGCCATTGGCCCGATCAGCGAGAAGGCCCCCGGCCAGCGCATCGAGCCACCGGTGAGCGTGGTGTCGAGTCCTTCGCTCGAGCTGAGCTCCATCCCGATATTGACCGCGTTGGTGATCACGTGCAGGCCGCTTCGCTGACGCAGTGCCCGCGCCACCTGGGTGGCGGTCGTGCCAGCGCCGACGCCGATCGTTTCATGCTCGTTGACGAGCGCTGCCGCGGCCTGGGCGATCCGCTGCTTTTCCCGGGCGAAGCGTTCTTCACGAACCGGGAACGACGCGTCGAACCGGAACGACTCATACACCTGGCCTGCGAGCATTGCGCCGCCGTGGGTCCTGTGCACCAGGCCACGCTCTTCAAGCCGGACCAGATCCCGCCGGATACTTGCGGCGGAGGTGTCGAAGAGCGTAGTCAACTCTTCTACGGACGTCCTGCCATGACTCAGCAGGAGCCGGAGGATCTCCTTCGCGCGCTTTTCGGTCTTCGAAGACATTCCCGGCCTTCCTGTTCGATCTCTGCTCCCAAAGCGGACCTGCAGGTCGCTCAGAGGTCAGGCGCTCCTGCCTTGCGTGCTGCTGCGGCGAGAGCCTCCACATCTTCAACCGACACCACGTGGCGGACTGAATCATCGACGTCGGGCGCGCCCAGGCGGACCTGCCGCAGAGGCTGCCGGGCGATCGCTTGCACTGCCCGGCGCATCCCGGAGTGGAAAGACGTGGCACCGGTGGCGCGTGCGATGGCTTCGAGGTTGTCGGGCCTGACGCCACCCCCGGCCATGATCTCGATCCGGCCTGCAGCTGCATGGACCATCCTCTGCAGCGTGGCCTGTCCGTCCAGCGCTGTCGCTTCACCGCCCGAGGTCAGTACACGATCGGCGCCTGCACGGATGACCGCTTCAAGCGCTTCAAACAGGTTTGCCGTGGTGTCGATCGCGCGATGAAAGGTTACCTGCAGAGGACGTGCCAGCGCGACCAGCTTTCGGGCCTGATCGAGATCCACCAACCCATCCGCCGTGAGCAGGCCGAAGACGACGCCATCAGCCCCGGCCTCGGCGGCCAGGCTGATGTCGTCGCGCATGATCCCAAGCTCATCCTCTGAGTAAACGAAGTCACCGCCGCGTGGCCGGATCATGACGTGCACGCCGATCTTCAGGCGTGCCCGCACGGCGTGGATGAGACCGAGGCTGGGCGTCAACCCACCCTCGATCAGCCCGCTGCACAGCTCCACACGCTGCGCGCCGCCTGCTTCGGCTGCAATGGCAGATGCAAACGAGTCGACGCAGATCTCAAGGGCCGTCAGCACGTGCGACTAGAACCTGTAGTTGGCCGAGAACTGGAGATGACGCTCGACCGAGCGGACGTTCTGATCGGTCACGTTGCCGAAGTTGGTATCGCCAAGTCCGACATCGGGATTGCCGTAGCTGGTGATGTTGAAGGTGTTGAAGGCATCGAAGCGGAAGCCAAGCGTCTGCTCGCGGAAGGTATGGAAGTCCTTGAAGGCGGACATGTCCACGTTCAGATAGCCCGGTCCGCGTACGTTGCCGTTGCGCGCCGTGCCGAAGGTGTTGGCAGCCGGCGCGCCGAGTGCGCACACACCATCGTCCACACCGGCCGTGGTGCAGGGCTTTGCCGAAGGATCGTCACCGAAGTAGTTGGTCAGGGTGCGGTGAACGATCTTCAGCCTGCGGTACTGGTTGGGACGCGATTGTCCGAAGCTGTTCGAGTTGTTGCTGCCGGTCGTCACGGTCTCGGGGAAGCCGCTGTAAGCGACGGCCGCGGTCGAGATCTTCCAGCCGCCGATGACTTCGTCAACGACGTGGTTCACGTTCGGCAGGAAGTCTTTGCCGCGTCCTAACGGCAACGCGTACACGCCGGTTCCGCTGAAGTTATGGCGGACGTCGTAGCCTGCCGGGCCCCAGTCGGCGGCGCTGTCGTAGTAGTTCTGGAAGGCGCCCGAGTAGCCGTTCACCTGAAGCCCGTAGTTGCCGAGGCTGTTGGTCAGGGCCTTCGCGTAGGTGTAGTTCAAGGTGAACTCAAGCCCGTGCACGGCGCGCTGACGGATGACGGCCTGGAGCGCGTTGTAGTTCATGGCTGCGCGCGATTCGGTGATCAGCAGCGAGCCGTCGCCGATGCTGATCGATGGATCGATCGCGTTCACGCCGAGGTACTGGTTGTTGAAGTAAGGCGCGGAGGTCGCGTCGCCGTTCACCCGGCGCTGGTTCAGATTGCCGTAGTCCTCGATGTGCTGGCCCTGTTCTCCCAGGTATCCCAGCTGCACCGAGAGCGTGCGCGTGGCCGCGTACTCTGACGTGAGGCTGTACTCCTGCACATACGCGGGCTGGATGTTCTTGGGATACACGTTGAAGGTGCCGCCGTACTGCGCGGAGCCGCCGGTGAAGCCCTGTTCCGCAGTGCGCGGCGTGCCGCCGTTGCCCACGGTGGGTGCGATGGTGGTGACGTTGATGGCCTGGATGAAGGGGGTGATCGAGGTGAGCCGCTGGTTTGAAGAGTTGCCCTCGTAGAAGCTGGTGGCGCCATAGCCGCCGCGGATGACGAAGCGTCCGCTGGCCTGGTAGGCGAAGCCGAGCCGCGGCATGATCTGCTTGTAGTTCGCGTCGTAGCATGCAAGGTTGCTGCAGAGCCCGGAGCCTGCGGGCGCACCCACCGGAACCTTGCCCGCGTAGAGCACCTGGCCGGTTGCGATGTCCACGTTGCCGGTCTTGTTGTTTGACTCGGTCCAGGGCTGGTCGAACTCGTAACGTACGCCAAAGTTCAACGTCAGGTTCGAGGTCGCCTTGAAGTCATCGGCGACGAACCCGGCCACACGCCACTGCCTTTGCCCGACGTTCACGCTGCCGAGCGTCACGGCTGCGGAGCTGACGCGATCGAGCAGGAAGTCCGCGCCACCGTAGCCTGATGCATCCGACAGGGTTGCGCTCTTGGTGAACGATCCGTTGTAGTTCATCGAGCCCAGGTAGCCGTTGTTATTGCTGGTGGGGTAGTTGTTGTGATAGCGCAGCGCCTGCACGCCGGCGGTGAGGGTGTGCCTGCCCTTTTGCCAGCTGAGGTTGTCGATGTAGCTGTAGGTGTTGTCGATCAGGCCGCCATCCTGCGCGGGCGTTCCGACGCCGGTGAGCCCGCCGATGCCCTGGTAGGTGAAGCCGTTGAAGGCCTGGTTGGTGAAGGCGATCCCGACTGCGGCGTTGCCGTTGTTGCCGAACTGGCCGCTCGGGTCCTGCGGTGAGCCCTGGTTCCAGACGGTGCGGGTGAAGCCGAGGCGCGCCGAGTTCACGACGGATGGCGAGAAGATGTGCACCCAGTTCGCACCGGTGACCTTGGTCGGGAAGAGGTTGACGCCGGGGAACTGGATCGCGAGCAGCGCGGTCGACCCGTCGTAGGCGGTCGACATGGAGTAGAAGCCGGTCAGCTTGTCCGACGGGCGGAGGTCGTATTCGATCTTGATGTCGCCCTGGTTGTTCGCCTTGTAGCTGCGTGAAGGACCGACGTAGTCGTTGGCCACGATGCCATCGGTCGGGGTCGCGTTTGGCAGCGGGTAGAGGTCGGGATGGGCGAAGAGGAACTTCGCTACCGGGTTAACGACGGGCACGTTCAGGTTGCCGACGAAGGGCGCGAAGTTGTTCTGGGAGTCGTAGAGCTGGATTGGATTGGCGCCGGTCAGCAGGGCGGAGAAGTCGCCGTTGCGCATGGCCTGGGTGAAGACGCTGGCGTGGTTGACACCGCCCACATGGAAGCGCGATCCCAGGTAGTCGACGAAGAAGAAGAGCTTGTCGCGCTTGATGGGGCCGCCGATGCTGCCGCCAAACTGCGCCTGCGAGAAGGGGTTGATGGAGGAGACGGTATCGGGCGGCGCCACATGCTTGTTGGCATAGGAGTTTGCGTTCAGGCGGTAGTCCTGCACGTAGCCGTAGGCCGAGCCGTGGAACGCGTTGGTGCCGCTTTTGAGGATGCTGACGATGCCGCCGCCGTTGACGTTGCCGTAGTCGGCGGGCGAGTTCGCGGTGAGGACGCGGATCTCCTGCAGGGACTCGGGGGCGGGGCTGTAGGCGATGAGGTTGTTGAAGGTCTCGTTGATGTCGATGCCGTCGAGCGTGTAGTTGTTCGCCTGGGCACGGTTGCCGTTCAGGTTGACCGAGTCGGTGTAGAAGTTACTGCGTTCGATCTGGGTGGTGCCGGCGGTGCCGGCCGTGCTGACGGCACCCGGAACATAGAGCGACAGGGCGGAAAAGTCCAGACCGTTGAGCGGGAAGTTCTGAATGGTATTCGCCGTGAAGGTGCTGCTGAGGGTCGCGTCGCTGGTGTTCAGGATGGGCGCAGCGGAGTCTGAAACATCGACTACGGTCGATGATCCGCCTACTGTCAGCTGGACGTTGAAGTTGGCCGTCTGCACGGCTTCCAACTGGAATTGGGGCAGGGTCTGCGCGCCGAAGCCTGTTGCGTCGATTGCAACCGTATACCTGCCGATCGGCAGGAATGCGATGCGGAACTGGCCTGCCGAGTCGACCTTCGCGACGGAGTTCACGCCCGTATCGACGTTATGTGCCACGACGTGCGCGCCGGGGACGACCGCACCGGTGGGGTCGGTCACGCTGCCGGTGACGGTTCCTGTGACGGTTTGTGCGCCTGCGGCACAGAGGAGTACGGCTGCGTGGCTTGCCGCCAGCAGCTTCGCGTGGTTCTTCTTCATGATGACCTCTCAAATGCCCTCGGGCAATGTGTGATTCCGGGTGTCGATGTTGTGGCGGGTCCGGTCGCGGGCTGTCGCTTGATCCCCAGCGCCGGCACTCTCTGCCCGATACTTCAATGTGCCGTTCGTTTACAAAGCGTGTGCTGTGACCCTATCGAAAGTTGATCGTTTCGTCCAGAAATATCTAAGCGGCGCTGTCTTTATCGCGGGAAACCGCTGCAAGCGCGGAGGTGGAAGCGGAATGCACAAAATGTGCAAATTGGGGAGAACCAGGGAAGAGCTCGCAACGGACAGGGGCCGGCGCGCTCTTCGTCTGTCTTCTTGGCTGGGCCCTGTCTTCTTGGCTGGACCCTATCTTCTTGGCTGAGCGCCGCCTTCTTGGCTGCCGCGCCGCCTTCTTGCCTGGGCTCGGCCTTCTTGCCATTGCTCCGCCGGGACCAGGCGACGCAGAGGCTACCAGGGGACAGGCTTGCCCAGGTGGAAGAAGCCGCCGGTCGGGCCATCGTCATCAAGCATTGCGAGTTCAACGCTGGTCTTGCCGCCTTCGCTCAGCTCGAGCGTCGCGTGCGGGCCGCCCATGTCCGTCTTCACCCAGCCCGGGTGCGCGGAGTTGACCTTGATCTTCGTGTCGCGGAGCTCGTAGGCGAGGTGGATGGTGAAGGCGTTGAGCGCCGACTTCGTGGCGTCATAGGCGAATGCCTTTGCATGGAAGATCGGAGAGTTGGGGTCGGCCTGCAGCGCCAGCGAACCCAGGATGCTTGAAAGGTTGACGATCCGCGCGGCGGGCGCTTTCCTCAACAGCGGCAGCAGGCGCTGGGTGAGTGCGACCTGGCCGAAGAAGTTCACGTCGAAGTGTTCACGCAGCGCCTGCGGCGTCGTGGTCTGGACATTCGGCATCTCCCCCGCGCCAAACTCACCCTCCGCGTACCCCGCGTTGTTGATCAGGATGTCGAGCTGGCCATAATGCCGATCGATGAAGTCGTATGCCGCCTGATAGTCAGCGGGTTCCGTGATGTCGAGCTTGATCGACTTCGCCTCGATGCCCAGGGCGCGCAGCTTTTCGACAGCCTGCTCTCCCTTCGACGCGTCACGTGAACCGATCACAATCCTGACACCAAGCGGCCCCAGGTCGAGCGCCGTCTGGTACCCGAGACCACGGTTGCCGCCGGTGATCAATGCTACTTTTCCTGCTGCTGAACTTGAACCTGTTGAGTTCGCCATGCTGGCCTCCTGGGCGGTCTTCAGAAAAAACGCCGCCAATCAAGCTTAGACAAAGTCCGCGACCTGCCCGATTCAGCATGTTCAACGCATCCAGCAGGTTCAACGCATCGCGCATGTTCAACGCTTCGCGCAGGTTCAACGCATCGCGCAGGTTCAACACTTCGCGCAGGTTCAACGCTTCGCGCAGGTTCAACGCTTCGAACAGGTTCATCGCATCCAAGCACATGGGTTCGGCAGGCAAAGGCCGCACCCGCTATGCTTAAGGGAAGGCGCACAGCCTGAAACCCACAGCGCAGGAGCCAACCCAGAAAGATGCAGCCGGTCGCAACACCCACCGTATCCACCCGTCGCGGGCTCCTGATCCATGACGGGATCGCGTTCCTGGTGCTGCTTGCCGTCTCGCTCATCCTGCTTGGCATCACGCTCTTCCTCTTCAAGTCGTTTGAAGCTCATCGCGATGAACTGGGGAAACGATGGTCGGATCGGGGCCGGCTTGCGCTCGAACGCGGACATCCTGAGGAAGCCGTCGGAGCTTTGCATACCGCGCTCACCTATGCGCCGGACGATCGTGCGGATCAACTTCTGCTTGCCCAGGCGCTCGCCGGCGCGGGCCACACGGAAGAGGCTAACAATTACTTCCAGAACCTTTGGGAGACTCGCCCGGGCGACGGATTTATCAACCTGCAGCTTGCCCGGCTGGCCCGCGCCCGCGGCCAGGACCGTGCAGCCGAGGACTACTACCGGGCCTCGGTCTACGGCAGCTGGGAAGGCGACGGCATCGTGCGCCGGCGGGAGGTGCGGCTTGAACTCGCCGACTTCCTGATCGGCCAGCACCAGAATGCGGAGGCGCGCAACGAGCTTTTTACCGTCGCCGGCAATGCGCCCGCCAACGTGGATCTGAACCTGAAGGTCGCTCGAAGGCTCGAGGCTGCGGGCTATCTCCCGGACGCCCTCAGCTTCTATCGCAAGGCGGTTGCGCTTGATCCGCATAGCCGCCCCGCGCTCGCCGCTGCCGGGCAGGCCGCCTACGCGCTTGCCAGCTATCCCTTGGCGGAAAAGTACCTGCAGCGTGCGCTTGACGCCAAAGCCACGGCGAGCCCAGGCGCTCTGACCGACCAGAGTGCGCTGAGCGCGCTGGCGCAGAACGCGCGTCGCATCCAGCAGCTCAGCCTGAACCCGGATCAGCCCGTACATCAACGTGCGAGCCACATCCTTGCCGCTGCCAACATCGCGCAGACTCGCCTCGGTGCCTGCCTTTCACCGGCGTCGCCGAAGCTGGCTGACCTGACGGCACGCTGGGCGGCTCTTCTGCCTTCCCGGAGAACGCTGACCAACGACGCCGATGCCCAGGACAGGTGGACCGGCCTGATCTTCGAGACGGAGATGCAGGCGGCGCAGCCGTCAGTAGTCCAGACCTGCGGCGTACCGGCGGGCGACGATGCGCTGCTGCTGCGCCTCGCGAACACCGCGCAGAAGGAGGCCGCAAGTGGCAGCTAGTCCCATCGCCGAGCAGCTTCCGCAGCTCCCTAAAGAGACCATCGCCGGCGGCAACGCCCAGCCCAGCCCGGAGAGCAGCACCCCTGGCCGCGAAGAGCGCATTCTCTTGCTGCTTTCGATCTTTATCGGCATCATCGCCGGGCTGCTTGTGGTGTCGTTCCGCATGGCGATTGAATGGCTTTCGGTGCTGCTCCAGGGATCAGCGCCAGCACCGCACCAGATACGGCTGATCGTCGTGCCGGTGCTGGCCGGCCTTTTCATCGCCGCGATGACGCGCTACGTCTTCCCGGCGGTCCGCGGCTCCGGGGTGAACCAGACCAAGGCCGCACTCTACATACACAACGGCTATATCTCTACGCGCACCGTCATCGGCAAGTTCCTGCTCTGCGCCCTGGCGATCGGCGCCGGGTTCTCGACCGGCCCCGAGGACCCATCGCTCCAGATCGGGGCCGGTGCTGCGTCGCTGATCAGCCGCCGGATGGGACTTTCGCGCGAAAAGCTGCGCATCTTCGCACCCGTAGGCGCGGCTGCCGGACTTGCGGCTGCCTTCAACGCGCCGATCTCGGCGATCCTCTTCGTGATCGAAGAGGTGATCGGGCAGTGGACGGCGGGGGTGCTTGGTTCGATCGTCCTGGCGGCGGTCTCCGCGGTCGTGGTTGCGCGCTGGTTCTGGGGCGCCGAGCCCATGTTCCGGGTGCCTGCGATCGCGCTCCGCGACCCGCGCGAGCTGCTTGCGTACGCCGTGCTTGGGTTTGTCGGCGGCGTTGCCTCGCTGATCTTTGCGAAGGCGCTCGGTTTCCTCCGCCCCCTGCTCCGTCGTCAGCCAGCCTGGTCGCAGATGCTGCAGCCCGCCGCCGCCGGCTTTCTTGTCGGATGCATCGGCTACTTTGGGCTGCCGGAGGTGATGGGTGCGGGGTACGGTGGGATCGACCAGGCGATGCACGCGCAATTCACGTTCAAGATCCTGCTGCTGCTGGCCGCGTTCAAGATCATCGCGACCACCCTGTCGTTCTCGAGCGGGAGCCCCGGTGGAGTCTTTGCGCCTACGCTGTTCGTCGGCGCGATGCTGGGCGCGGCGATCGGCTCTTTTGAGAAGCACTACTTTCCCGGGTTGGCGACGGGTTCGATCGGCTCCTACGCGCTGGTGGGCATGGGCGTCCTGTTCGCCGCCTTTCTGCGCGCACCGCTCACCTCGGTCTTCATGATCCTCGAGGTGTCGGGCAACTACTCGATCATCCTGCCGGTGATCCTGGCCAACACGATCGCCTACCTGATGGCGCGCGCGTTGCAGCCGATACCCATCTTTGAGCTCTTCACGCACCAGGACGGTCTTTACCTGCCGTCCATGGAAGAGCAGCGCGAAGAATCTGAGCTGCACTTCGAGGACGCTCTGCAGCCGGTCACCGTACCGATCCTGCAGGGCGGCCAGTCGGTTTGGAGTGCCAAAACGGCGTTTCTCGATCAGAACCTCCTGCCCGGGTCGCCTGGCCCGGAGGCGCCCGCCGCCATCCTGGTTCAATGTCGCGACGGAGGCTGGTATGCGGCACGTCCGTCCGAGCTGAGCGAGCTTTTTGCGAAGATCGCCGTCCAGGAGGACCCGGACGCCGGCGCGCTGCTTGAAGAGCGTTTAGGCCAGGAGCGTACGCCGCTGATCTTTCCCGACCAGCCGCTTTCGGCGGCCCTGCCATACTTCCGGCGCTGGCCGGTCGTGCCCATCTCGAATCGCGCCACCCGGGGTGCGCTTGAAGGGGTCCTCTCACTCGACGATGTGCTGAAACGCTACCAGCGCGTTTAGGGCTGAGGCGCTGCGCAGAGGGTCCGCGAAGGATCGCTGCCTTCAAGTGGGTGGACCATGGAACTCATCAGCCCAAAAAGCTTGCTAACTAATCAACTAGTTCGTAGTCTATCCTGCAGAGACACGATGCCACCGCGCCCCTCCATCACGCTCACCCCCGCTGAACTCCGGCTTATGCGCGTCCTTTGGACCCAGGGCGAGTCGGCTGTCGCCGATGTGGTCAAGCAGGTGGAGCCGCTTGCCTACACCTCGGTGCTTACGACGATCCGGGTGCTTGAAACCAAGGGCTACGTGACTCACCGGCAGGAGGGCCGAGCCTTTCTCTACAGCGCCTGCGTGCAGGAGCACGAGGCCAGCCGGTCTGAGATTCGCCATGTTCTCGAGCGCTTCTTCGGCAACTCGCGGGAGCGTCTCCTGCTCTCGCTGCTGGGGGATGGCGACCTTAACCCTGATGAACTGCATCGCATTCGCCAGGCCATCGCACAATCGCCAGACGATCCGGAAGCAGCACAGGAGGGGCAAGCCTGATGTATCCATTTGCCGCAAGCGCCGCCTCCGCCCTGATCTCCGCTATCTGGCAGGGAACCCTTCTTGCCTTCTGCGTCTGGCTCTGCCTGCGGCTGCTTCCGGCGGTCAGCGCGGCAGTCCGTTCCTCCATCTGGCTAGCGACGTTTGCCATTATCTTCCTGCTTCACTTCATGCCCGGCTTCGTATCCGGATCGCACGGCGCGCCCGGGTCGGTCGCGACGCCGCACCAGATCCACGCCGCACCCTTCTGGAGCCTGGCCGTGGTCGGCGTATCGCTGGCAGCTTCGACGCTGCGCCTGGTGCAGTTCGTGCTCGGCGCCTGGCGTCTGCGGATGGTGAACCGCCAGGCCGTTCCTATGCCTGTACAGCCCTCGATCGCACAGGCTGCGCGTGGCTACACCCTGTGCGTCTCGCCTGATGTGGACCGCCCCAGCGTCCTCGGCTTCTGGTCACCCCGCATCCTCTTGCCGCCTGGACTGATGGAGAGCCTGACCCAGGCTGAACTGGAGCAGGTCCTGCTGCACGAGACCGAGCACCTTCGGCGCGCGGATGACTGGACCAACCTGCTGCAGAAGCTGGCCTTGATCCTTTTCCCACTGAACCCGGTGCTGTTCTGGGTGGAACGCCAGCTATGCCTCGAGCGTGAGCTTGCGTGCGATGACCGCGTGCTGCACGAGACCGGCGCGCGCAAGGCCTACGCGACCTGCCTGACCCAGCTCGCCGAGCACAGTATGCTACGCCGCGGCCTGGTGCTTGCGCTTGGCGCGTGGGGGAAGCAGTCCGAACTCGCGACCCGTGTTCACCGTATCCTGCGCCGGCCCGAGCGTACGCTGAGCCCGGCCAAGACACGCTTCGCTACGGCAGCGCTTATGGCCGGTGTGCTCGCCGCCTCGATTACGCTCGCCCGCACGCCGCGCCTGGTCTCCTTTGTGCCTGCGGGGGCCTCGGTTCTGGCTCAGACGTCGAACTCCATACCGGCCTCGGCCCCGACCTCGGCTCCGGTCCTGGCCCAGGCCAGAGCAACCGTGCAGGCTGCCGCCGCGAAGAACCCCGGGAGCTTCCATCCGGTGGCGCCCGGAGCGAGCTTCGTGAATACGTCTCTTGAGCTTGGCCGCTCGGTGCAGAAGCCGGTTCAGCTCACGGCAACGCACAAGCGGGCTGCGGCGAAGACGTCAAGAGGGATCGCAGGGTCGGGGCGCGCGCGGCAGCAGCAGCAGCCTCAGGATCGTCCCCTGTTTACGGCGACGCGGGCCGAACATCTTCAGCACCTTTACCTTTCTGCAGCTTCGTACGTCCCGGGCGCCTATGTCCCGGCCACGTATGCCGCGGTCCAGACGCCCGACGGCTGGATCATCTTCCAACTTTAGAAAGCCTCACCTTCAACCACAGGAGCCTCAAACCATGTCGCAATCAACTAATAAACTAGTTCTAGCGGGCAAGCACCTTGCACTTCCCGCAACCGTAGCTGGCGCCTTTGTGCTTGGCGCAGCCTTTTTCGCGGGGCATGGCGACGTTCATGCCGCCATGCTGGGCGCTGGGAGCTTCGGGTCAGGCGTTGGTACCTCCGGCGTGCCGCTCGATGACCGGTCCGTGTCGGCCCTCACCTCGCTCGACCAGGCCATGGAGTCGGTCGCCTCGAAGGTTACGCCTTCGATCGTGAACGTGGCTGTCACCTCGCGCGGCGGCTCCCAGTCGGAGGATGGCGGAGACGGTGACGAGCACTCGCAGAACCAGTTGCCCCAGGGCTTGCCCCCCGGCTTCGCCCAGTTCTTCGGCCAGGGCGGGGGACGCCCGCAGCAGCCGCAGATCGAGCACGGCATCGGCTCGGGCGTCATCATCTCGCCTGACGGCTACATCGTCACCAACAACCACGTCGTCGATGGCGCGACCCAGATTCGCGTCACCCTCAACGATCGCCGCGTGCTCACGGGCAAGGTGGTCGGCACCGATAAACTAACCGATATTGCGGTCATCAAGGTGAACGCCAGCAACCTGCCGGCCATCGCCTGGGGCGATTCCACCCAGCTTCATCCAGGCCAGACGGTTCTCGCCTTCGGCAGCCCGTTTGGTTCGCTGCAGTTCTCGGTTACCCGCGGCATCGTCAGTGCGGTGAATCGCCGTAACAACTTCTCAAACGACGCGCGTACCCCTGGGGGGCTCATCCAGACCGACGCCGCCATCAACCCCGGCAACTCCGGCGGTGCGCTGGTGAACGCCCACGGTGAGCTGGTCGGCATCAACAACGGCATCATGTCCAGCTCCGGCTCCTTCGCTGGCGCAGGGTTCGCCATCCCGTCGCAGATTGTGCGATCGACCACGACACAGCTGATCTCTCACGGCAAGGTCGACCACGGCTTTCTTGGCATCAGCATGAACGATGTGACGCCCGAGAACGCTCAGTTCTTCAACCTGCCCGATGCGTCAGGCGCGATCGTCGCCCAGGTCTCGCCGGACTCCCCGGCAAGCCGCGGCGGGGTCAAGCAGGGTGACGTGATTGCGCAGGTGAACGGCGCAAAGGTGATGAGCAGCAGTGACCTCCAGACCACGGTCTCGCAGATGAGCCCGGGTACCGGTGTCAAGCTGGTCGTCCTGCGGAACGGCCAGCAGGTGCCGCTGAGCCTTACGGTTGGTTCCTACAAGGGCAAAACGGAGGTTGCCAGCAACGGGGACACGCAGGACCAGCAGCCTGGCCATGCCGGCAAGCTTGGCCTGGGAGTCGCTGATCTGAACGCCGATGCCCGTCAGCAGATCCAGGCTCCGGATGATCTTCACGGGGTTGTCGTCGAGCGTGTCCGTCCGGACAGCCCGGCCGAGGATGCAGGCCTGCAGCCCGGCGATGTGATCCTTGAGGTGAACCGCAAACCTGCTGCGTCGGCCAGCCAGTTTATCGGGCAGGTACGCCAAAGCCCGGCTGGAAAGGACCTCCTGCTGCTCGTCTGGTCGAAGGGCAACGCGAGCTACCGCACCGTGCACCCTGCTGATCAGAACGGCTAAGCTTCTAACCCGTGCAACAAAAGTGAGGCCACCCCCGAAGGCTGGCCTCAACTTTGTTCCCTGATGAAGAGAGTGCTAACCCTTTCGGGCGGCGGCGGATGCGGCGGTGCTGGTGTTGCGAGCCTTGACGGTGTCGTCGTCTTCATCTTCAAGCTCTTCGTCATCGTCATCATCTTCTTCGTCGTCGTCTTCTAGATCATCGTCCTCGTCGACGGCTTCGTCATCTTCGTCGTCATCGTCTTCAAGGTCGTCGTCGTCTTCCTCGTCGTCATCGTCCTCTTCGAGATCGTCATCGTCACCATCGACCTCGTCGTCCACGTCTTCTGTGTCGTCATCGAGATCGCCAGCCTTGGCCGCCACTTCGACGTTGTCGCTGCTCGCGTGTTCGGTCGGGTTGCTGGGCGAATTCGCCGGCTCGAAGCCCGCGGTCACATCGGCACCCACCTTGCGGAAGTCATCTTCAAATCCGGCATCATTCGTAAAAGGCATGGTTGTCTCCTGAATTACTTCTGCGCTCTTGGATGCACCCTGTGCACCCAGGTTAGCCGTGGAAATCCATTGACGCTCGATTCATCTGCGATCACATGGCAAGACGACAGTTTGTAGGGGGGAAGGTGGTGCGCCCGAGAAGATTCGAACTTCTGACCTACAGCTTCGGAGGCTGCCGCTCTATCCAGCTGAGCTACGGGCGCGCTCCTTTATCCTAGCACCGGGGTTGGCACGCACAAAAGGCTGTTCTCGGTGGCAGCCCAGGGCGGGGAGTGCACCGGGACGCAACGTGCAGTGCAGGGCAGTTCATTCTGTGCCTCTTCCCGGTCGTCGGAGTGCCTGGCGGTGATCACGCATCATGCTGCAACGCGTTTCTTTGACACCGGCGAAGCGCTCGATTCAGCATCAAACCCTCCAGGCTCATCCTTTGTACCCAGGCTCCGTAGCCCACATTCTTCCACCAACATGAAAGCGAGATTCCATGCTCCTCCGCACGCTCTCCGTTTCAGCCTGTAGCTGCTTACTCGCCGCTACCATCAGCCCCATGCTGCACGCCCAGATGTCCGGGATGGACATGCCCGCGGACGGTAAAAAGCTGCCCAGCCCGCCCGCCACAGCGAACGTGACGCTCGCCGGCCAGACCGTGAC
>CAXTUS010000058.1:0-19932 GCA_964247475.1 uncultured Acidobacteriaceae bacterium | reverse complement strand
GATGAATGGGTCACCAGCATCGTGCTCAATCACCGCCGCGCCGCAGAGCTCGCCATCGATTACCTCACCGGCCTCGGCCACCGTCACATCGCGCTCATCAAGGGGCAGAGCTTCAGCTCCGACACCGACCGCCGCTGGAAGGCGATCGAGGCCGCCGCCGAACGCGCCCACCTCAAGCTCAATCCCGCGCTCATGGTGCAGCTCGACAGCGACTCCCCTTCGCACGAACCCGGCTACTTTGCCGCGCAGCGCCTGCTCGCCTCGAAGGCGCCCTTCACCGCTATCTTCGCCTTCAACGACGTCTCCGCCATCGGCGCCGTGCGCGCCCTCCACGAGGCCGGCCTCCGGGTCCCTGAAGACGTCTCGATCATCGGCTTCGACGACGTCCAGTCCGCCGCCTTCCAGAATCCGCCCCTCACCACCGTCCGCCAGCCGCTCCGCACCATGGGCCTGCTCGCCGCCGAGGCCATCGTCCGGCAGATCTCGTCCCCGGCCGACAATCCCTCCGCACGCCAGATCGTCGTGGACCCCGAGCTCATCGTGCGTGAATCCACCGCGCCGCCTCCCGCCTCCAGGCGCACCCCGAAGACCTGACCCTTCGCGCACCGAAGACAGCCCCGGCGACTCTCCCTGTTCACCTCCTTCACATTACTTTTCCGCCACAGCCCCTGGCTTTTGTGTTATTTTGCTTCCTCCCCGCATTGCCTAAGCTGATACAGGTGAACAGCATGAGCAACGCGTCCGTCTCCGCCTCGAACCCCACCCTTCAATCTCCGGCAGCCGGCGCCGGTCGCCCGCTCCCGAGCCTCAGCATGGATCAGGCCGTCAGCCGGATCGAAGGATTCATCCTTTCGGGTGAAGTCCACCAGGTCGCAACCATCAACCAGGACCTGGCGCAGCTCTCGCTCCGCGATCCCTACCTGCACCGCATCCTCGCTGAATGCAGCATGATCCTGCCCGATGGCAGCCCCATCACCTCCGCCCCCGAGGCCGCGCGGCCCCTGCTTGAGAGCCCCGTCAACGGGCTCGCTCTGATCCCCGAGCTCGCCCGCCTGTCCGCACAAAAGGGCTACGGCATCTATGTCCTCGCGCTCCATGAAGAGAGCCTGAAGTGCGCAGCCGCCGCCCTCACCTCGGCCGCCCCCCAGGTCAGGATCGTCGGACGCTCCTGCCCCATGATCTCCGCAACCGGCGAGATCAGATGTGAGCAGACGCTTTCTAACATCCGCAAAGCAAACCCGCAGATTCTGCTCGTGGCCTTCGGCAACCCGAAGCAGGAGATCTGGATCGAGCGCAACCGGGAAGCGCTCCCGCCCTCGGTCGTCATCGGCCTCGGCGGCGCCTTCGAATTGCTCGCCGGCGCACCTCGGCAGACTCCCGGCTGGGTCCACAGGTTCAGACTCCAGACCGTCTACCGCATGGTTCAGGAGCCGGCCACGCACCTTCCCGCCGTCGCCGCGCGTTCGCTCATGCCCCGCCTCAAGGCTCCGGACGGACGTCCGGCCGGTTCGCTCCCGGGCGCTTCCGCAGACGTCCGCGTCTTCACCGCTCCGGCCGAGCTCGCTGACCACGCTGCGGGCCTCATCCTGCGTGAAGCCCGGGCGGCTCTTGAAGCCGACCAGGTCTTGGTCCTCGACATGGCGGCCACGCTCCGGATCGAAGCCGAGGGCATCGGCGGGCTGCTCGAAGCGCGCCGCGTCCTGCTCGATGCCGGGCTCTGGATCTGGCTCACCAACATGTCGAACCCGGTCCGCCGTGTTCTCCAGTTCTCCGCCGTGCTCGACCTCTTCCGTCTCGCCCTCACCCCGACGGCCGCCATCGAAGCCACCGAGGCTGAGCGCGACGCCATGCGCCTCCGGGAGCACTCTTCGCCGCTGTTCGCAGCCCGCGCAGCCGTCTAGGATTTGCCCACCGGGCAGGCCGCCCCTGAGCCCGCCCCCGGCGGCGCAGGCCTCTCGGCGCAAGTACTCGGCAGCGCAGGCCCCACGCGGCGCAAGTCCCGGAAGCCAGGGGAACTCGACACCCCGCGCCCCGGCATCCCCTGCATGAGCCGCTCGCCTTTCCGGATCCGCTCGCCTCTGCGCCGCCGCTCATCGCGCGCGCTCAACGGGAACCCCGCTCAGCAAAGCCCAATCCATCAACGCTCCGGGGCCGGGCCAGGCCATTTGGCACGAAGTTGAACTGCGATCAACGGAGCCTCTGTCCGGATGCCCGGCCACCGACCTGACCCGCTCCTGCTCCCTCAAAGCCCTCGACCGACGCCCCAAGCCAGCGTCTGAACGCCGCACACCAGAGTTGGGCTGCCGCAACCAGCGCCTGAACGCCGCAACCAGCGCCTGAACGCCGCAACCAGCGCCTGGCTGCTACAAACCAACGTCTAGCGCAGAGACGTCCCCGTGTTCGAGCGGAAGGTCAAGGCCAGCAGCTCCTGGTTCAGGGGCAGGTTGTACTGGTTGATGATGCGTTGCCGCGCCGAAGCGCCCAGGCTGCGTCGCAGCACCGGGTCGTTCGCCATCGCCTCAAGCGCGCCAGCCAGGGCGGACGCATTCGCCGGGGGCACCAGCAGCCCGTCCACGCCGCCGCGCATCAGCTCCGGGATGCCCGCGACCGTCGTACTCACCGAAGGCAGACCGAGGCTCATCGCCTCCATCAGCGCCATCGGCACCCCTTCAGAGAAGCTGGTCAAGGCAAACAGATCGGCGCGGCGCAGCTGAGCCAGCAGCGACGCATGCGAGAGCGCACCGGTAAACAGGACCCGGTCCGCAAGCTGATGGAGCGCAACAAAGTCCTCCAGCCGGTGCAGCTCCGGACCCTCGCCGATCAGCGTCACCTGCAGCTCGACGTCGCGTTCCCGCAGCAGCTTGATCGCCTCGAGCAGGACCAGGTGGCCCTCCGCCGGCACCATCCGCCCGGTCGAAACCAGCCGCAGTGCATCGCCCCGCATGCTGAAGCTCGGGGGCCGCGGCGGCGGCGTCAGCACCAGGGGATCGACGCCCAGCCGGATCACGCTCAGCTTCGGCCACTGCGCCGCCGGCAGGCACGCTGCCAGTTGGCTCAGGGTGTGGTCCGAGCTGCAAAAGACAAAGCTTGCATGAGCGATCTTCGCCTCCAGCTGGTGGCTGCCGACGTTCAGCAGCTCTTCAGGTCCATGCACCGTCAGCGAGCAGGGGATCCGCCAGGCCTCGGACGCGACCAGCGCAAGCGAGGCCACCTCGCCGCCCGATTGAACGTGCAGGTGGTTCAACCGGCGCAGCTTCAGCCAGCGTCCGATCAGCATCGCCGCAGGGAGGTGGCGAAGCCACGCCATGCGCTCCCCCGCGTGCAGGCCCTTAATCCTCATCACGGCAAGGACGCCGCGCAAGAGCACGTCCGGATGGCCGATCGAGACCGCCGCCAGGTTGCGCAGGGTGCGCGCCTTTCTTCCGTTTCGGAGGTAGTGCGTGCGCCTCGTTTCGGCCGCCTCATGAGACGGCATCTGGGCAGCAGGCCGTGCGGCCCGCTCGATCGAGGCCGTCTCGATCTTCAGCCCGCGCGCCCGCAGGCCAACCACCTCATCGAGCAGGTAGCGATGCGCCGGTGCCGGGTACTGCTGCATCAGGAAGCCCATGCGCAGCTCGGGTGCGCCAGGCTCCTGATCGAAGAGACCTTGCGAATCTTCCGGGTCCTCAGAAATTGCTTCGTTCCGGGAGGGATGGCGGGTTGGGTCGAGCGTCTTCACGGTTGCTGAAGTATACGAAGCGCAGGGGTTGATCTCTGTGCCACGAACGCCCCAAACCGGTACGTCAAAGGGACCATGACCTCGGTTTGTCATGCTTCCTGCTCTTGCTCATGCATGTCGATTCGCTCGTTGGTGAGGGGTGAAGAAAAGGGGCGGACGCTGCACCTTTGGCTCAGCAAAGGCGCTGCCGCCCAACCCAGCCCAGGCCAGCCCAATGCAATCCAGCCCGGCTCCGGCCGTGCGCAGCTGTGGCTCAGGTCCATCACCCCGGCAGGCTCCTCATGCCAGGGCGCGTGAGATCGATCGAGACCCATGGATGCACTTCCTGAAACTTACCCGGCCCCCCGGACCGGGGTTGAACGCGCGACCGCGGAAGATCTGCATGCACCCTACGCCGGGGGATAGCCGGGCCGGGGGGGCGGCGACCTCGGCCTCAGCCCTCGAGCCCTAGCTCGCTGCCGGCGCAAGCGCCAGCGCCGGGCGGCACAGGGCAGCCGACACCATCGCGGCCGGCATGCGCGAGATCTCGCTTCGCAGGTCGCTCCAGCGCTCCGCGGGAATGTGCATGAAGACCTCGACGATGGCCGGATCGAACTGGCTGCCCGCGCACCGGACGATCTCTTCCCGGGCCTCGGTAAAGCTGCGTCCCTTGCGGTACGGGCGGTCCGACGTGATCGCGTCGAGCGTATCGGCGATCGCGAAGATGCGCGCCCCGAGCGGGATCTCTTCGCCCTTCAAAGCCCGCGGGTAGCCGGAGCCGTCAAAGCTCTCCTGGTGGGCAAAGATGATCTCGCTCGCTTCGCGCAGAAAAGGAATCTTCCTCACCATCTCGTAGCCGCGCTCGCAGTGCTCGCGCATGATCTCGGTCTCGCAGGCATCGAGCTTGCCGGGCTTCAGCAGCACCTTGTCCGGAGTCGCTATCTTGCCGATGTCGTGCAGGAACGCGCCGCGCGCAATCACCCGCAGCTCCTCGGCGTTCAGACCCATCTCGCGCGCAAGCACCGTCGTGTACGCGGTCACGCGCCGGGAATGACCCTCGGTCTCGGCATCGCGCAGGTCAAGCGCGTCACCCATCGCTTCGAGCGTGATGTCGTAGCTGCGTTCAAGCTCCTGCATCGCGGCTCTCAGCTTGGCGGTGCGCGCGGCGACAATCGATTCAAGATTCTGACGGTATGCCGAGTTCTGCCGGCGAATCTTCGCATGCTCGACCGCGCGCTCGACCACGGCCAGCAGCTGCGAACGTTCAAAGGGCTTCAGCAGGTAGTCGATCGCGCCCCTGCGGAAGGCGCTCGAAGCCACATGGATATCGTGCACCGCGGTGAACATCACGACCGGGATCGACGGGTAGTCGATCACCAGCTGGTCGAGCAGGCTCAGGCCATCGCTCCCCGGCAGCATCACGTCCGCCATCACCACGTCGATCGAGGGGTCTGCCCGCAGGCGCTCGAGAGCCTGCTCCGCGTCCTCGGCCGAGACCGTCGTGAAGCCGCTGCGCTCGAGCACCAGCGCCACGATGCTGCGCACAGCCTCTTCATCATCGACGACCAGAACCCGCTCGTGAGCCATGCCGGAACTCCCATTGCAGCTGACTGCCGCTTACCAGTCCCTATCGGCTTCATCAAGGGGAGCAAGAGCGCAATCTCATCCGCACAACCCGCAGGCCACGTTACCGGCGGGGGGTTCAGCGAGGCCTTCCGCGCGGCAGTCTCAGGCCTTCCTGTCCCGCTCCATCTTCTTCCGCGCCGCCCATCCCTCCTTCGTCACCTGCCGGCTCCGCCCCAGGGCAAGCGCGCCCCCGGGCACATCCTCGGTGATCGAAGAGCCCGCCGCCACATAGGCTCCGTCGCCGATCGTCAGCGGCGCCACCAGCGTCGAGTCCGAGCCAATGAACACACCATCCCCGATCCTCGTCAGGTGCTTGTGCACCCCGTCGTAGTTGCACGTGATCGCGCCCGCGCCGATGTTCACCCCCGCGCCGATTACCGCATCGCCCAGGTAGCTCAGGTGGTTCGCCTTTGAACCCCGGCCCAGCTTCACCTTCTTGGTCTCGACGAAGTTGCCCACGTGCGCCCCTTCGCCGATCTCGCTCTCCGGGCGCAGGTGAGCATATGGCCCCAGCACCGCAGCGTCGCCCACCGTCGCATGGTCGAGGATGCAGCCGTTGCGCAGGAGCACACCGTCCCCCACCACCGAGTTTGCAAGTACCGAATAGGAACGCACCCTGCAGTCACTCCCGATCCTGGTCCCCCCCAGCAGCTGCACATACGGCTCGATCACCGTGTCCGGGCCAACCTCCACCTGGGCATCGATCACGCACGTATCCGGCCGGAAGATCGTCACCCCCTGGGCCATCAGGCGCCGCGCAACGCTCGCACGCATGGCCTGGTCCAGGTGCATCATCTCGGCGATCGTGTTTGCTCCCAGCACCTCATCGACACTCTCCGCCTCGAGCGCCACCACGCGCTCGCCATCGGCCACCAGCCGGGCCGCAATATCCGTCAGGTAAAACTCCCCATGCGCATTGTTGGTCGAAAGCAGGTCGAGCCGCTCGAACAGCTTCTCCGTCCGAAAGCAGTAGATGCCGGAGTTGATCTCCTTCGCGTCCCTCTGCTCAGGCGTCAGCGACTTCTGCTCGACGATCGCCGTCACCTCCGCCGACCCCGCATGCCGGCGCAGCACACGGCCATAGCCGGTCGGGTCCGCAGGCACCGCGGTCAGGATCGTCATCGCCGCATGCTCCTCGACATGCAGCCGGCTGATCGCCGCGATCGTCTCCGGCCGGATCAGCGGCACATCGCCGCTCAGCACCAGCAGGTGTTCAGGCAGCGCCCTGCCGCTCACCGCGAACCACGCCTTCAGCATCTGCAGCGCATGGCCCGTTCCCAGCTGCTCCGGCTGCAGCACAAAGCTCACCCCCGTCGCCGCCACCGCAGCCTTCACCCGGTCCGCCTCGTGGCCCACGATCGTGAAGATCCGGTCCGGGGGTACCAGGCTCTTCGCCGCGCCGATCACATGCAGCAGCAGCGCCTGCCCGCCAATCTCGTGCAGCACCTTCGGCCGCTTCGACTTCAGCCTCGTGCCCTTGCCGGCAGCCATGATGGCGATCGAAAAATTGTCGAGCATTCCGTCCTCTCCGGTCCAGGGTTGAAAGCGGTCCTGCGAAATCGAAGCCTGCGCTACCTGGAAGGTCCAGCCGCCGCCGGCCCGGCCTCGACCGGGGGTGGAGGAATGCTGATGTCCAGATTCGTCACCGGGCCAAGCTGGGTCAGGGGCGTGCCGAACTCGGCCTGGTTGCCCACCACCACGATCGCAAGCTTGTTCACATCCACATACTTGTTCGCCACCCGCGACACATCGGCGCTCGTCACCTTTTCGACGCCGGCTTTGTACTTGTCGAGAAAGTCCGGAGGGTACCCGTAGAGCGCCAGCGCCACCTGCTCGTTCAACGTCTTCTCCCGCGAGTCGTAGTTGAAGATAAAGGAGTTCAGCACCTGGTCCTTCGCGCTCTTCAGCTCGGACGCGCTCGGGGGGTCCGTCTTCAGCCTGCCGATCTCTTCAAGCATCGCCTTCGTCGCAGCCACCGTGGTCGCGCTCTTGGTCGCCGCGGTTACGATAAACAGCCCGGGATGGTCATAGCTCGCGCCATAGGACCCGCTTGCGCTGTACGCCAGCCCCAGCCTGGTGCGCACCGTCTGGAACACACGCGAACCGAAGCCGCCCGAGAACACCTCGTTCATCACGCTCAGCGCGAAGAAGTCCGGATTGTTGCGCTCCGTGCCCAGCCCGACGATGTAGACGTTCGACTGGTTGACGTCATTCTTATCGACGAAGTTCACGCCCGGCTTCGGATCATGGAAGTCGACCTTCGGTGCAGTGACCATCGCGCCGCGCTTCAACCCCGCGAAGGCCTTGCGCAGCTTCGCCTCCATGGCCGCCGCATCGAAGTCGCCCGACACCGCCACGATCATGTTGTTCGCCACCACGGTCCGGTCGTGCCATGCCTTGAGATCGGCCAGCTTGACCGCTCCCACCGTCCGGTACTCCTCCTGCCGCGCATACGGGCTGCCCTTGCCGTACGCGATCATCCCCGCCTCGCGGCCCGCAATCTCGCCCGCATCGTCGTTGCGCCGCGCGATCCCCGCTTCGAACTGACCCTTTTCGAGCTCCAGCTTATCGGCCTTGAAGTCCGGCTCGAGCAGCAGGCTGGTCGAAAGCGCAAACACCTGGTCGAAGTCCTGCTTGAAGCTCGACCAGTGCATGCTGGTCGTCGCCGTGCTCCCGCCGGTCTCGATCGACGCCGCCTTCAGCGCAAGCTGCTCGTCCAGCTGATCGCCGCTGGTTGCCCGGGTGCCGCTCAGCCGCCAGGTCTGGCCGTAAAGGCTCACCAGCCCCACCTTGTCCGCGGGCTCGTCCCGGCTGCCGCCCCGGATCAGGATGAATCCGTTCACAAACGGCAGCTCGTGATCCTCCTGCAGAAAGAGGGTCAGCCCGTTTTCCAGCGTGACCTTCTTCGGCTGCACCGGTTTGAAGTCGTGCAAAGGAGGGATCGGGATCCTGGTCCAGGGTCCGTCGGCCTGGCCCGCCTGGGGTGCAACGGCCTGTTGTCGGACGGGCTGTTGGGCAACGGCCTGATGTGATTCAGCCTGCTGCGCCCCCATGCCTGCCGCGCACACCCCGGCCAGCAACGTCATCGCAATCGTCTTCATCGGTCCCCCCGGCGCGCGCTTCACTCCGCACCGCCGTTGCTGCTGTTTGCGGGCGCGTTGCCAGTGGGTGCGTTGCCGGCGGGCGGGTTGCCGGCGGGTGGGTTGCCGGCAGGCGCGGCAGGCGCCTGGAACTCGATCCGCGCCGTCGTCCGGTTGCTCGCCACAAACGTCTTGTTCGCCACGCGCCGGATATCGGCCTTGCTCACGGCATCGATCTTGGCGATCTCGCGGAACATCTCCCGCCAGTCGCCGTAGCGCGTCTGGTAGTCGGCCAGCTGCTGGGCCAGCCCCATGTTGTCCGCCAGCCCGCGCAGCTTGTCCGCCTTGGTGCGCGTCTTGTACCGTTCAAGCTCCGCATCGGTCACATCTTCGGTCTTCAGCTTGTCGAGCTCCCTGTGGATCGACTCCGCCATCTCCTCATCCTTGTGCCCCGGCAGGGGAACCGCAAGAAACGCAAACAGCCCGGGATATTTGTCGCCCGGGAACCCGCTGAAGCCCTGGGCCGCCACCGCGATCTTCTGCTTCACCACGAGCGTCTTGTAAAGCCGCGCCGTACGCCCGTTCGAGAAGATATCCGTGATCGCGTCATACACCGAATCATCCGGGTCCCGGTAGTCCGGACGGTGATAGCCCTCAAGATAAAAGGGCTGCGTCGCCTCCTTGATCACGACCGACTTTTCGGCGAACTGCACCGGCTCGACCGTCGTCATCGGCAACGGCGAAGGCCCCGCCGGGATCTTCCCGAAGTAGCGCTCGAGGATCGGCATCGCGGTCGCCGCCTGCACATCCCCCACCACCGAGATCACGATATTCGCCGGCACGTAATACTTCTTGTGGAAGGCCTCGGCCTCGGTCGCCGACACCTGCGAGATCTCGCTCTCCCAGCCCACCCCGCTCCGGCCATACGGATGCGCCACGTAGGAGGTCGCAAGCATCTGCTCGACCAGACGGCCCAAAGGCGACGAGTCGGTCCGCATCCTGCGCTCCTCCTGCACCACGTCGCGCTCCTTGTAGAACTCGCGCTCGACCGGCTCGCCGATCCGCGCGCTCTCCATATAAGCCCACAGCTCCAGCCGGTTCGAAGGCATGCTCCAGAAGTATTGGGTCGTATCCTCCGCCGTCGAAGCGTTCAAACCCTCGGCGCCGTTCTGCTCCGCAAGCTGCGGAAACGCGTTCGGGATGACATACTGCTGCGCCTCGGCCCGGGCATCGTCGAAGACCTTCTTCAGCTTCGCCAGCTTCGCCGCGTCCTGGCCGTAGCGCTTGCGGTACTCGGCCTCGTAGTCCGCGTTCGCGATCTCCACCTTGGCCAGGGCAACCTTCTCGGCCGGATAGTTCGTCGTCCCGATCTCGTCCGTGCCCTTGAACGCCATGTGCTCGAACATGTGCGCCAGCCCGCTTTCGCCGCCCGGGTCATCGGCCGAGCCCGCGTTCACCTCCGTGTAGAAGCTGAACACGGGAGCCTCGGGCCGTTCGCAAAGCACCAGCGTCAGGCCGTTCGGCAGCACCTTCACCGTGGTGCGCTTTTCAAAGCTCGCCATGTCCTGGGCAGGCAGGGCCGAGACACAGGTGGTGATGACGGACGCAGCCGCCAGCATGGTTAACCAACGCTTACCCAAGCAGAGATCCTCCGGGAGCAAAAACCTTAGGGCCATCATACCGGCAGACCCTTCCGCCGTGCCCCGCAGGGCAGGACGAAGGGTCAGAACCTGGTTAGAGCACGGACGAAGGACGTGCGGAGGCACGGAGAGAAGCACGCGCGGAGGCACGGACGGAAGCACGCGTGGAGGCATGAATCGAAGCACCCGGAACAAGCGCCAACCCCCAACCCGGCTTGACCAATGAAGGGCCATTCAGTACTCTCCTCCCGTCACACCTGCGGAGCGAACGCGCCTCATGTCGAGCACTGAGATGAACCGGCCCAGCCGCCAGATCACGAAGGTCGCCGTCCTGGGCGCAGGCACCATGGGCTCCCGCATCGCCGCTCACATCGCGAACGCAGGCGTGCCGGTGGTGTTGCTCGACCTCGTGCCTCCCAGTTGCGCGCCCGATGCGCCCCACGCCGAACGCACGAAGATCGTTCTCGGCGCACTCGAAGCCCTGAAGAAGCTCAAGCCCGCGGCGTTCTTCTCGGCCGCCCAGGCGCGCCTGGTCACGCCGGGCAACTTCGAAGACGACATGGCGCTGATCAGCGGCTGCGACTGGATCATCGAGGTGGTCGCCGAAAGCCTCGAGATCAAACGCGCCCTGCTGCGGAAGGTCCTCGAACACCGCAGACCCGGCACGATCACCACCACCAATACGTCAGGGCTCCCGATCGCCGAGATCGTCGAAGGGCTTGAGCACGCACAAGCGGTTGGGCGAGAGCAGGCACAGGCCCCAGGCCCCGGGCAGGCGCAGGCCGCAGGCCCCGGGCAGGCACAGCTCGCAGGCGCCGGGCAGGCACAGGCCGCGGGCCCTGGGCAGGATCGGGTCGAGGATCTGAAGCGGCACTGGTTTGGCACCCACTTCTTCAACCCGCCGCGCTACATGCGCCTGCTCGAGATCATCCCGACCCCGGCCGCCGACCCCGAAGCCGTCGCCCTGATCGCCTCCTTTTCGGACCAGCGCCTGGGCAAGGCCAACGTCCACTCCTTCGACCAGCCGAACTTCATCGCCAACCGCATCGGCACCTTTTCGCTCGGCAACAAGATCCGGCTCATGCAGGCCCAGGGCCTCACGATCGAAGAGGTCGATACCCTTACCGGCGCGCCGCTCGGCTGGCCGAAGTCCGGCACCTTCCGCCTCGGCGACATGGTCGGCGTCGACATCCTCGCGCATGTAGCGAAGAACTTCGAGGCGCAGGCGGAGCGCATCCACGACGAGCGCCCCGACGTCGTGCTCGCGCCCTTCATCACCAGGATGCTTGAAAAGGAGTGGCTCGGCGACAAGGCCGGGCAGGGCTTCTACAAGAAGGCAGGCAGGGATCAGGAAAGACGCGACCTGCGCCACGTGCTCGACTGGCAGACGCTCAGCTACCGCGAGGCCACGCGCCCGAAGTTTCTCGCGATCGAGCTCGCCAGGCCCATCGAACAGACCGCCGCCCGCATCCGCCAGCTGCTCCACGCCGACCCCGCCAGGGACAGGGCCGCGGCCTTCTTCTGGCCCCTGCTCACCGAGCTCTTCACCTACGCCGCCAACCGGGTCGCGGCCGATGGCTCGCAGCCCGCGGCAGATATCGTAGCCATTGACCAGGCGATGAAGACCGGCTTCAACTGGGAGCTTGGCCCCTTCGAGATGATGGACGCCGCGGGCGTCCGCGAGACGACCGAAAAGATGAAGCAGCAGGGCCTGCCCATCGCGCAGCACGTGGAAACGCTGCTCGCGGCCGGCCTCGAGAGCTGGAACCAGGATGACCCGGCGGCCGCGTCAGGCAGGCGCTTCTTCGACCCGCTCGCGGGCGTCCTGAAGCCGGTCCCGGCGGCAGCGGGCGTCTGCTCGCTCGCTGCCGTCAAGCAGGCAAAGGGCGTCGTCAGGAAGAACCCGGGCGCCTCCGTCATCGATCTCGGCAACGGCGCCGCGGCCATCGAGCTGCACTCGAAGATGAATGCGCTCGGCGGCGACATCGTCAGCCTGGTCACCGAAACGCTCAAGCCCGGCTCGGATCTCGTCCGCGACTTTAACTGCTTCGTCATCACTGGCGATTCCGCGAACTTCTCGGTCGGCGCCAACCTGATGCAGCTGCTCCTGAGCGTCCAGGAAGAGGAGTGGGACGAGGTGGAAAGGGCCGTGCGGAAGTTCCAGAACATGACCCAGGCGATCAAGTTCTGTCCGCGTCCGGTGGTGGTCGCGCCGTTCGGGATGTGCCTCGGCGGAGGGGTCGAGATGGCGCTGCATGCCGCCGCGCGCCAGGCCAGCGCGGAGCTCTACATGGGCCTGGTCGAGGCCGGCGTCGGCCTTATCCCGGGCGGCGGCGGCTCGAAGGAGATGGTGCTGCGCACGATCGAGGCGGGCAGCTCGATCCGCCCGGACGCGCGCGGCGAAGGCGTCGAGATCTTCGAGGCGCTCAGGAAGAACTTCGAATCGATCGCCAGGGCGACGGTCTCGACCAGCGCAGTCGAGGCGCGCGATCTCGGCTATCTGCGTGCCTCGGACGCGATCACGATGAATCGCGAGCGCCTGGTAAGCGATGCCGCGGCACGCGCCGCCGCGCTCGCCGCCGCCGGCTTCAGCGCACCCGTGCCACGCACCGATATCCCGGCGCCGGGCGAAAATGCGCTGGCGACGCTCAAGCTCGCGGTCTGGACGCTGCGCGAAGGGCAGTTCATCTCGGAGCACGACGCCAAGGTGGCGAACTGGGCTGCCTATGTCCTGTGCGGCGGCAAGCTGACACCGGGGACGCCGGTGAGCGAACAGTACCTGCTCGATCTTGAACGCGAGGCCTTTCTTTCACTTTGCGGCGAGAAGAAGACGCAGGAAAGAATCGCCTTCACGCTCAAAACGGGAAAGCCTCTGCGGAATTGAAGAAGAATTGAAGCGGACCCGGGGAGAAGTTGAGATGTTATTGAGATGGCCCGGGCCCGCGCAGGATCGCTGCTGCACCGGATCGAGGGCATGAATGAGGCGTTCCCGCATTGGGACTTGGAAGGCAAACTTCGCAGTTTACCTTCCAAGTTGAGCTCGATGGCAGGGTAGTAAGAGTCCTCTAAAAGGGCGCGGACGGGGCTCGCAGGGAGGGTCAGGATGAACGAAGTGGTGATTGCATCCGCTGTTCGAACACCGGTCGGGAAGGCGCCCCGGGGGACGCTCAGGACGACGCGTCCGGACGACCTCGCGGCGGTCGCGATCACGGGCGCGCTGGCCCGGCTCCCGTCGCTCGGCAAGGCCGAGATCGAAGACGTGATCCTGGGCTGCGCCATGCCCGAGGCCGAACAGGGGATGAACGTGGCGAAGATCGCCGCCTTCCGGGCCGGGCTGCCGGTCTCCACCTCCGCGATGACGATCAACCGCTACTGCGCATCGGGGCTGCAGTCGATTGCGCTGGCGGCGGACCGGATCCGGGGCGGAGGCGCGGAGGTGATTGTCGCCGGCGGCACGGAAAGCATGTCCTACGTGCCCTTCGGGGGCAACAAGATCTCGGTGAACCCGTGGCTGGTCGAGCACTATCCGGGCAGCTACATGTCGATGGGTCTGACCGCCGAGCGGGTAGCGGCGCACTACGGCATCACCCGCGAGGCGATGGACAGCTTTAGTTACGAGTCGCACAGGAGGGCGCTTGCCGCGATCGCCGACGGCCGCTTCGACGATGAGCTGGTGCCGGTCGAGGTCGAGCTGTCGGTACCGGACGGAAAGAAGGCCGTCAGCACCACGACCAGCTTCAGCCAGGATGAGGGTCCGCGCGGGGACACCTCGATCGAGGCGCTGGCGCGGCTGAAGCCGGTCTTCCATGCCAAGGGCACGGTGACGGCGGGCAATTCGTCGCAGACCTCCGATGGCGCGGCGGCGGCGGTGGTGATGTCGCGCTCCCGGGCAGACGCGCTGGGCATCAAGCCGCTGGCGCGCTTTATCGCCTTTGCCTCTGCGGGCTGCGATCCGGAGGAGATGGGCATCGGTCCGGTCCATGCGATCCCCAAGGTGTTGAAGATGACGGGGCTCGCGATCGAGGACATCGACCTGATCGAGCTGAACGAGGCGTTCGCGGCGCAGTCGCTGGCGGTGATCAAGGTGCTGGGCCTTGATCCGCTGAAGCTGAACGTGAACGGCGGCGCCATCGCCCTGGGCCATCCTCTGGGCTGCACGGGCGCGAAGCTGACGGCCACGCTTCTGCGGGAGTTGCGGCGGCGCGGGGGCCGGTACGGGATGGTGACGATGTGCGTCGGTGGCGGCATGGGCGCCGCGGGCATCTTTGAAGCGATCCAGTAAAAGCGGTGGATGAAGAGTCGGCGCTAACGTGCAGAGACAGCAGCACCCAGAGACTTCAAGGAGTTCCGACATCATGGCCACTATGACCACAGCCATTCCCCCAGCCACCCGCACCCCGGGCGGAGCCTTTCTGATCACGAACCCGACGCCTGACACGTGCTTCTTCCCGGAGGACTTCACCGAGGATCAACGCGCGATTGCGAAGACGACGGCGGAGTTCGCGACCAACGAGGTGGTCCCGCAGTCGGACGCGATTGAGCGCAAGGACTTTGCCGTGACCCGGCGGCTGATCAAGGAGGCCGCGGATCTTGGCCTGACCGCGGCCGATATTCCCGAGCAGTATGGCGGCCTCGAGCTCGACAAGGCGTCATCGGCCATCATCGCCGAGAACATCTCGAAGCAGGGCAGCTTTTCGGTAGCCTTCAGTGCGCACACCGGGATCGGCACGCTGCCGCTGGTCTGGTACGGCAGCGAGGAGCAGAAGAAGAAGTACCTGCCGCAGATCGCCGTCGGCTCGATGGTGGGTGCCTATGCGCTGTCGGAGTCGAGTTCGGGGTCCGATGCGGTGAACGCGAGCACGCGCGCGGTGTTGTCTGATGATGGCAGCACGTACACCCTGAACGGGGAAAAGATGTGGATCACCAACGGGGGCTTTGCCGACCTGTTCACGATCTTCGCCAAGTGCCTGGTGACCGATGGCAGGGACGCGGGCAAGGAGAAGCTGACGGCGTTCCTGGTCGAAAAGGGGACGCCCGGCTTTACGCCCGGCAACGAGGAGCACAAGCTTGGCATTCGCGGCAGCTCGACGACGCCGCTGGTCCTCGTCGACTGCAGGATTCCCGCGGCCAACCTGCTGGGCAGGCATGGCCAGGGGCCGGCGATCGCGTTCAACATCCTGAACGTGGGCCGGTACAAGCTGGGCAATGCGGCGATCGGCGGGGCCAAGGGCGCCTTCAACAACGGCCTGAAGTATGCCAGGGAGCGCAGGGCGTTCGGCAAGCCGATCGCGGAGTTCGGCCTGATCCAGGAGAAGCTTGCGAACATGGCTGCCGGCATCTTTGTGGGCGAAGCGATGTGCTACCGGACGGTCGGTCTGATCGACCAGGCGCTGGCCGAGATCCCGGAGGCGCAGAAGCACGATACGACCGAGATCCAGAAGCGGATCGAGGAGTATGCGGTCGAGTGTTCGATGGTGAAGGTGTGGGCTTCGGAGATGCTGGACATGGTGGTCGATGAGTCGCTGCAGATCTTCGCGGGCTACGGCTACGTGGAGGAGTATCCGGCCGAGCGCGCGTACCGCGATGCGCGGATCAACCGGATCTTCGAGGGCACGAACGAGATCAACCGGCTGATTATCACGGGCTGGCTGATGAAGTCTGCGATGAGCGGGAAGCTGGCGCTGATGCCTGCGATCAAGTCGATCATGGACGAGGTGCTGGCGGGGCCTGCCGAGAAGGAGGAGCGCGAAGGGCCGCTGGCCCGTGAACACGAGCTGCTGGCCCAGGCCAAGAAGCTGACGCTGTTTGCCGCGGGTGCGGCGACCCAGAGGTACATGCAGAAGATCGCCGAGGAGCAGGAGGTGATGGGCGCGCTCGCCGATATGATTATCGCCGTCTACACGATGGAGTCGGGCATCCTGCGGGCGGAGAAGACGGGTGCGGGCGAGTCGCATGTGATGGTCGCGATGGCGAGGCTGTATGCGGCCGGCGCGATGGAAACGCTCGAGAAGGCGGCCCGGATGGTGATCGCGGCGGTGGCCGAGGGCGACCTGGCGAGGACCCAGTTCGCCATCCTGCGGCGGCTTGCGAAGCACGACCCCGCGGACACGATCGCGCTGCGGAGGCAGGTGGCCGGGCATATGATTCGGGCAGGCAGATACCAGGTCTGACCGGGGGTGCCGCGGCGCGGATGTTGAGCGGCTCGAAAGAGCCTGTGGTTCCCGGAGGAATGGTGAGATCTAAACTTGGGCGCTTCCGCAACTATCGTCCCGAACGCTCGTCTATACGCGTATCTCCCCGCGGCCCAGACCCTTGTGCGTCTGTTACATAGTTTGGTTTTTTCGAGAACAGAGAACCCAGGACCCCCTATGCGCAAGCGCAGTCTTCGAAACACCGTATCGACCCTTTCTGCCGTGATTGCCGGCGCGACCTTCCTCTTTGCCCAGGACCGGCTGCCGCAGCTGATCCCGGCGAATGCCGCGCGTGCGCCGATCCCGAGCAGCGTCCCGCTGCGGGCGAAGCGTGCGAGCGACCTCGGCCTTGCGGATCCGGGCCATCAGCTCACCTCGATGAGCCTGCGCTTCGGCATGACCTCTGCGCAGTCGAAGGCGCTTGACCAGCTGCTGGCCGACCAGGGCAATCCCGCGTCTGCGCGGTACCACCAGTGGGTGACGCCTGAGCAGTATGCGGCGCAGTTCGGCATGAGCGCGGGCGACCTTGCGAGCGCCCGCGCGTGGCTTGAGGCGCAGGGCTTCAAGATCACCGGGGTGGGGCGCGGACGCACCTTTATCACCTTCAGCGGTTCGATCGCCCAGGCGAACCAGGCCTTTGGCGTGAGCCTGCACAGTGTTTCGCTCGACGGCGAAACCCACATCAGCAACCTGAGCGACCCGGTGCTGCCCCAGGCGCTGGCGAAGGTGACGCTTGGCATCACCGGCCTGAACGACTTCCGGCTGAAGCCCGCGGGGAACGTTCGCAAGCGGTTGGCGGATGCAAAGTACTTTGGCGGTGCGACGGCCGGCAACTTCATCGCGCCCGCGGACTTCAGTACGATCTACGACGTCAAGCCGCTGCTTGCGAACTCGATCAACGGCGGCGGGGTGACGATCGCGGTGGCCGGGCAGACGGATATTACGCTTGCGGATGTGACGGCGTTCCGGACGGCTGCCGGGCTGCCGACGAACCCCCCGACGGTGCAGCTGGCGGGAGTCGATCCCGGTGTCAAAGCGAGCGATGTGCCGGAAGCGATGCTCGATGTGGAGTGGGCGGGTGCGATTGCGCCTTCGGCGAACGTGATCTATGTGAACGGCGGTGATGTCTTCGCCAACTCGATGACCATCGCGATCGACAGCAACGTGGCTCCGATCGTGACGGTGAGCTACGGGATCTGCGAGTCAGGTGCCGGCACCGCGTTCATCTCGCAGTTCAACAGCCTGTTCAAGCAGGCGAATGCGCAGGGGCAGACGATTGTGGGGCCTGCGGGCGATGCGGGTGCGTCGGACTGCGGTACCGACACGGGCAGCTCCGGGATCTATGCGACGCACGGCCTGGCGGTCGACTTTCCGGCGAGTTCGCCGTATGTGACGGCGGTCGGCGGTACGGAGTTCAACGAGGGCAGCGGCACTTATTGGTCGACCAGCAATGGGACGGGGGGTGCGACGGCGCTGTCCTACATCCCGGAGCAGCCCTGGAACGAGACCTTCGACGTCGACTCCACGGGGGCTCTGCTGGGGCTGAAGGACGGCGCGGGCGGCGGCGGTGTGAGCCAGGTGTTTGCGAAGCCCGCGTGGCAGACCGGGACGGGCGTACCGAACGATTTTTCGCGCGACGTGCCGGATATCTCGTTCAGCGCGGCGGCAAACCATGACGGCTACCTGGTGTGCACGGGCGGATCCTGTGCGAACGGCTTTGCCGGCGCGTTGACGGGCAACACGGTGTACGGCGGAACCTCGGTGGCGACGCCTGCCTTTGCCGGCATCCTGGCGCTGCTTGAGCAGAAGCTCGGGACCAGGCTGGGCAACGTGAACCCGAACCTGTACGGCCTGGCGAACAGCACGTATGCGAGCACGGTCTTTCACGATGTGACGAGCGGCAACAACGCGGTGCCGTGCACGGAAGGTTCGCTCGGCTGCGCGCCGGGGGATGCGGCCTACAATCCTCCGTCGACGATCGCGTGCCCGGCAAACTCCTGCACCGGCAACGTTGCCTCGAGCAGCGTCGGGTACCTGGCGGGCGCGGGGTATGACCTGGCCTCCGGCTGGGGATCGCTGGATGTGAACAACATGGTGGCGGACTGGCTGCTGGCGACGCCGAGCGGGGTGGGGTCGGTGATCGGTGCGAGCGCATCGGCGACGACCCTTTCGACCACGACGCCCAATGTGAATTCCGGGGCGTCGGTGACGCTGAACGCCGCGGTGACGGCGGGCAGCGGCGTGACCGGCACGCCGACCGGCACGGTGCAGCTGCTGGTGGATAACGTGGCGAGCGGCTCGGCGGTTGCGCTTTCGGGCGGTGCGGCCACGTTGACCTATGCGACGACCGGGCTTTCTTCGGGCGTGCATGTGTTCAGCGCCTCGTACTCGGGCGACACGGCCTTCGCGGGTTCGAAGGGAAGCGTGTCGATCGATATCACGTCGACGACCACGGCTGACTTTTCGTTCACGCCGTCGGCGCAGACGGTGACGGTCGCGAGCGGCGCAACGGCGTCCGGCATCACCTACACGGTGACGCCGATCAGCGGCTTTACCGGCAATGTTTCGTTGAGCGCGAGTACGACGGCGACGTCGTTGAATGCGACCTATGCGTTCTCGGTGAACCCGGTCAGTATCACGACGACGGCGGCGGGCACGACGGTGTTGACGCTCGAGGCGTTTACGACGCCGACGACGGGGAGCAAGGCGCGGACGCTCGGTTTGCGGCAGAAGGGCAGTGCGGCGGCGAAGCTTTCCTCAGTGCCGGTGCGGGACTGGGAGCTTGCGGGTTCGGGCGTCGCGCTGGCAGGGTTGCTGCTGTTCGCGCTGCCGGGAAGGCCGGGCAGAGGTCGCCGCTGGCCGGCCCTGCTGCTGGGGCTGATGGCGGCGAGTGTGCTGACGCTTTCCGGCTGCAGCGGCAACAACGGAACGGCGACGACGGCCACGAGCGGGAACATCAACACGACGCCCGGGACGTATAACCTGACCATCACGGCGTCCGGAACCAACGCTGCCGGGGCTACGTTGAGCCACAATGTGGCGGTGACGTTGATCGTTCAATAACGCGGTATGTGGAGCTGAGCGAAGGGGAGCCTCGACCTGGCAACGGGTCGGGGCTTGCTTTTGCCTGGGACGGGGGCTGTTAAAGCCGCGGGGTTAGTTGCCGGTGAGCCTGAAGAGGTCCACGCCTCCGTTGTAGTTCGGCACATAGATCTGCCCACCGTCGATGACGGGTGGATTGAACTTGTTGAAGCTGAACTGGATGCCCCATCGCTGCGAGTCCCAGAGCACCTTCAACGCGCCGTCCGGGGCCAGGTGGACGGGGTCGTAGACGAGCAGGCGCCCGTTGACGATGTGGGCGTTGGCGTCGCCGTAGGGGATGGTGCAGACGAGAAGAGCGGAGCCAGGGTCGGCGCCGTTGCTTGAACCTGAGCAGAAGCCTCCGGGCATGCCGCCGGTGGGTTGCCGGGGGTCGTTGCGCATGACGTCCGCGCTGGCGAACTCGTGGCTTTGTGCGACGTACTGGAGCGCGCCGGTGGGGGAGACGGCCCACTTGTGGAGCTGCGCGTTCTCTCCCCAGACGAAGATGGTCCAGGAGTTGAGCACCGGGTCGTTGAACTGGACCGGCGTCATGTGAAGGTGCGCGCTGTTGCCGTTGGGGAAGAAGTTGAGGGTGGCGGGGTCCGCAGGGCAGGGAT
>CAXTUS010000057.1:0-20065 GCA_964247475.1 uncultured Acidobacteriaceae bacterium | reverse complement strand
GAGGAGTACTAAAGTCCAATGACGCAAAGCCGATACATTAAGTGTGTAGGAGGATCAACAAATGGCAGCATTGGGCGGGATCAGCAACTTAGTGGCAGCATTTGGGACATCGTCGCCAAACAATGTCAGCGCAACTTCGGAAGCGGCACCGGCAGCGGTCGAGAACAAGGGACAGGCGGCGGCAAAGAGAGTCGATATCAACCAGGATCAGACCAGCGTGAGCTCAGCGGCGAGCCTGGTAGCGCAGGTGTTGAACACGTCGGATACGAGATTGGAAAAGGTAGCCGCAATCCAGGCTCAGATTGCGAACGGGACCTACCAGGTACCGGCCGTCGCTGTAGCGTCGAAGATCGTGGAAGACCTCCTGAAGAGCTAGATCTTGGCTTGGAGCTTCTAACGATCGTTGACGAAGCCGTTCTTGCTCTGACTCACCTCGATGCCGTCACTCTCGATCAACTTGAACAGCGCGCGCACTTTCTCGAAAGCTTCAATTACGCCAAGTTGATGAGTCTGAAGCGTCCCGTCGCCTCGATGGTTGCGCAACGGATCGAGATTCTGGCCGAGTCGGTCGCTCGCTCTGGAGCAAATCTCGTTGCGCTGAGAGGTGACGCGGCATACAGTCCATCGGTAGCGACGTCGCCCAGCTTGTTTGATCGCCTGGGGCTCTACGAAGAGATGAGTCCCACAGACAAGACATACCAAGCCGGCAGGAAGATAGGTATCGCATGAGCTCTCTCGCAGGTCTGCTGGAACTTTCACGGGGTGCCTTGCTGGCAGATCAGTCGGCGCTCAGCGCTACGGCCAACAACGTCGCCAATCAGAACACGGCGGGCTACACCACTCAGGTCGTTTCCTTCAGTTCGAACGATACGGTCAGCCTCGGCTTCGGCACAGCATCGACCGGGGCACCGGAGGCGATCACGGCGTCTGCTCGGGACCGTGTGCTCGAGTATCGGATCCAGCAGCAAACTCAGCAGCAGAGCGGCACCAACTCTCAGGCTGCCGTTTTGGCTCAGATTGAATCCGTCTTCAGCATCACCGGATCCCCGGCGACAGCGGGATCAACCGCACTAGGAACATCGCTCGACGGCTTCTTCAGTTCTCTCTCCTCACTCGCGTCAAATCCGTCCGATGGCGCAACTCAGCAAGCCGCGGTGAGCGCTGCTTCTACCGTCGCTTCAGCATTTCAGGCCGCTGCCGCTGGTCTGGCGGGAATCTCTGTAAACGTTAACGCCTCCCTGGCAAGTTCTGTCGACGGGGTCAATGCCCTGACGGCAAAAATCGCCACGCTGAATGGAGAGATCTCAACCAACTCGCCTAACAAGGATGCTGGTCCGTTGGAAGATCAGCGGCAGGCCGCCATCGCGCAGCTCTCGCAATTGATTAGACTAGACCAGACCAAGACTGAAAACAACGGCATCACACTTACCACCTCGGGTGGCTCCGCGCTCGTCTCTGGCCAGATTTCTTACCGCTTTGCGGCTTCGCAGGTCGGCAATGCCACCCGGATCTATGACAGCCAGGGAGCAGATATCACCTTGACCACCTCGGGTGGAACCGTAGGCGGGAACTTGACCGCGCAAAATATAAATCTGCCCACCTTCAGCGCTGCCCTGGATGCACTCGCGTACCGATTAGGGACGAACGTCAATTCTCAGAATTCTCTTGGTCTCACGCCGCAAGCAGGAGTCGGTGGCCCGGTCTTCAGCCTGCCGACCAGCAGCACGGGTGCCGCTGCTAAGCTGGCCATCACAGCAGGCGCAATCTTCGCGACCGCCGGAGCCCCTGAAGGATCGACCGGGAATACCAATGCGAATCGGCTTGCCGGCATTTCCACGGCAGTCGATCTGACCAATCTGACAATTACCGGACAACTCGCTACTTTCCTCTCAGGTGTAGGCTCGCAGAGCAGCGCACAGGCTGGTCAAGCTGCCGCAGAGCAGACTTCCCTGACGCAACTTAGGACGCAGCGGGACACTCTTTCGGGAGTGAATCTGGATACCGAGGCCTCGAACCTGACTACCTTTCAACGCTCCTATCAGGCTGCTGCCCAGGTTCTCGCAATCGTGAACCGGCTCATGGCCGCGGCGATCAATCTAGGAACTGAGACCACGGTCTCGTAGGATCACTTCACACGAAGGAAGGAACCCAGATGCTCGTTGACCCTAACTACGTTGCGAACCTCTCCCGGGCGATCTCGGCCTCTGCTGCCGCAGAGCAGAAGCTCACATCGCAACTCTCGAGTGGGCTAAGAGTAGCCACTCTATCGGACGACTCCGTCGCGGTGAGCACGAACGCGCTGCTGAGCAGTTCCATCTCGGCGCTCGATTCCTTTGTGCACAGTTCGAGTGGCGTTCAGGGGCGGCTGCAGGCCACAGACTCGACCCTAGGCGAGGTGGTCAGCCAGGTGACGTCTGCCATCAGCCTTGCCGTGCAGGGCGCAAATGGAACCCTGAATCGCGCGAATCTGTCCGCGCTGGCGAATCAAGCAAGTGGAATTCGCGACAGCATCGTCTCGCTTGCCAATACAAGCTACGGGGGGGCTTACCTGTTCAGCGGCAGCCAAGGGAATACAAAGCCGTTTACGCTCGACGCGAGCATCAGCCCGGCAGCCGTCACCTATGCTGGCGATAACGTCACTTCAAACGTCCAGGCACCCGGCGGACAAGTGCTCGCCGTCAACCTTCCAGGAAGTGCCGTCTTCACGGCAATCTTCGCATCCCTGAGCCAATTGGTGAGCGACTTGCAGAATGGTTCGACGAGCGCTGTCTCGGCTGACTCCTCGGCACTTACGGCATCTCTCAACACGATCAGCTTCGAGCGCAGCACCTTAGACTCGTCGCTGAACCAACTTACCAGCGTGACCGGCTACGCCCAGACTCAGCAAAGTCTGCTTCAGGCGCAGCAATCCATTCTGCTCTCTGCTGATCCGACGAGCGTTGCAACCAGCCTCAAGACTGCAGAGGTGCAGCACCAAGCCCTCATCAGCGTGGTCGCCGCACTAAGCCAGACAAATCTATTCAGCTACTTGAAGTAGACGGCCGCAGATGCAGACAGGCGCAAGCCGATGCACGCAGTCCGCAATCCATCAGCGGTTATACTAGGCTGGTGCTCGCTCTTCTAAGCGCCCTACGGTTGTGGTGGTCCGGCTGCAGAGGCTTTCGCCTCTCACCCTGGCGGAGTCCTTACCTTAGATGGCGTGTGGAGACTTACTCGGGCATCCCGGCAGGTGAGCTAAAACTAAGCCATGTTCTGAACCTTGTAGTCTCCGAGCGGGTTCAGGTAGGACATTATCTGGCTTGGCTAAGCGAGCTCCGGGGATTGGCGAGAGACAGCAAGACTCGCAGCTGGCAGGTATAACTTCAACCTAAGCACAGATATGCTGCGGCGCTATACGCCTGCGGGAGAGCAATTATTAGGGGAGTCATAGATGGGTGAGTGGGTCATACTAACAGCAGTTGACGGCAATCAGATGGACGCGTACCTGGTCTCTCCAAGTGGAACTGCATTGGGTGCTGTGGTGGTCGTGCAGGAAATCTTTGGTGTGAACTCGCAAATTCGCGCATTTGCGGATCGTCTCGCCGAGGCTGGTTACGTTGCAATCGCGCCGGCCATCTTCGACCGGTACGAGCCGGGACTCGAACTGAAGGATACGGGGGATGATCTTCAAAAAGCTTTCGAGCTGTATGGCAAGCTCTCACCGGAGACGGCGCTGCTTGACGTCGCCGCGGCGGCAGAATATATCCGATTCCGAGCGACAGGAGGCACGGCGGTGGTAGGTTTCTGCTATGGCGGCTTGTTGAGCTGGCTTTCTGCTACTCGCGGGCAGACGCTGGGCATGAAACTTGCCTGCACCGTTGGTTACTACCCGGGCGGAGTTGGACAGGTTGCAAGCGAGACTCCAACGTGTCCAGTCATGTTGCACTTTGGAGAGAGTGACTCGCACATTGGCAGAGATCAGATCAATGCGGTCGAGACTGCGCATCCGGAGGTTGAGATCTTTGTCTACCCGGGAGCGGATCACGCCTTCGCCGGCACCGAGCGCACCGCCTACGACCCAGAGCAGGCTGAGATCGCCTGGGACCGAACCCTAGCATTCCTGGGCAGGAATCTTTCTTGAGCAGCGTCGCCCGTTCCTCTAAACCGTCGAAAGCGAAGACCGCGAGGGGTTTGAAGTTCGTCTGGGCTGCGACGTTTTCTGCACCGAATCGTCTCCGAAACCTATTCAGTGCTAAACTTTTGGAGACACTTTGAGAGTGGAAAAGAAGAAATAGAGGAGTACGAACTGCTGTGTTGGCAACCGCAAAGAAGACAGACATCATCGAGAAGTTTCGCACTCACGACTCCGACACCGGGAGCCCTGAGGTGCAGATTGCAATTTTGAGTGAGCGTATCAGCGAACTCACCGAGCACTTCAAAACGCATAAGAAGGATCATGGTTCACGCCGTGGCCTGCTCATGCTGGTAAGCAAGAGGCGCAGCCTCTTGGATTATCTGAAGAAGATCGACGCCGATCGTTATCGGGACGTCATCGGCAAGCTTGGCATCCGCAAATAAGCTTCAGTGCCGGGCAAAAAGCCAGGCGAACAGGGTCAGGGTCGCGGGAATAGCAGACCTGGCAGGAATCCGCTTCATGAACTTAGGCACGGCCCAACAACTGAGCACCGCAATGCCGAGCAGTCTCTGCGAAGTAAAAGAGATCCCAACGGACGGTGGGTTCGCGTTGTGTGGGCAAACGTCGGGTAGAAGTGGTGCGAAGCGGCGAGCGATCGCTTTTGGTCCGGGAATAGGTCAAGCGCAGTCAGGCGAAATCTTTGCCTGACTGCGCTTTTGTGCGCCCGGAGGTGTTCGGATGGCCGACCAAGGACAAGGCGGCGATCTGCAGACCTGATCCCTGGAACAACAGTTCCTTACCAATTGCAGACAAGTAGAAAACGAGGGCATGAGCCATGAAACAGGATGTGACTGTACAGCTTGCCGGCGGCAAGCAGATCAAGTTTGAAACCGGACGCATGGCGAAGCAGGCTTCCGGTTCGGTATTCATCACGAGCGGTGATAATGCTGTGCTCGCCACGGCAGTTGCCTCTCCCGACCCGAAGGAAGGCATCGACTTCTTTCCGCTTACGGTGGAATACCGCGAGTTTACCTACGCAGGCGGCCGCATCCCAGGTGGCTTCATCAAGCGAGAGGGACGTCCCAGTGAGAAGGAAGTCCTGACCAGCCGCCAGATCGACCGTCCGATCCGCCCACTCTTCCCTGAGGCGTTCCGAAATGAGACTCAGGTTGTGGCCTTCGTTTACTCGGCAGACAAGGAAAATGATCCAGACGTGCTCGGAATAAACGGTGCAAGCTGTGCACTTGCTCTATCCGACATCCCTTTTCATGGTCCCGTGGGCGCGGTACGGATCGGCATGGTAGATGGGGAGTTCATCGTCAACCCGACCTACGCCGAGCGCGAGAAGAGCGTGATCAACATCATGGTGGTCGGTACGACAGACGGCATTGTGATGGTCGAGTCGGGCGCCAAGGAGATCTCCGAGGAGAATGTCGTCTCTGCGATCGAGTTTGCTCACGAAGAGATCAAGAAGATATGCAAAGCGATCGAAGAGCTCGTCAAGGAGGCCGGAAAGACGAAGCGTTCCGTGACTCAGGTCGAGACCGATCAGGCCTACCTGGATGAGCTGAACTCGCAGGTTGGAGACCGGTTGCGCGACGCGCTTGATACGCAGAAGCATCCGAAGTTCGAAAGCTATGCCTTGGTCAAGGAGATCAAGGACGAGCTAAAAAAGCGTTTACCTGAAGGCGATGGAGCTGCTGCCAAGAAGCTTGGCAAGTACTATGAGCTGCAGCGCGAAAACATCTTCCGCGATCAGGTACTGAACGACCGCATTCGCCCTGACCATCGTGCTTTTGACCAGATCCGGGAGGTCACTGTTGAGGTTGGTGTTCTGCCCCGGGTCCATGGCTCGGCTCTCTTTACACGTGGTGAGACCCAGGCGCTGGTTTCAGCAACACTCGGCACGACTGACGACGCGCAGCGCATGGAGAGCTATCAGGGGGAGGAGAAGCGCAAGTTCATGCTCCACTACAACTTTCCCCCCTTCTCAGTCGGTGAGGTTGGTCGCATGACCGGTGTAGGTCGCCGCGAGATCGGGCATGGCGCATTGGCCTGGCGCGCCATCGAGGCTGTTCTGCCGGCTGAGGATGAGTCTCCCTATACGCTCCGCGTTGTGTCAGACATTCTTGAATCAAACGGCTCGTCTTCAATGGCGACAGTTTGCGGCGCATCGCTGGCGCTGATGGCTGCTGGCATTCCGCTCAAGGGGGCTGTTGCCGGGGTTGCCATGGGTTTGGTCAAGGATGGCGAGAAGTATGCCGTATTGACTGACATCGCCGGTGCCGAGGATCACTATGGCGACATGGACTTCAAGGTTGCGGGTACCCGCAGGGGCATCACAGCGCTTCAGATGGACATCAAGATCATGGGAATTACGCCCCAGATCATGCGTGAGGCACTTGAACAGGCTCGCCGTGGCCGCCTGCAGTTGCTCGACACCATGGATGCCACCATCTCCGCTGCCAGCGAGCAAAAGAGCGCCTTTGCTCCGCGCATCCACACCATGCAGATCCCGACCGACAAGATCCGGGACCTGATCGGGCCTGGGGGCAAGGTGATCCGGGGCATCATCGATGCTACGGGAGTGAAGATCGACGTCGACGATACTGGTCGCGTCAACGTAGCATCGAGCGATGCGGACGGATTGTCTCGTGCAATCCAGATGATTACGGACCTGACCGCCACTCCCGAAATCGGCAAGACTTACCTCGGCAAGGTGGTGCGCTTGGCTGAGTTCGGCGCCTTCGTCGAGATCTTTCCCGGAACCGACGGTCTCCTGCACGTCTCCGAGATCGCCGAGCATCGGGTTAAGGAGGTCAAGGATGAGCTTCGTGAAGGCGATCAGATCCTGGTGAAGGTGCTTGCGATTGAAGGCAATCGCATCAAGCTGTCCCGCAAGGCCGTGCTACGCGAGCAGCGGGAGAAGCTTGGACTCCCTGCCGTGCCGCAAGAGGGCGGTTCTAGCCGCGGGGCAAGCACGGCGGCACCAATTCAGCAGGCTGTAGTCGCTGCTCCTGATATTGAAGAAGACCTCGACGAGGATGACGAGGATCTCGACGATGAAGACGTGGAGGGCGATGAAGACGAACCGAACTTCAACCGGGCTGATGACGTTCAGCCGGTTGGTGTCGGTCAGCCAGGGGTCGCACCGCGTGGCCCGGTAGCCCCAGGCGGTGGTCAGGGCCGTCGGCCGGGAGGACGTCGCCGTCGTGGCGGCCGTCGTCCAGGACAGGGCGGCGGTGGCGGGAATGCGGGCGGTGGACGTCCGCCGCAAGCGTAGCCATCCGAACTGCCAAGAGGGGAGTCACGCCTGGCGTGGCTCCCCTTGTTTTTTGCCCATTTGCCTTTCTTGCCCGGGAGCCGAAGGTTGCGACGATCGAACAGCCTTGCGATGATCAGCTACTGCGTGATTGCGGGATCATTGTGGATCTTCGCTCCGTATGCATCTGCGTGGCCTACGCTGTTGAGACTTTCGCTACATGATGCCGTTGTCGCGATCATCTTCGGGGCAGTGGCGCTGCGGACGAAGGCTAGATTCCCGAAGATTGTCTGGCATCAGCTGGCGTTTTGGGGCGCAATTTTGTTTGCCGCTCCGGCAGTGGTAGTGGCAGGAGCAGGCGGAAGCGTAGGCAGCCTGACGGTCACGATGCTGTTCGCACTCATACCCGTCGTGACTACGGTGGGCATCGCGCAACGGCAGCAAGCCCGCAGAGATGAAGAGGCCATGCAGGGACTCTTGCCCGCGCTGCTAGGGGTAGCCGGTCTGGCGTTGCTGCTTCCTTTTGCGTGGCCTTTCACCTGGTTCGGCGTAGCGTGGCTTTCTATCCTGACGGGATGCATGCTCGCCGCAGCGATGGCAGGTCTGCGCCTGCATGACCTCCTGCGGTCTCTGCCGCTACTCTGGCCGGCAACTATCGCCGCTGCTGCATCTGCAGTGTTGGCGATGGTCGGCTGGGCAGGTTTCCAGCCAGGCCCCGTGGACTGGCGGGCACGAAGCTTTGCTCTGGAAGTCGCATGGTCGGTCGTGATTGATGCTCCGCTTACGCTTCTATTGATGTCGGTTCTCCGACGTATCTCGCCCGTCGGCACTTCGGCCCGGTACCTCCTTGTGCCCCTGGTCACCATTCTGGGTGGGCTGGCAACTCTCCGCCCAACCACGGGATGGACCACGTGGCTCGGTCTCGCGCTGGTGTCCGGAAGTGCTTGGCTCCTCTTAGAGTCAAGCCTGCCGGCAGCAGAGAGCGATTAATGCTCGGATGAGGGGACCCGCTTCGGCACCAGAAAGGTGTCCACTTTTGCAATAGTTGTAACGTTGAGTTGAAGCGCCTGCCCGGATAGACTCACAGGATGGCGGCATCGATGTACATCGTCGTGGAAGGTGAAGATCCGGGCTTCGATATCTTTGTGAACGGACGCGCTCTGGCGCGGCACGAGGACTCCGTGGAGAAGCTGGCAGTCTCACTTGGAGTCAAGCCCCTGATCGAGTTCTTCTCGGCAGACGAGAACTCTATGTCTCTGCTGATTGAAGAAGGAGCGGGAAATGCGGAACTGATCAAGCGTCTTCCTCCGCCGCAGTGGTACTTTGGTTCCGAAGGTCTTTCGACCATCGAAGCCCTGATTGACGCGATCAAGGATGAGCCGCACAAACTTGGGACGGATGGGCCGCAGGTCCTTGAAGAACTCGAGCAGTACGAGCGCGTGCTGCGCAAGACTGACCAGCGTGGCCTGCGCTGGCACTTAGCGGTCAGCTGGAAGTAAAGTATTCAAGTCATCGCATTAAGGGCTGGCTTCGGCTCGACTGGAATCGTGTCGCAGGCCGGCACGTGAAGCGATCACACCCGCTCAGTGGTCGCCACGCGCAATCACTGCGCATCGGTAGCTACACCGCCTAGAAGCTCAGGTCGCCCGCTCCCAGCCTGCGGTGAAAGAAGCTATACACCAAGGACATCAGCGCATGCGCGTGGTCCGGGTCGTAGCGGGGTCCTTCGTCCCGCAGGAAGGCATGGGCGCCATTCACCTCGTGCCAGTTGATTCTGGTGTTGAGCTCGTTCAAACGCGCAAGCAGCTTCATGCGGCCTTCCGCTGGAACATGTGGATCCTGGCGTCCCCACGCCATGAACAGCTCGCCTTTGATCTCGGAGGCGCGGGTGAGCGAGTCGTCATGCTTGCCTTGGCCAAGCGTGCCGCTATGGATGTCCGTCGCGTAGAAGCAGACAGTACCTGACACCTCAGGATTCATCGCCGCGCGAAAGGCAAGATGGCCGCCCATGCAGATGCCCATCGCACCAATCTTTCCCGTGCAGTCAGGACGACCGAGCAGGTGCTGAATGACAGCTCTCGCATCTGTGTCATAGGCTGCGACCGGCTTATCTGTCTTCAGGAAGTTACCGCGGTCCGAGCCAGTCTGGTCGTAGGCGAAAGCGACTCCTGGTGCCTCGTACTCGTGGTACACCTCTGGCATGGCAACGATGTAGCCGTGTCCGGCGAGTTGCGCCGCGGTCCTGCGTATTGGCCCCGTGACCTGAAAGATCTCTGAGTAGAAGACAATCCCGGGGTACCTTCCGGGAGCTGCGGGACGGGCGATATGGGTCCGCATCGGCCCGTTCGGTGTTTCAAGATCAACGTGCTCATCTGTGAGGATCGTCATGAGAGAGGATGGTACACCCTTGCGGTCCGCTAAGCGTCGGTCGCGCGGCCCGGCTCAAACGAATGGGGATGGTCAAGGCCCGACAGGAGCAGACGAAACTGTGCAGCTTCAGCCCCTGGCGGAGAGATGAACTCCAGCCCGGCGACAAGGCGGTCGGTTGAAAGGTGACGGACAAACCCCATAATACGGTAGTTCAGATCGCGTGCCTGTAGACGGAGTTCGACCGCCTCGTCGATCCTGGCAGTAAGCGCATCGGCCATGTCGATCAGGCACCCATCGTAGCTGAGGTCAACCAGGTTCCCGCCAAGAGTCGGCCCGCTGGCAAGACAGCGAACGCGGATGTCGTGGGTTGCGCGGTAGCGTAGATTCTTCCTGCGTTCGGAGGTGGTCATGGCGAGCATCTGGGCTACCTGCTTAGGTCAAGCATAGGGCCGGAGAGAGCAGGAAAGCCACAGGGAACCAACATCTCTTCATCCGGTGTCCCGAACTGGAACCAGGAGCGGTCGCAATGAGAGGCGTGGGGCTCTCTCAAGGTCTGACGGCGCCTGCCAGAGTGCACTGCTCCGCGCAGAAAGCAGGGAAGCAACGCAGATCCATACGGTTACCAGACGTCCTAGCTTTTACCCGGGCGGAATCTGATCGTGTAAAAGAGACCGAACGCCAGCATGAAGACCCCCCACCAGAACGTGGGCTCAAGATTGGCCAGCACAGTATTCGGCTGGTGCCCGAAGTGCTCGTAGATGCCGGTCAGCGTGAGCACAACGCCATACCCTAACGTCAGAATGCCGCAAAAAAACCAGATTGACAGGCTCTCACTTGGGTGTGCGTCGACAGGCACGTCGTGCGCCGGCTTCGACAGCGACTCAACGTGCGGGTGCGGCTTTGGATCCATTGATTCGTCCATGACTTAGACTCCGTTCGGTTCGATGCTGCAAAGAAGAGGCTTAGAAGAAGATCAGGTTCAGGATGAAGAAGACGACGATCACCACCACTGCCCAGAAGATCGGCTTCTGCCAGATCGTGGTGGCCCCATCGTCGGGGATCGGAGTGACGCCGTAGACCAGCCCTGCGAGCTCTGATTCAGGCATTGGCTTGCCCGCAAGCGAGACAGCAATAGTCACGATGACACAGATGATCCAGCTCCAAAGCGCACGGTAGAGGTTCTCTGCCATCGGCTTCGCATCCGGGCTCATGGCGATATAGCGCAGGGCGCCGGCGTTGGTCTGAACCCAAATGAACATGGCAATCGACGAGAAAGTTCCGACCGTAAGTCCCCAGAAGCCACCCGCCTTGGTAGCCCGCTTCCACAACATACCCAGGATCACCGTCCCGAAGAGTGGCGCGACAAAGAAGCTGAACAACGCCTGCACGTAGTCCATGATGGAGTTGGCGTTCATGACCAGGTAAGCCGTCATGATCGAGACCAGCATGCCGATCACCGTCGACCAGCGGCCCATGGCGACGTAGTGGCTGTCGGAAGCCTTCTTGTTGATGAAAGCGCCGTAGATGTCATAGGTCCACACGGTCGAAAAGGCACTGACGTTGCCGGCCATGCCGGACATGAAACCGGCAACAAGCGCGGTGATGCCGAGCCCCAGCAGACCAGGACCGCAGTAGCGGATGAGCATCAGCGGCAGAACGTCGTCGAAGCTATGCTGCCCGGTGACCTTGGCGACGCTCGCCGGAACCAGGTGCATGATGCTCCCATCAGCGTTTTTGAGGACCGAGAGCGCAAGCAGCCCGGGTACGATGACGATGAACGGGACGGCCATCTTGAAGGCTGCACCAATGACCGGCGCCATCTTGGCAGCGCGGAGGTTGTTGGCGCTGAGCACGCGCTGAACGACAAGGAAGTCGGTCGTCCAGTATCCGAAGCTGATGACGAAGCCGAGACCGAAGACGATGCCAGTCCAATGCACGCCCATCGGGTTGTCCGAAAAGTGGCCAAGCTGCGACCACATGTGGGTGTAGCTGGCGTTGCCGACGTTAACTGCGATCTGCTTCTTGAGATTGCTCCAGCCACCTGCTTCGATCAAGCCCAGGATCGGAATCATGGCGGCTCCGGCCCAGATCAGCACAAACTGCAGCACCTCGTTGATGATGGCCGAGCGCAGGCCTCCGAGCATGACGTAGAGTGCGACGGTCCCCGCACCTACCCAGATCGAGAACGTGATGTTCCAGCCGAGCACCGTCTGCATCACAACCGCCATGGCGTACATGTTTACGCCCGACATCAGGATGGTCATCAGAGCGAAGCTGCCGGCGGACAATGCGCGCGCGCCTTCACCGAACCGAAGGTGCAGGTAGCCCGGAACCGAATGCGTCTTCGAGATGTAGTAGAAGGGCATCATAACGATGCCAAGGAAGAGCATTGCCGGGATGGCGCCGATCCAGTACCAATGCGTAGCCAGAATGCCATATTGGTAGGCCGAGCCGGCCCAGCCCATCAGCTCAAGTGATCCCAGGTTGGCGGAGACGAAGCTGAGCCCGGCGATCCAGGCCGACATCTCACGTCCTGCCAGGAAGAACTCTTCGCTGGTGTTGGTGGAGCCCTTTACGTAGAAGCCGATGAAGACAACCAGCGCGAAGTACAGCGCGAGGATCAGGATATCGACCGCGGCCAGGTGCGTCAGTTGGCCGGCGAAGAGCCACAAGGCGGGCAGAGCATGCATGAGAACAGGACCTCGTTCGGAGTACCGCCGCGGCGGCTATGGTGGTGACGATCTTTTGAGCTGGATTAGAGAGGAGCGTCAGGAAAACGATTTCTGACAGCCGCTGCAACTATATAACGCTGAAGGTAGAAGTGGCCATAGACCTCGACCAAAAACACTATAGCTGAGAGCGTATGCGACTTGCTCTGATCTCCTTAACAACCGCAGCAAGTGAAGTAGAATCTACATGGACAAGGGCCGGGCGCCGATGCTTTCGCCGCGGTGTCTCAGGTGGTCACGAGCATCTGGTCAACAAAATCGTGGATAGAACACAAGGAGAAGAAATGAACTCTCGCATCTCGAAGCTAGGCAGCCTGGCACTTGCCGCTGTTCTCACCGTCGGCGCCTCTGCCGGCGTCGCGTTCGCTCAGGAAGCAAAACAGGACATGAAGTCTGCCGGGCATGAGACGAAAAATGCCGCGCAGGATGCGGGCAACGGCATCAAGAGCGGCACTGAAAAGGGCTATGACAAGACCAAGGCGGGAACGAAGAAGGCTTATCGCAAGTCCAAGCATGGCGTGAAGAAGGCGTTGCACAAGACAAAGAAGACGCTCGATCCGCATGCCAACTCGCAGGATGCGTCCCACCAGTAGGCTCTCGCTACTCAGAGGAGACACCTCGGTGAACCCTGCAATTGCCTCCTGATAACGGAGTGCGTGCAGGGTTTTGCCGTTCCTGGGCTCATGACCACGATCACTACGTTGATTCTGGCGAACTGCCTAGATCACTACTGCCGGCGGAACACGGGCTTCGGTCGGTAGTGGAACGAGGAACCCAGGCCAGATGATGCGGCCTGCGAGGATCGCGAGCGCCACCCAATAGAGGTCGGCACTGAGCAGATGCAGGACCTGCATCCAGGTGGGCGCGAGCAGCAGCACGTCCATCGCGCCCAGGACAAACTGGCAGCCGAGCAGAGCAAGAACACTGAGGCTTACGCGATCCGCGGCCTGCTGCGCGCGGATCAGCAAGATGACCGCAAGCAAACTCAGAACGGCTGCTGCCGGGTGCAGCCAGCGCATGCGGACCAGTACTGGCGCGTTTGCAGCGAAGTCGGCCAGAAGCGCGGCGTGGAGCGTGGGTGAGGGGAAGAGCGTGTCGGCCAACGCTGCGAGCGACCCGGTAGCTCCGGTAAGGATGGTGGCTGCAATTGCGAGCCAGGCAGCGCCTCGTGTGCCATACCTGAGTTCAGCATCGGCTGTACCATCCGCGCGCCGGCCATCCCGCAGGAACCATGCGGTGAGCGTCAGCGCACCCATCAGCAAGAGGGTGTTCGTGAAGTGAATGGACTGGGCAATCACGCGGCCAGTCGAGGTGTTGTCCTCTACCCAGTGCCGCAGCACGAGCGCGGCACCCAGCAGGGCCTCAGCGAACAGGAAGAAGGCCGACCAGAGCACCGCCTTTCGTGCGCGGTGGCCAGGACGCGTGCGGCGAAAGGTCCACACGGCGAGAATTAGAGTCAACAACGTACAGACGCCAGAGGTCGAGCGGTGGGTGAACTCGATTACGGTGGCAAGCCGCGGATGATGCGGGAAGAAGTCGCCGTTGCACAGCGGCCAGTGCGAGCCGCATCCTCCACCCGAGCCGGTCGCGCGGACCACCGCCCCGAGCAGGACGACGAAGATGAAGTAGCCAAGTGTGACCCACGCGAAGCGTGTGACCCACCGGGTGCGGCTGGTCAGCAGGAGCGGAGTGGTCACGGTTGCCATCTTTTGATTCTATGCGCCGTAGCCGCAGCTGATTCGCGGGTTGTAGTGGGAATGAAAACAGGCGGATGATCCCGAACTCAATCAGGTCAGCGCACCGAACCAAGTCAGAGAGGGCAGGGAACTCAGCGGTCTGATCTGCACAAGCCTGTGGAGTGCCACTCCATCGCCAGGTTCGTATGCGGCGTTGACGAGGCATCAAGAACAAGCACGGTCCCGCGCCGCATCTTTGTTTCAGTTGCTCTCAGGTCCTTCGGTTGACCTTCTGGCAACAAAAGGTTAGAAGCCTTGCAACTGACTCTTTTCAGTAGACAGTTCGAGGCATGTTTCTGCGATTCCATGTGCCAAACCTCCGATCCAGAGTGCAGGATCTGACCGTTTACCTGAAACACACGAGAAGAAGCGCTTTGACAGCTTTGTTCGTAGTGAGGAAAGACATAGAATCAAGTCCTGCCGCTTAGAATTCGCTGGTGACATCAACGTACCCATGGCTGCGGCCGGAGAGATCGATCGTCTACAAGCAATCCCTTCGCAAGTCGCACCGATCCATTGGTTCCAGCAGGAACTACTGGGCTTTGGGCACCAGTCGACGATCAAGGCGGGCCTGCACTACCTCCCAGCGGCAAGCTCTTTAGCGCGCATCGTGGCGCGCTTTACGGCCTTGATCAGTGTCACCCGCAGTCCGCCTTCCTCAAGCTCGAGGATGCCATCGACGGTGCACCCGGCAGGCGTCGTGACCTGGTCCTTCAAGAGCGCGGGATGGTAGCCGGTCTCAAGCACCATGCGAGCTGAGCCAAGCGTCGTCTGCGCAGCCAGGAGTGTAGCGACATCGCGGGGCAGGCCAACGTTGACTCCGGCCTCGGCCAGCGCTTCGATAATGATATAGAGAAACGCTGGGCCGGATCCGCTCAGTCCCGTCACGGCATCCATGTGTTTCTCATCGACGACCACTGTCCGACCAACCGTCGCAAAGATGCGCTGCGCAACACCCATCTGCCGAGCGGGGCAGTGATGGCCCGCGCACAAGGCCGTGACCCCGGCGCCGATCATCGCCGGGGTGTTGGGCATGGCACGAACGACCGCAAGCTCGCAGCCCGCGCCTTCTTCAATAGCGCCGATGGTGACCGAGGCTGCGAATGAGATGAGCAGCTTCGATGCGCGGAGGCCTGGCTTGATCTCGGCAAGCAGCGCCGGGACCTGTACAGGTTTGACCCCGAGAAGGATGACGTCAGCCCATTCGGTGGCGGCCAGATTGTTGGTGGTGACGTTGACGCCGAACTGGGCAGACAGGGCGATGGCGCGATCCTGATGCTGCACCGTCGCGGCGATTTGATCCGGTGCCAGCAGGTTGTTTTTAAGAAATCCCTGGAGCAGAATGCCGCCCATCTTGCCGGTACCAAGGACGGCGACTTTCAGGCCGGGCATGACAGGGTCGGGCAGCTTGATTTCTTCGTAGGTGTCGGGCGTCGTCATGCAGAAAGGCTACCAGATGGTCTTTCCACGCAATGCTTCCGGGTGCCGCCAGACTATGCAGGCGAGACTCGGCTCTCTGTCCTCTCATGGCAGGACCCGGCGTCAGTTTTGCGTGTCGTTCAAAGCGACGTCTTTTCACATCGTTTGTACCCTGCGGAAGGCATCCATGTGGAAGTGCAATCAGGCGGGACCTAGCCCGGTGCAGTCTACCCAAGGGAGTTTTAACCATGTCGACCACACGTTTTGAGACCACGCTGAAGGCCCTCAAGGAGGGCGCGCAGGCTTTCACGATTGACAAGGCAACCACCAACATCGAGGGATGGGAGGACTACCTTTCTAAGCACGATCATGACGGCGTGAAGAAGGTGGTTCAGGATCTAGGAAAGCTGAAGAAGCTCCTGCTCGCCAAAGAACTCGACGGAGAGGCGATCAAGAGCCTGGTTCAGAAGCTCGGCAAGGACACAATCGCAGTAGCTGGCGATGGGACTTCGGCCACCTCGGCCCACATCAAGGAACTTGGCGAAGCACTTTCGAACGCATCGTAGATTTAGCAGCTGAAGATGGGGTGTCCGCAAGTTGCGGGCATCCCCATCTTGTCTATCTTCTCTGGGTGAAGATGATCCATCTCGTTAGCATAAGCTGCTCCCAAGATTCAACTCACATGCCCAGGCTCTTGCTTTTGATCCACGCGTTGACCCTTTGCTCAAGAACGTCCATAGGGAGAGCGCCGCTGTCGAGCACGACGTCGTGGAAGCTTTTTAGATCGAACTTTGGACCCAGGGCTGTCTTCGCCTTGGCGCGGAGTTCCAGGATCTTGAGCTGCCCCATCTTGTAGCCAAGTGCCTGTCCTGGCCACGCGATGTAACGGTCGACCTCAGCCTGAACGTTGGTTTCGTCGATCGCGGAATGTGCGTGGAAGTAGTCGACCATCTGTTGACGTGTCCAGTGCTGAGAGTGGACGCCTGTGTCGACTACCAACCGGATCGCCCTCCAAATGTCCGCCTCCAGTCGGCCATAGTCACTGATAGGGTCCTGGTAGAAGCCAATCTCCTTGCCGAGTCGTTCGGAGTAGAGCGCCCAGCCCTCGACGAAGGCGGTGTAATCTTCGTACTTGCGGAACTCAGGGAGGCCGGTCAGTTCATGGGCTGTCGAAAGCTGGAGATGATGGCCCGGGATGCCTTCATGGTAGGCGACGGCTTCGATCGGCGCGATGGCCCGGCCCTCAAAATTGTAGGTGTTGATGTTGACGCGCCCGGGACGTGACCCGTCGGCGGTACCTTCGGCATACCAGGCCGCGGCCTGATCTTTGCCGAGGTATTCGGGCATCTCGACAACCTCAAGCGGCACCTTTGGCAGGCGGCCGAAGAGGTCAGGGAGCCTCGGTTTCATCTGTGCTTCGTATCTCCGGTAACGATCGAGGAGATCCTGCTTTGAAGTGGGATGCTGCCTGGGATCCTTGACCATGGCGACGCTGAAGGTTCTGATGTCTGGGTAGCCAAGCTTTTTGACGATTGCCAGCATCTCGGTCTCGTCGCGCTTCACCTCGTCGATGCCGATATGGTGGATCTCAGCCGGAGTCTTGTCGAGGGTCGTCGAGCGTCGGACGCAGAAAGCGTAATAGGCGTCGCCGTCTCTCGTAGCCCAAATGCCGGGTTCTTTCCGGCCAGCCGGAATTTCAACCGAACGGAGGAAGCGCGCGAAGCGAGCATAGGCGGGGGTGATGTCGTCCTGGATGGCGTTGAGGACATCTTCCGTAATCCGTTTTCGGCTGGCTTCGGGTATTTTGGCGGGGAACTTTTTCAGCGGAAGCGCAAACGGGCTGTTCTCCGGTTTTCGCCCGCCGATGTCTTCGGTCTGCTTGAGGACCTTTTCCATGAGGTAAGCGGGCTGTACCCGCCCGTCCTCAATCCCGGAGTTTAGATTCTCAGTTGCCTGGCGAATTTGGACGGGCATCTTCTTCAGCCGTGAGACGTAGTCGTCGTAGTCCTTGACCGTCTCAAAGGGCCAGTCGACAACCTCGGATGGCAGGTCTGAATGGATCCCGTGGAACTGGTTGATTGGGAGTTCCCACTCTTTGAAGCGACCGGCTTCTTCCTGCTCGATCAGTTGTCGCTCCATCAGTTCAGCGGAGAGCCTCTCCTGATCCGCTAACGCCGAAACATCAATCGCCGAAAGACGGGCGAGAAACTCACGGCTACGCGCGAGCCGTTCGTTCACAGCCCGGGGCGAAAGGTCCGAAAGCTGGTCGTTGTAACGCCTGTCCCCGATAGCAGAAGCAAACTCCGGCGAGTCCCTGAGTCTGGCCTCCCACATCTCTTTGAACAGCGAGTCGAGCGTACCGGACGAGCTGCTGGTTGCGGGCGCCTGGGCAGATAAGAGCCGGGTTGCTGAGAGGGGTGCGACACTTGAAACGAGGACCGTGGCGCCGAGCAGGAGCATGACTCTGAGCCGCGATGTGGAGTCTGGAACCGCGAAAAGCTTCATGGCCGAAGTCTAAATGAGCGCCTGGCTCGCACCAGGCGATAACGTGCCCAAACGTAGTGACGCGCGTCTGCCCTGGATGACAGCAGACGCAGGCTTGTCTGCCAGGCTGCCAGGGAGTTTTACCCCAGGGCCACACGACGCTCCGTCACCGGTCCCTCACGCACCTGGCGTTCGATCAGAGCGAGTGCCGCCTCAGTCGTCTTTTCTGCACCTTGTTCGACTGCCGCATCGAGCATACGGTAAAGCGTAGACCGGCTGATGCCAAGCAGTTCCGCTGCTCGGAGCTTGTTCCCCTTGCAGCGTTCGAGGACTTCAAAGACGTGCCGCTGCATGACCCGGTCCAGGCGCGCCCCGGCCTCAGGATCCACAACGCGCGGTACCAGCTTCGGCAGGTGCCGTGGCTCAATGTCGCCTTCGATGCGCGATACGTGCTGGACCACGTCCCACAACTCCTTGAAGTTCCCCTGCCAACTGTGCTGCTTGAGAACCTCGAGCGTTTCGGCGCCGATTCTGCCACATGCTTGGCTGCGGCGAAGCATGTTGGTAGTGATCAGTGCAAGGTCGTCGGCGCGATCTCGCATGGGCGGCACACGGATCTCAAGCGATCCGATACGGGAGGCAAGGTTTTGCAGCATGCGGCCTGAGGCAAGCAACAGGCGAAGCTCACATTCGCTGGTGACGACGATGCGAAGGACACGCTGAACCGATCGGAGTCCGAGCACCGCCTTCTCCTGGAGGCCTGGTTGCAGGCGGTCAATTCCTCGCAGCAGAAGCATGCCAGAAAGCTCTACCGGCTGGTTCCCCTGAGCGAAGGCCGCGATGTCCATTCGCTGGAAAGGACCGGAGGCGGCTTCCGTGCCACTCAGCCGATGAAGTTCGCGGCTGACCGTGTCTTTGCCGACGCCGCACTCACCGGTCACGAGGACTGTGCGGAAGTGAGGTGCGATGCGGGATATCTGCAGACGGAGCCGGCGTACCGCCACGCCGTCTCCGGAGAGCACGTCTTCGGCCCAGGGCTGAGGTTGAGCGATGCTGGTGGGTAGGCTGTTCATGATTAAGGAGTTCATCGGCGGAAGAGGGAGGGCGGTGAGCGGGGAGGTTAACGGAAAAAAGGTGGACCGCTGGAGCGGTCCACCCTTTGGTGCTGGCTGGGCAGAATCGGGAAACCTTGACACTCAAGGTGCGCCTGCTTGACGGTAAGCGAAGGCGGTCGGCCTAAGCTGTCGTCTTTGCGCAATACGTATCGAAAGCGCGTGCAAGTTCCTGGGCGATCGCGGGCGCGGTCGAGGTCTCGATGGCTGAACGCTGCATCAGGTAAACCAGCTGCCCGTCGCGGAGAATGGCGATTGCCGGCGATGTGGGTGGGTGTCCGCCAAAGTAGCCACGCGCCTTCTCGGTCGCCTCACGATCCTGACCGGCGAAGACGGTGACCGCATGATCAGGCTTGGTGGTGTGCTGCATGGCGAGACGGACGCCGGGACGCATCTTACCGGCCGCGCAGCCACAGATGGAGTTCACGACGAGCATCGTGGTTCCCGTTTTGGCAACGGCGGTATCAACATCTGCTGCGGTTCTTGCTTCACTTACGCCGGCGCGGGTAAGCTCTTCGCGCATCGGAATCACCATAATCTCTGGATACATGTGTTTCGTCCCCCTGAGGCTTTCAGCCAATCTGATTGTACCCGCACGCGAAACGATTCACATCCATGGCCGGCGGCCAAACCAGGCAAAACCTTCCGCATACAAAAGCGTCGGCGGTGGACAGCAGAGTTTCGGCTGGTCCTCGATAGGACCCCGTGCCATCGGTACGCGGCCCTTCGACCATGCGCGGGGTGGGGGGGGGGACCGCAGTTTCAGCAGAAGAAGCTGCGTGGTTTATTATTGTGAGCGTGCACCTGCAAGCGAACGTGATTCTTGCGCCTTACACCAC
>CAXTUS010000056.1:12299-20682 GCA_964247475.1 uncultured Acidobacteriaceae bacterium | reverse complement strand
GACAGCATGGCCGCCGAAGTGCTGCCTCTGCTTGCGGCCTGCAAGTTTCTCGAACGTGGGGCGGCGCGGCTGCTGGCTCCCCGCAGGCTTGGGCGGCGAGGTCTTCCCTTCTGGCTGGCGGGTGTCGATGCCACGGTGGAACGCGTGCCCTTCGGCACGGTGCTGGTGATCGCGCCGGCCAACTACCCGCTCTTCCTGCCGGGCGTGCAGACGCTGCAGGCGCTTGCGGCGGGCAATGCGGTGGTGTGGAAGCCGGGGCGCGGGGGCCTGGCGCCGGCCCAGATCTTTGCCGACGCGTGCACGGCAGCGGGGCTGCCGTCTGGCCTGCTGAGGCTTACGGACGAGTCGGTCGGGAGCGCGACGACTGAAATTGAGCGGCGTCCGGACAAGATCGTCTTTACCGGCTCGGCGGCTGCGGGGAGCGCCGTTCAGCACCTTGCCGCCGACCTTTCGATCCCGGTGGTGGTTGAGCTTTCGGGCTGCGACGCGGTCTTTGTGCTGCCTTCGGCGAAGGTCGAGAATGTAGTTGCGGCGCTGTGCTTCGGCATGCGGCTGAACGGTTCGGCGACCTGCATGGCGCCGCGCCGGTTGATGCTGATCGGCGAGCGGTCGGGGTATCAGGGTCTGCTCGAGGCGCTCGAACAGCGGTTTGCCGCGATGGAGCCGGTCTTCGTCTCAGACCAGACCCGGCAGCAGGTGAAGGGGCTGCTGGTGGATGCGAGGGCGAAGGGGGCCGATGTCCGGGGCGAGCTTGCCGGCGATGCCATGCGGCCGATCCTGATCCGCGACGGCGGGCCGGAGATGGAGCTCGCTTCAACCGATCTTTTTGCTCCTGTCCTGACGGTCCTCCACGCAGCCGATGTGAACTCCGCGCTGGCGCTTGAGGCCGCGAGCCCGTTTGGCCTGACGGCCTCGATCTTCGGGGACGAGCGCGAGGCTCGAGTGCTGGCGGGGCACCTGGTGGTGGGGACGGTTCTGATCAACGACATCATTGTTCCTACGGCCGATCCGCGCGTCTCGTTCGGCGGGCGCAAGGCGAGCGGCTTCGGGGCTACGCGCGGGGCCGAGGGGCTGCTTGAGATGACCGCGGTACGTACGGTTTCGGCACGCCGCGGCGGAAGTTACCGGCACCTGGCGCCGACCACTCCGGCGCATGAACAGCTCTTCCAGGGGGTCGCCGCGCTCGGTCATGCGGCGGGCTGGCCGGCACGCCTGGCGGGCATCCAGAAGATCGCCAACGCAGTGAAGCAACTGAAGTAAACAGTTACAGGAGAAGCAATGAAGGTAGGCGTAATCGGTAGCGGATTGGCCGGGCTGTCAGCGGCCTGCACCCTGGCTGCACGCGGTCACCAGGTGACGGTATTTGAGAAGAATCCATGGCTTGGAGGCAAGGCGGCACAGCTTGCCGAGGAGGGCTTCCGCTTTGATATGGGGCCGACGATCCTGATCCAGCCCTCGGTGCTGCGCCAGATATTTGACGAGGCGAGCCGCAAGCTCGAGGACTACATCCCGATGGTGCGGCTGGATCCGCAGTGGCGCTGCTTCTTTGAGGACGGCACGCAGATCGACCTGCGCGACAACGCGCAGGAGATGGCGGCGGCGCTTGAGAAGATCTGGCCCAGGATGGGGGCGGGCTACCTGAACTTTCTGGAGCAGTCGGAACAGCTGCATTCGATCTCTGACCGGTTCTTCTTCTGGCGGTCGATCGGCTCGATGCGCGACACCATGGACGTGAAGGGTGCGTTCGATCTGAAGGTGCTGCGCGACGTGATGAGGATGCGGCTTGGCAAGACGGTGGCCCAGGTGATTCGCGAAAACATCCCCGACCCGAACACGGCGCAGATGCTCGACCACTTTGTGCAGTATGTCGGGTCGTCGCCGGACGCTTCGCCTGCGATCCTGTGCGCGATCGGCCACATGCAGATGGAAGAGGGGATCTGGTACCCGATGGGCGGAACACGCGCGGTGCCCGAGGGCCTGGTCAAGCTGGGCAAGGAGCTCGGCGTCGCCTTCCATCCGTCGACCGACGTGGCGCGCATCGACACTGCGCAGGGCAGGGTGACGGGGCTGACGACGACCGATGGCCAGCGCTTCGCGTTTGACGCGGTGGTTTCGAACGAAGACGCGGTCCGCACCCATCGCGAGCTGCTGGCCAACACCCCGGCGGCGCGCCACTTCGAGCACAAGCGCAGCTATGAGCCGGCGTGTTCGGGCGTGGTGCTTTACCTGGGGCTGAACAAGCGTTATGACCACCTGGCGCACCACGACTTTGTCTTCTCGCGCGATCCGCATGAGGAGTTCCATGCGATCTACGAGCTTGGCATCCCGGCGCCCGATCCGACCTGCTACCTGGCGGCGACGGCTGCGACTGATCCGGCGAGCGCGCCCGAAGGGGGCGAGGCGCTTTATGTGCTGGTCCACACGCCCTATCTGCGCGAGGGCCAGGACTGGAACGAGATGTTCCCCGGGTATCGCCAGGTGATCCTCGACAAGCTGAAGCGGACGGCGGGGCTTGAGGATATCGAAGACCGGATTGTGTTTGAGCGGCACCTTACGCCGCAGGATATTCACGAGCGCTACCGGGTGCTGAACGGCGCGATCTACGGGATCTCTTCGCATGGGGTCTTCAATGGTGCGTTCAAGCCGGCAAATCGTTCGAAGGAGGTCGCGGGCCTGTACCTGGCCGGCGGCGCCGCGCACCCGGGCCCGGGGATGCCGATGGTGATGATGTCGGGATGGATCGCGGCCGATTCGCTCGACCAGGATGCAGGGTCTGCGATCGGTGCCGGCAAGGAGCGCGAGGCCTACGCGGTCGCCTGAGCTGCGTTGCAGCCGGGGCAAGACTAAGATAGCCAAACATGGACGCGCCGCACATCTCGAAGCTTGCTCTCGCGTTCTTTCGGCGCATTGTTCGCGGCTACTTCCGCAGGCACTTCCGCGCGGTTCGCATCTCGCACGGGGACCGGCTGGCGCACGCCGGGCAGGGGCCGCTGATCGTCTATGCGAACCACAGCTCGTGGTGGGACCCGATGGTGTCGGTGCTGCTGGCGCACAAGCTGATGCCAGGCCGCCTGCACTTCGCGCCGATGGATGCCGTGTCGCTGGAGCGCTACGGCATTTTGAAGCGGATCGGCATCTTCGGGGTGGACCTGAACAGCATTCGCGGCGCGGCCCGCTTTATGCGTACGGGGCTTGACCTGCTGGCCGGGGGCGGGGTGTTGTGGATCACGCCGCAGGGCAGGTTTGTCGATCCGCGCGAGCGTCCGCTGGTCTTCAAGCCCGGCCTTGCGGCACTCGCCGGGAAGGTACGCGGAGGCTGCACAGTGCTGCCGCTTGCGATCGAGTATGCGTTCTGGAATGAACGGATGCCTGAAACCCTGCTGCACTTCGGGGAACCGGTGTTCGTCGACGGGATGGCTCCCGATACCGAGGATCGGCTGAAGGCCGCGCTGCTTGAAACCATGGAAGCTCTTGAGCGCATGTCGATCGCACGCGACCCTGCGGCCTTTGCGGTGCTGCATACCGGCCGCGCGGGCACGGGTGGCTTCTATGCGCTCGGCCAGCGTGCCCTGGCGCGACTGCGCGGGCGCAGCTTCGTGCCTGACCACATGCCGGCCGCGCCGCTTACGGCGCCTGCCGCAGCGCATCCGCTTCCGCATCCGCATCCGCATCCGCATCCGCAGCAAGACGCTTCATGACGCCTGCAACCTGGCTGGTGGCGCTCGCCATTCTTTGTTTCTTCTGCGCCCTGGTGCCGGCGATCCTGTTCGTGGTGAACCTGCGCTACTACGCGGAGCCACGCGCACTCGCGGACCTTCGCGCAGACCAGGACTCACGCGCACTCGCGAATCCACGCGCCTTAGATCCCGGCGGGGTCGCCACGCCGCCTCCAGCGGTGTCGGTCCTGATCCCGGCGCGCAACGAGGCTGCGGGGATCGGCGATGCGCTGCGTGCTGTTCTCGGCAGCCGGGATGCGGTCTTCGAAGTGATTGTGATGGATGACGGCTCGACCGACGACACCGCGGCCATCGTGCGTGCGCTTGCGGAGCGGGACCCGCGGGTGCGGCTTGAACAGGCTCCGCCGCTGCCTGCGGGCTGGAACGGGAAGCAGCATGCCTGCTGGGCGCTTGCCCGGGCGGCCCGCCAGCCTGTCCTCTGCTTTGTCGATGCGGATGTCCGCCTGGCGCCGGACTGCCTTCCGCGCATGGCGGGGTTTCTCGACAGCAGCGGAAGTGCGCTGGTGAGCGGATTTCCGCGGCAGGTGACGGGGACGTTCCTCGAGTGGCTCCTGCTGCCGCTGATCCACTTCGTGCTGCTGGGCTTTTTGCCGATCGCACGGATGCGGCTGGGGACCGATCCAGCGTTTGCTGCCGGGTGCGGGCAGTTCATGATGGCGCGGCGCGAGGACTACTTCCGGTGCGGCGGCCATAGCGGTATCCGGCTGACGATGCATGACGGGCTGCGGCTGCCGAAGCTGTTTCGCGAACATGGGCTGCGCACGGATCTTGCCGATATCACGCATCTTGCGACGTGCCGCATGTACACGTCGGCGGCGCAGGTGTGGAGCGGGCTGGCCAAGAATGCGGTGGAAGGGATTGCGGCGCCGGCGCGGATCGTACCGGTGTCGATCCTGTTGATACTTGGCCAGGTGCTGCCGTTTGTCTGTGCCCTGGCGGTCGCTGTTGGAGTGCTCTTCAACGCGCACACGGCCTGGCTGGCGTCCTGGCATCCTGCATTCATCGCTCAGCCCTCAAGGGAGCTTTATCTGCCGGGCCTGCTTCTGCTGTTGAGCCTCTTCTTTGCGTGGCTGCCTCGCGTGCTGGCGGCGTGGCGCTTCCGCCAGGACTGGCGCAGCGCGCTGCTGCATCCGGCCGGGATCGTCGTGCTGCTGGGGGTGCAGTGGTATGCGCTGATCCGCAAGCTGGCGGGCTCGCCGGTGAGCTGGCGCGACCGGACGTACACCAAGGCCGAGGAGGCCTGATCGGGACAGTTAGCCGGACACCGGGCAGGGACGCCGGTGATCGCGAGAGGCGAGAGGCCAAGGGCGCCGGTGGGTGCGGGTATGCGGGTATGCGGCTCCCCGGCTCCCTTGGGGCGAGGCGACAGCTTTGGTTTAGAGCAGCAGCAGCCGACTGCCGATCCGCCAGGCGTTCTCAAGCGCGGGCCGGTAGGCTGAGTCGGTGGCGACGCGGGTCTCTGCGAGGCTTTCGGCCGCCGTGAGTCCGGTACGCGGCCGGTCGTAGTTCGAGACGCCGCGCGCGATCACGATGCGCGCCCAATCCACACGTCCGGCAGCCGCAAGACCACGCAGCGCGGAGAGCATGCCTGCGTCTTCCATGGCGGTGATGGCATAGTGTCCTCGCCCCCGGGTCTGGTAGGCGACCGAGCGCGCGGCGCGCTGGCTCATCAGGCGGCCGTGGAAGAAGGTCGAGGACGCGAGCTCATCGCCGCGGAGGATCGTGGGCGCGCTCTCCTCGCCGTCGAACAAGGCGCGGCGCCGGGTGATGGCTTCGGAGTCGGCAAGCTCCACGGCATGCGCTGCCGCGAGGGCACGGGTCAGCATGGCACGATCCAGCTGAAAGACGATGCCGTCGTCGCCGTTGAAACGGTGGGCCAGCGGCTCTTCGTACGGGACCGACTTGCCGATCGGGACAAAGCCGTCCGGCCACCCGGCCGGGATCTCGCGCGCATCGATCTCGTGGTTCAGATCGCCGTCGACCACGTACTCCGGCAGCACCACGGAGGCCAGCGAGGCGCGCGAGGGATCGGCGCCGGCGACGCCTGTGAGGAGGATCGCGGCGCGGGTGAGGTCGAACCGGTGATCCAGGCCCAGCGCCATCACGGAAGCTGCCGCTCGCGGTGCGCCGACGCCGGTTGCGCAAGCGAGCATCGAGGACCGCGGATTGAACCAGAGGGGCCGGTAGGCTGCGGGCAGCTCGAGCCGCTCGCCTAGGCGCTCGCGTTCGATGAAGTGCGAGAGTTCCCCGGGCACGGGGCCGGAGTCGGGTTCGAAGGCGGCGAGGACTACGGCTTTGATCTTTGTGGTCTGGGATGGCATGGGGGCAAGTGCGTCCTCGCCGCGGGCGGCGACCTCTTCGTAGGGTGCTCTGCTGCGTGGCCGGTGCTGTCTAGACGCCTTTTTTGATCGGCTCCCAGATGAACTTGTGGATCTGGAGTGAGAGCCGCGCGTCGATGCCGTCTTCCATCATCCACTCGACCAGCGCTCGGGGATCGAGGGTCGCGTTTTCGGTGGTGCGGAGCAGGCTCGGGGTCTTCGAGAATGCAGGGCTCAGCAGGATGCCGCCCACCTTCGACCGCAGGTCATGCCCGGCTATAAAGCTGCGCGCGAATTCGTAGTCGCGGCGGTCGCTGAGGACAAACTTGAGCTCGTCGCGTTCGGTAAGGGCGGCCAGGTTTTCCATGCGGAAGCTGTTCGCGGCCGAGCCCGCGCCGGGGCATTTTACGTCGACGATCTTGTGCACGGCGGGCGGCACCTGGTCGAGCGGGCGCTCGCCCGAGGTTTCGATCATCAAGGTGTAGCCGCGGGCCAGCAGCGTGTCCATCAACGGCAGGAGCTCCTTTGCCTGCAGCATGGGTTCACCGCCGGTAAATTCGACCAGCCTGCAGGGCGCGAGCGCCTCGATCTGCGCGATGACTTCAGCCTGGGTGAAGGGCTTGCCGCCCGTGAAGGTGTACTCGGAGTCGCACCAGGCGCAGCGCAGGTTGCAGCCGGCAAAGCGGACGAAGATACAGGGCAGCCCCGCGAAGGAGGACTCGCCCTGCACGGACTTGTAGAGCTCAATCAGATACATGGCGTGACTTTGAAGTACCTCAAGCTTTTGCTCCCCGAGTGCGGGCGCTGACCGCTTCGTGGCGCCGGTCCGGCGTCAGGACGCGATTGCCTGTTCTTATTCGTAGTAGCGGGCAAAGCTTGTGTCCGTCTCGTAGAGGGTGCAGTCTTTGACTTTGACCCTGCCGTGGGTCATCTCGTCCAGCTGGGTGGCGGTGTTGTCGAAGAAGTACCTAGCCAGGTTTTCGGCCGAAGGATTGATCTCGTCGAAGGGTTTGAGGTCGTTGATCATCTGGTGGTCGAGGTAGTCGACGATCGGCCGCATGACCTGCTTGAGCAGCTTGAAGTCGAGCAGCAGCCCGGCCTCATCGAGCTCCGCGCCTGCGAGCGTCACGAATACCTTGTAGTTATGGCCGTGCGGGTTTTCGCACTTGCCGCGATAGTTGCGCAGGTAGTGGCCAGAGGAGAATCCGGCTTCTACGGTTACCTCAAACATCGGTGGACGATTCCCTTCTATGCCGGCTGCCGGGGCCTTGCGGACTTCGAACCGGACCGGCTGCCAGACACCCTCTATTGTACGGGGAAGCGGTCAGGAGGATCGTCTGCGGCGCTCTCTGCGGGCTTCTTCCGCCCTGCGTTCGGCCTGTTCGAAGAGGTGCGAGAAGACGCCGCAGAGGGTGACGATGAGCGCAAGGACGAAGAAGCCGATGCCCATGGTCCGCCACAGCATCATGTCGCCGGGCGAGCCGGGCTGCTGGGCGACGTTGGTGAAGGAGAGCGCGAGTGCCGCGAGCGCGAAGAAGCCCAGGGTACCGGCCAGGATGTAGAGGTTGCGCGCCATGGTCGTCTGTCTCTCCAGCATAGCCCGAGTGGAAACGGGCTGGCTGGCAGGAGTTTGACCCGGCAAAGAACGAATGCAGGATCCGGCGACGCGGGCCTGGGCTTTGAGGACGCGGGTGCATCTGATCCGTTCCGCTGCATCACTCCACAGCACTCGTGGATTGCCGTTGAAACCTTCGCCTCCGCGTTGACCAGGTGGGGCGCGAGCGGCCCTCCCGAGCAGCAGGCCGGCCAGGCTCCGGCTGGGAGAGGCTCAGGTTTTTAGGAAGAAGGCTTCGACGTCGTCGATCGAGCCGGTGATCCGGTAGGGCGGCAGGGAGTCGAGAAAGACCTTGCCATATCGCTGCCGCTGGATGCGCGGATCGAGCAGCATGAGCACGCCGCGGTCGCCGAGCGAACGGATCAGGCGGCCAAACCCCTGCTTCAAGGTGATGACCGCGGCCGGGACCTGGAGGTCGAAGAAGGGCTTGCCCCCGGCGGCCTCGATGGCCTCCATGCGCGCCTTGACGACCGGGTCAGAGGGTACTGCGAAGGGCAGCCGGTCGATGATGACGCAGGAGAGCTGCTCGCCCTGGACGTCGATTCCCTGCCAGAAGCTCGAAGTCCCGAAGAGCACGGCGTTCGGGGTGTCGCGAAACTGCTCGAGCAGCACATGCCGGGGCGCGGTTCCGTGGAGCAGCAGGGGGTACGGCAGCTCGGCGAGCATGCGCTCGTACATGGCGCGCATCTGCGAGTAGCTGGTGAAGAGGCAGA
>CAXTUS010000056.1:0-12289 GCA_964247475.1 uncultured Acidobacteriaceae bacterium | reverse complement strand
GGCAGAAGGCGCGGCCTTCGGTGATCTCGAGCACGCGCCGCATGCGCTCGCACGCATGCAGCAGAAAGTCCGGTTCGCGCGGGTCCGGCATGTTCGGGGGAAGGTAGAGGAGAGCCTGTTTCGGGTAGTCGAAGTGCGAAGGCACGACCAGTTCGCGCGCCAGGTTCAGTCCGAGCCGCCGGGTGATGTGGCCGAAGCCGTTGGCTACGGTCAACGTTGCGGAGGTGAGGACGATGGACGGGTAGGCGTCGAAGAGCGAGCCAGTGAGCAGCGACGACACGTCGATAGGGGTGGCCTGCAGCTGCGTGTTGTAGGTGGGAGCGCCGCCTCGTGCGAGGTTGCGGACGCCGCCGAGCGCACGCCGCTCGATCCAGAAGACGGTGTTGGGATCATCCGATTCGAGCAGAAACTTGAGATGGTGGCGGATGTCGGCGGTGCGTTTGACCAGGCCCTTGGTCTCTTCGACCCCTTTCACATGCTCAAGCTCATCTTCGAGCCGCTGGAGCGCGTTGAGGGCGCCGAGGTAGGTGTCGCCGTCGGACTCGAGGAAGCTTTCGCGCTGGGTGTGGTCGAACGGCATGCGTCCTATCGGCTGTGACTCGACCGGGAGCGCGGAAAAGAACATGCGCGAACGGTCTTTCAGGATCGCGCACGCACTTTCGATGGCCGATGACGAGGCCTGCTTCGCCCGCAGCATGATCTCGGTGTCGCGGGTCAGCTCGTCGATGCGCCCGTTGGTGAGGCCGATGCCGAAGTAGTTTGAAGCGATGTCCTCAAGCTCGTGCGCTTCATCGAAGATGACCGCGCCGGCTGCCGGCAGGATGCCTGCGTCGGGCGCGTCCGCGGCCTGCTGCTTGATGTTCAGGTCGGCGAAGAACAGGTGGTGGTTGACGATGACAAGGTCGGACTCGAGCGCTTTGCGGCGCATCCGGGTCACGAAGCAGCCTTCCCAGTCAGGGCACGTCTGGCCGAGGCAGGCCTCGGTCCTGGCGTCGAGCTTGTGCCAGAGCGCGGAGCTCTCGGGCAGGTGGCTAAGCTCTGCGCGGTCGCCGGTGAGGGTATTCGGCTCCCACGTGGCGATGTGGTGGAACTGCTCGATCTCTTCAAGCCCGCTCAGCAGCGGGGAATCCCGCAGCGCGTACAGCTTGTGCTTGCACAGGTAGTTGGCGCGACCCTTCATGTAGCAGACGTTCAAGGGTCCGAGCAGGCTTTCAAGAAACGGCACGTCCTTGAAGTAGAGCTGTTCCTGCAGGTTCTTGGTGCCGGTGGAAAGGATGACGCGCTGCTGGCGTTCCCGTGCAAAGCGCAGCGCGGGCAGGAGGTACGCGAGCGTCTTGCCGGTGCCTGTGCCGGCCTCTACGATCAGGTGGCGCTTGTCGTTCAAGGCAGACTCGACCGCGGTCGCCATCTCGTACTGCCCTTTGCGCACCTCGAAGTTGAGCGAAGACTGGGAAAGAATTCCTTTCGCCGAGAAAAATTCGTGCAGCGTAGGCAGTTTGGCACGCGGCGGACTCGGGATGGCGGGCGCAGAAGACACTAAGCGTCATGATAGTCGCCCGGGCGAAGTGCGAAGCGACCGCGGCTGCGTCCTCGTCGCGGACGGCGACCTCTGCGCGGGGGTGGGGTCGTTTGAAGTGCGCGGGCTGCGAGGCTTGCAGCTCGACCGATCCCGCGCGACAGATCCCGCGCGACAGATTTGGCGCGACAGATCCCGCGCGACAGATCTCGCGCGACGGCGCGTCCACCCTACGCTGGGGCTGCCGTCCCACGTCATAGGAGCGGCACCCCGTTGCTTGAGCTTGCCTCGTGAGCGTCTATTCTGATGGGGCTATGCCCTTCGTCTCGCTTACTCGACTTCGTTTGCGCTCAGTGCGGTTTCTGCCGTTTTTCGCGTTTCATACGCTGCGTTCGATTGCCCAGGTCAAGCGTGCGCCCGGCTTCGAGCATGGCGCGCTGCTGAACGACAGGCACTGGGCGTTCTGGACGCTGACGCTGTGGGATCACCATGACAGCATGCGCCGGTACATGATCACGGGCGACCACAAGCGCGCGATGCCGCACCTGCTGCACTGGTGCGATGAGGCCTCGGTGGCGCACTGGGACCAGGCCGAGGCGAAGCTGCCGACGTGGGAAGAAGCGGACGAGCGCATGCGCAAGATCGGCCGTGCGTCGAAGGTGCTCCACCCGAGCCCACGCCACGCCGGCCTGAGCTACGAAGCGCCGCGCACGAGCCGGGGTGGACCGATCGCGAAGGCAAAGCGAAGCGCGCCGTGAGCGGGGGGTCGGCGACCACTTCGCGAGGTGGAGGCGATGGCGCGCGGGGGAAGTCGAAGTCCGCTTGCGCTTCTTGAGCGCGCATGAGCGCTTCCACCCGGCGTGCGGACGCTGATGCGTTTGTACGTCCCTATAATCAAGCTTGGAAGAGGGTGGGCGATGGCGGCGAAGAAGGTAGCGAAGCGCTTAGGCAAGAAGCACCGGCAGGCGAGCACACGGCCGCACAAGGGCAAGTCTCCGAAGGCCGCGGCGACTACGGGCGCGACGCGCATCGGTGCGGTCGATCCGAAGAAGCGCAAGGAACTTGCTGCAAAGAAAGCCGCCGCGGTCGAGAAGAAGCGCGTCTCCCGCCGGTCTCCGGAGTTTGAAGCCAGGCGTACGATCACGGGGGACGAGCCGGAAAAGCCGGCGCGCCGTCAGCCCAGTCCCGAAGCGAGCCAGCCGCGCCCGACCCCGGGCCGCAACTTCCGCTCCGCTTCGCAGCAGCAGGCCGCGCAGGAGCGTGAGGGCAAGGGCTCCGGGGGCCCGCGCCGCCGCATCACGACGACCAAGGCCGACAGCCCCGAGGCCGAGTGGCGCGAGGCTGAACTGCTGGCGCTGCAGCAGTCTGTCACGATGGAGCATGCCGCCTCGCAGGGGCTGCCGTTGATTGCGATCTGCGGCCGGCCCAATGTGGGCAAGAGCACGCTGTTCAATCGGCTTACCGGCTCGCGCCGGTCGATTGTGGGCGATGAGCCGGGGATCACGCGCGACCGCATCTACGGCGAGATCGAGTGGCAGGGGCAGGAGGCGCGGCTGGTCGATACGGGCGGCGTGATCCCGGATGACGAAGCGCTGATCCCGAGCGAGATCTTCAGGCAGGCGCAGGTTGCGCTTGACGAGGCCGATGCCATCATCATGGTGGTTGACGGCCGCACCGAACTCGCCTCACCTGATCTTGAGCTGTCACGGCTGCTGATGCGCGGCGGCAAGCCGGTCTTCCTTGCCGTCAACAAGATTGACACCGAGCAGATGCAGACGGCGGCTGAAAACTTCCGGCGCCTCGGCTTCAAGAACGTCGAGATGATCTCGGCCGAACATGGCTCGGGCATTGGCGACCTGCTTGATGAGGTCTATGCCGTGCTGCCGAAGCGCGACGAAGCCGGCATCGAGGATGAGGATGAAGGCGAAGACGACGCGGCTTCGCCCGAGGAAGAAGCCGACGCCTTTGAGGAGGAGTTCGAGCCTGTGGAGGGTGAGCAGGCGGCCGGCGAGCAGGCGCCGCGCCGCAGGAATCGTACCCATGGCGAGTACGAATCGCGCGAAACCAAGGTGGCCATTATCGGGCGGCCCAACGTGGGCAAGTCCACCCTGTTGAACGCGTTGACGGGTTCGAGCCGCGCCATCGTCTCACCGATTGCAGGCACCACGCGCGATGCGGTCGATGAGATTGTCGAGCGCAAAGGGCACCTCTTCCGCTTTGTCGATACGGCCGGGATCCGGCGCAAGGGCAAGACCAAGATGATGGCGGAGAAGCTTTCGGTCATCATGGCGCGCAAGCACCTTGAAGCGGCTGACGTGTCGCTGCTCGTGATCGACGCACAGGAAGGCGTGACCAACATCGACGCCAACATCGGTGGGTACGCGCACGAGAGCGGGCGGTCCGTGATTATCGTGATCAACAAGTGGGACCTGATGACGACCGGGCGCACCGACGGCAAGCCGCCTGCTGACCAGAAGGTCTACGCGCAGCAGGTGCGTGATGCGCTGAAGTATCTGGACTACGCGCCCCTGCTGTTTATCTCTGCGGCGCCGGCTGATGGTGACGGGCCGCGCGCGATCAACGAGGTCTTCGCCAAGGTAGAGCTGGTGGCGAGGGAGCGGCGCAAGCGCGTGTCGACCGGACAGATGAACAAGTTCCTTGAGCAGGTCGATTTCCAGCGGGCGAGCGTGCCCATGAACAAGCGCGTGAAGATCTACTACATGACGCAGGCGCAGGTGGCGCCACCTACCTTTGTGCTCTTTACCGATCGCGACATCAAGATGCACTTCAGCTTCGAGCGCTTTCTGGCCAACCAGATTCGCGAGGCCTTCGGCTTCATCGGCTCGCCGATCTGGTTCAAGATCCGGGCGCGCAACAAGAAGAAGGCGGAAGCCTAGGGGCAGGTGCTTCGTGATTGCGGATGGTGGCGGCTGCTTGGGGGGCGCTTGCGCGTGAACTTGATCGCTTGCGCTCGCCCGAGAGTCCACCCTGTGTAGAGGCGGCCGTCCGGCCTTCGAATGCGGATGTACGGGGTATGTGCCTGTTCCAGGCAGGGGTTGCCTGTTCCAGGCAGGGGTTGCCTGTTCCAGGCAGAGATCTCCTGTTCCAGGCAGGGATTGCCTGTTTCAGGCGGGGATTGTCTGTTCCAGGCAGCGTCTGCCTTTGCTAGGCCACGGCCGGGTTCATCGGCAGTGAGGGGCCACCGCTGTCGTCGTCTTCGATCTCGTCGCGCGAAGGAAAGACGGGCGGAGGCGTGAACGGGCGGCCGGGGCCGGCTTCGATGAGGTTCCCCAGCAGAGGGTAGCGGCCGCCGAGGAAGAAGATGGCATACGCCTGCACAAACGTGAGCCCTGCACCGAGCAGGACGATGAAGGCAAGCGCAACCGCCAGGGTGAGCAACGCCGCAAGCAGCGCCCAGCCGATGAGCATCACGATGTGCGCTGCCGGGCCGCCATGGCGCAGCCCGGCCCAGAGTGCCAAACCCGCGCCGCCAAGCGGTATCAACAGGATGCCCGCGCCGAGCAGGATCGCAAGGTAGGCGCAGATGCCCCAGGCGAGCCCCAGCAGGAAGCGCATCAACACGTAAAGGGCGACCGGCCCCGGCTCGCTGCGAACCAGCTGCGCGATCCGGCGCAGCGTCTCGCGCAGCCTGGTGTTTTCGAGTGCGAGCGAGGGGATCCCGAAGTCCATCAGCAACAGGTAACAGAAGAGGAACGCAAGCAGCGCCACGAGGAACACACTGACGATCTTGAGCGCAGTTACGAAGACCAGGTGTGACGATCCCTGCGGTCCATGATCCCCGGCTGCGGGCAGGTTGTGGATGAAGTGCAGCACAAACGGCGCGAAGAACGGCGCCAGGCATACCAGCGCGGCCATCCAGAAGAGCAGCTTCAGCCCGATCCACTTCCAGGTGGCGCCGCCGTAGCGTCGCCAGATGGGAGCGATCCGCGTGTCGCGCCGCGCCACCACTTCAAAGAGCACAAGCTGCAGCCGCGAGCTCACGTAGAAGAGTCCGAGCCCGATCAACAAGGCGGCGAAGCCCATGGCAAGCAACGCCGTGTCGACGAACGCCGTCAACGCCGAGCTTTCAAGATGTGGAATCAGCTGGGAACCGGCGTGCCCGGGGAAGTGTCCCGGAGAACTGAAGCTTGTGCTGCAGCCGCCCATCTGCGCAAAGAACGCAGCCGCTGTCACCTTCAGCAGCAACCGCCAGCTTCGCGGCGTCAACAGCAGCTCCCGTGTATGTTCCCATGCCGGCGAAATGGCATCGATCGCGCTCAGCCGCTGCATCCGTGCGATTTCCTCTCCACTAACGTGTGCAAGGGTAAACCAGCAGAGCGGTTCCTGCCATGACCCAACCGGTACTTACGCGCTGACAGCCTCTTCGATCCGCATCGCCGGGAGCCATGCGCGCCAGGCCTCGAGCGCACGCTCACATTGCACGCGGTGCCTCTCCTTCTTGTCGCGCATGGTCCTGCGCAGTTCGTCTTCGAGCGGCGGCAGCAGGTCGAAGGTGATGTTCGCGGGCTGGAACTTCCTGCTGTCGGACTGCGTGATGTAGTGCATGAGCGCACCGTGCGCGGTCGCGCGCGGGGCAGGCTCAGGCGTCCTGCCTTCGAGCATCTTCGCTGCGAAGATCCCCGCGAGCATGCCCGAGGCGATCGACTCGGTGTAGCCCTCGACCCCTGACAACTGGCCTGCGATCATGAGCCCGGGCCGCGCCTTCAGGGTGAGCGTGTCGGTCAGCAGCGACGGCGCATGGATGTAGGTGTTGCGATGGATCTGGCCGTAGCGCAGGAAGCTGGCATGCTCGAGCCCGGGGATCATGCGCAGGATGCGCGCCTGTTCGCTGAACTTCAGGTGGTTTTGAAAGCCCACCAGGTTGTAGGAGTCCGCGCGGAGATTTTCAGATCGCAGCTGGACGGCCGCATAAGGCCAGCGGCCGGTCTTCGGATTGGTGAGCCCAGCGGGCTTCATCGGACCGAAGCGCAGCGTGTCCCGTCCGCGGCGCGCGGTCTCTTCGATGGGCAGGCAGCCTTCGAAGTACTGCAGCTTCTCCCATGCCTTCTCTTCGACGTGCTCCGCCGTGGCGAGCGCATCGATAAAGGCTTCGTACTCCTCTTTCGTAAACGGACAGTTGATGTAATCCGCCGTTCCCTTGTCCCAGCGCGCGGCGAAGTAGACCTTGTCCATGTCGATCGTGGACGCATCGACGATCGGCGAGATCGAGTCGTAAAACGCGAGCTGGTCGGCGCCGGTGATCTGCTGCAAAGCCTCGGCGAGCGGCGCCGAGGTGAGGGGCCCGGTTGCGAGGATCGTCAGGTCCGCCTGATCTGGATCGAGCGTCAGCACCTCTTCGCGATGGATCGTGATGTTGGGCTCGGCCTGAAGCCGGGCACGGACGCGCGCCGAGAATGCGATGCGGTCGACGGCCAGCGCATGCCCCGCAGGCACGGCGGTGGCATCGGCATCGGCCAGCAGGAACGAGCCCGCGGCGCGCATCTCCTGCTTCAACAGCCAGGGCGCGGTATTTTCAGACTCGGACTTCAGGGAGTTGGAACAGACAAGCTCGGCGAAGTCCGCGGTCTGATGCGCCTCGGTCGAACGCACCGGGCGCATCTCAAACAGATCCACACGGCAACCCCGCGCCGCAGCCTGCAACGCAGCCTCCGGCCCGGCCAGCCCACCGCCAATGACGCGCACATGTTTCATTGCTCAAGGATAACGGCAAGTGCGCCCTGATCGCGGGCGGCGACCACTTCGTGGGGTGGGAGCGCTGGCGCGCACAAACATTCGAGGCTTACCTAAGAGCTTTGCGCGCGTCGGCGCTCCCACTCCACGAAGTGGCGCCCGTCCGGCGTCAGGACGCGGTTGCTGATGTCTTCGCCAACGCCAGCAGGTCCTCGTCCGCGATGCGCATGATGGTCCATTCGTTGAGCGGCCTGGCGCCGATGGCCTGGTAGAAGCCGATGGCGGGCGCGTTCCAGTTGAGCACATCCCATTCGAGCCGCGGGCAGCCCTCGTCCACCGCTCTCTGCGCCAGATGGACCAGCAGAGCCTTGCCGATGCCGTGCCCGCGCATGGCCGGCGTGACGTACAGATCCTCGAGGCGGATGCCGTGATGCCCGCGCCAGGTGCTGTAGCTGGTGAAGAAGAGCGCGAAGCCTGCGGGCTCGCTGTCGTATTCGGCGATCACACAGCGGAAGCGTGGCACCGGGCCCCAGCCATCGCGGGCGAGGCCGGCTTCGGTGGCGACGACTGCGTCCGGTTCGCGTTCGTATGCGGCGAGTTCGCGGATGAAGGCGAGGATCAAGGGCACATCTTCAACCGTCGCAGGCCTAATTCGAGTCATTTTTACCGTCGGGCTTCGTGTCTTCAGGCTTCTTGTCGTCAGGCTTCTTGTCTTCAGGCTTCTTGTCTTCAGAATTCCTGTCGTCGTCGTTTGAGGCGGCGGGCAGGGGCTTCTTCGCTGCGGGCTTCGGCTGGGCGTCCAGCCACTTGTCGAAGGGCAGGGTGAAGCCGAAGAGTTCGTGCTTCACATTCTTTGCGTCCACGTAGTGGATCATCTTCACGTAGAGCTCGGCATGTTTGAGCACCGGCTCATCGAGCGAACGGGTGTCGTAGAAGACGTACCCGGCGCGCGTGGCGTGCGGCGGGACGATGGTCGATGCGAAGCCGAAGTCTGCATCGTCACTGAGGATCTTTTTGTCGACCGGCTCCGGGTGGGTGGTGATGCCGATGATCGGGATCCTGGTCCCGCGCACGTTCTTCATGGCGAAGAGCCGGCGGTTCAGGTCTTCGTCGCTTGCGGCCGGCTCCTTCTCGCCTTCGGCGGGGATGAACTGGATGCGGACGTCGTCCATGTTCAGGGCATCGTCGCGATCGTTGGTGACGATGACGCGCACGGGCACGAAGCCGTGCGACACGTACGGCAGGCGGAAGAACGAGCATGCCCTGGTGTCGAGGCACGGCTCGGCAGCGATCGTAACGTGTTCATTCGCATGCGTGTCGTGCACGGTGTACTGCGCCGCGGGGTTGACCGGAGGCGCGGGACGCGGCTTGTCGGAGGCGTAGGTACGCACGGCGGAGACGGCGCTGACGGCGAGCAGCAACGTAGCGGGCCCGGCACCCCGATGGAGTTTAACCTTCAGCTTCATACATCCGTTGATTATCATCTTCCTTGGTTCGGACGGTAAAGCAACCCAACGGTGAGCGCACTTGAGCATGATCCTTTACAGCCTTCTGCTGGCACTCGCGCTCGCGCTCAGCGCGCCGTGGTGGCTGTGGCGCATGCTTACCAGCGGACGCTACCGCGAGGGGCTGGGTGGGCGCCTGGGCCTGGTGCCTGAAGGCCTTCGCCGCGCTGTCGCTGAGCGGGAAACGATCTGGCTTCACGCGGTCTCGGTGGGCGAGGTGCTGGCGGCCGAGCAGCTGATTGCCGAGCTTCAGCTATCCCTGCCGGGTTGGGTGATCGCTGTCTCCGTCACCACCGCGCCGGCGCTTCGACTTGCCACCGAAAGGCTTCCCGGATCCCCTGTCTTCCTGATCCCGCTTGACTTCGCCTGGAGCGTCCGCCGTTATCTGCGGGCGATCAAGCCCAAGCTTGTGGTCCTGATGGAGAGCGAGTTGTGGCCTCGCCTGCTGGTTGAGATGGAACGCTTCGGGGTGCCCGTGGTGGTGGCGAATGCGCGCATCTCCGACCGCTCCTTCCCGCGCTACCTGAGGCTTCGCATGCTTTGGCGGCCGCTGCTTGCGAAGGTCGCCTTCTTTCTCGTCCAGGGAGAGGAGAGCGCTGAGCGGCTGGTGAAGATCGGCGTTGCGGAGGGCCGGGTGCGGGTGACCGGCAACTTGAAGTACGACGCTGCTGTCCAGCTCGAGAGTGCGCTGGTGGGTACGCTGCGCAGACACCTTCCGGAGACCGAGCTGATCGTCTGCGGCAGCACGCTCGAGGGCGAGGAGACGTTGATCCTGGACGCCTGGGCGCACCTTGTATCGACCGGCCACCGCGGCGTCCTGATGATCGCGCCGCGCCACCCGCAGCGCTTCGACGAGGTGGTGCGGCTGGCCGGCAAAGCGGCGATTCGCGTCAGCAGCTGGATCAAGGCGCCACGGCCGCTCGGGCTTGGTGAGGTCCTGATCCTTGATTCGCTGGGCTCGCTTGCCGCTGTCTACCAGATTGCGACGGTTGCCGTGGTGGGCGGCAGCCTGGTGCGCCGGGGGGGCCACAACCCGCTTGAGGCGGCACGCTTCGGGGTGCCTGTGCTGATGGGTCCCTCGTACGAGAACTTTCGCGAGATCGTCGACGGCATGCGCGCGGCGGACGCGATTCAGATCGTCGACCCTGCCCGGTTGAACCTTGCGCTGCACCAGGCGATGAGCCGCGGCCGCGCCATGGGACGCCGTGGGAAGAGCTTCTTCGAGCAGCAGAAAGGGGCCGTCGAGCGTTCCCGCATGGCGATCCTCGACCTGCTCGAAGCGCGGAATCCCGGGCTGGTGGAGGGGCTTGCCCTGGTCGAGCCTGTGGCTGGCGGCCAACCATGAGCAGCGTGCGCCGTCCGTGCCTGCTGCCGCTTGTTCCCTTCTATCGCGCGGGCCTTGGCCTGAAGAACCGCTTCGTCGAACGCAACACCTTCCGGGTGGAACACCTGGCGCGTCCGGTGATCAGCATCGGCAGTCTTTCTGCGGGCGGCGCAGGCAAGACTCCGGTTGTGATCGCCCTGGCCCATCTGCTGCAGCAGAACGGCGTCGCGGTCGATGTTCTTTCGCGGGGCTACGGGCGCCGCTCCGCCGTGGGTGCGGACCAGGTGGCGGAGGTGAATCCGCAAGGCTCCGCGGCCGCGTTTGGCGACGAGCCGCTCGAGATGGCGCGTGCCGGTCTGAGCGTGTACGTGGGGGCCGACCGCTTTCGTGCCGGGCTGCTGGCGGAGCATACCGGCGACCGCGCCGGGCACCTGCTCGACGACGGCTTCCAGCACCGGCGGCTGGCGCGCGATCTCGAGATCGTCCTGCTGACTGCCCAGGAGCTGACTGACACCCTGCTGCCGGCGGGCAATCTGCGCGAGCCGCTCAGCTCGCTCGGCCGCGCCAACATCGTCATCCTGCGCGAAGAGGAGGTGGAGGCGCTGACCTCGATCGTCGATGCGTTCAGCGTGGCCACGATCTGGATCATCCGCCGGACGCTGCGGATCGAGAGTGCTCCGCTTGCACGGCCTTTCGCCTTCTGCGGCATTGCGCGTCCGGAGGGCTTTGTGCGCATGCTGGCCGCGGCCGGACAGGCGCCGGCGCATACCCTGCTCTTCGGCGATCACCATGCGTACACACCTTCCGACATCGAGCGGATCCTTGCCGAAGCGCGAGGGGTGCAGGCGGATGGCTTTTACACCACGGCCAAAGACCTGGTGAAGTTTTCCGATCACTGGCTGACCCTGCTCGAGACGATCGGCCCGGTGCATGCGCCCGCGCTCGAGGTCAAGCTCGACTCTCCCGACTTTGCGCTGAGCCGGATGCTGGGGGTGCTGCGCGGTGAGTGAGGAGCCGGCGGGATCGGGCTTCCGGCGCATCCTGATCGTCCGCATCGGCGCCATGGGAGACGTGCTGCATGCGCTGCCTGCCGTGCTTGCGCTGCGCCGCGCGCTCGACGGAGGAAGTTCCCGCGCCGTGATCGGCTGGGCGATCGAACCCCGCTGGGCGCCTCTGCTTGGCCTTCATCCAGACCTGGTGGACCGGGTGCACGCGGTGCCGACGCGCGCCTGGAAGCGGCGTCCGCTGTCGCTTGAGACCGCGCGGAGTGCGGTCCGGCTGCAGCAGGAGCTTGAGGCCGGGCGCTACGAGGTGGCTATCGACCTGCAGGGTTCGATCCGCTCGGCGATGGTCGCGGCGCTTGCCGGCACCGGGAGGGTGACGGGCCCGGCCTGGCCGCGTGAGCTGCCGGCGGCCCTCTTCTATGACCGGCATGTCGAGCTGCGGCGGAGGAACGTGATTGACCAGGCGGCTGAGCTGGTCAGTGCTGCGGCCGGGCTGGCGATCAGGCCCGCGCAGCTGGTGCGAGGGCCGGTGCCTTTAGTGCACGAAGACCGGAGCCAGCCTGCGGCGCCCTGGATCGTCCTGGCCCCGACGGCGGGCTGGGGCGCGAAGGAGTGGGGAGCGCCGAACTTTTCGCTGCTGGCCACCGAGTTGATCGGGCGCGGCTTCCGTGTGCTGATCAACGCGCCGCTGCTCACGCCCGGCTCCACCGGGATTCGTCCGGGCCATGCATGCGAGCCGGGCCATGCCGCCGAGCCGGGCGAGCCGGGCCATGCCGCCGAGGCGGGGTATCGGGCGCCCGACCATGTGGCCGAGACCTCCTGCGCCACGCTGGCACGTACGGATCTCGAGGGGATGATGGCGCTGGTCGCGGGGGCTGCGCTGGTGATCGGGGGGGACACGGGGCCGGTGCATCTTGCCGCTGCCCTGGGCGTGCCGACGGTTGCGCTCTTTGGGCCGACCGACCCGGCGCGCAATGGGCCGTACTTTCCCGGCGCGCACGTGGCGGTGATCCGCCATGCTTCGAGCGTGACCGACCATCGCCGCCACCAGTCCACCGAGGCCGGGCTCCGGCAGGTTAGGGTAGAAGAGGTGCTTGCCGCTGCGCTCAAGCTGCTCAACAGCCGACCGCGCGGGGAGGACCACGGAGGAGACTAGATTTTGGCCGAACCGAACGCCAGCCGCGGCAGGACCGGGGCCGCCGACAAGACCGTGCATGCCGACAGGACCGGGCAGCCTGCCAGGCCTGCA
>CAXTUS010000055.1:7426-21157 GCA_964247475.1 uncultured Acidobacteriaceae bacterium | reverse complement strand
GTAGCCGCGGTAAGTGACGCACCAGGACGCGTCGTCGCGACGGACGCCCCGACCGCGAAGCCCAGCGCTGCCACCGGCCCGGGGAAGCCGGGATCAGGCGCCAGCCCGGCTGCCGCGGCGACCGCCGGGGAGAGGCGCAAACGACCGCTCAAGAACCCCGACGCTTCGGTCGTTGGGGATGCAGCCGCACCGGCCAAGGCCGCCGATCACACCGCCGACGGGGAAACCAGCATGATCCGCGCCCTCGGCCTCAGGATCGGCCGCATCGTCATCGACGCAGGCCACGGCGGCCACGACTCGGGGACGCTCGGCGTCGACGGCATCGAAGAAAAAGACGTTGTGCTGGACGTTGCGCTGAGGCTCGGCAAGCTGCTGCACGAACGGCTGGGCTCGGAGATCATCTACACCCGGTCGGACGACACCTTCATCCCGCTCGAAACCCGCACCGCCATCGCCAACAAGGCGCAGGCCGACCTCTTCCTTTCGGTGCACGCGAACAGCTCGGACGACCCCTCCGCCCGGGGGGTCGAAACCTACTATCTGAACTTCACCTCGGACGCCACCGCGCTCGACGTCGCCGCGCGTGAAAACGCCGTCAGCGGCCAGTCCATCCACCAGCTCAGCGACCTGGTCAAGAAGATCACGCTCAAGGACAAGATCGCCGAATCACGGGAGTTCGCCTCGGACGTCGAAGGCTCGCTCTACTCCGGGCTCGCGCACGGCAACGAAGGCTTGAAGAACCGCGGGGTGAAGAAGGCCCCCTTTGTCGTCCTGATCGGCGCAAACATGCCGTCGATCCTGGCTGAAATCTCCTTCGTCACCAACCCGCGGGACGCCTCGCAGCTGCGTCAGCCGGACTACCGCGAACGGGTCGCCGAAAGCCTGTACGCCGGGGTGGCAAAGTATGAAAGCGGCCTCGCGGGCAGCCGCTCCACCAATGCTCCGGTGGTGCGTGCCTCGCGCGGAGACTGAACCAGGCCGCATCTGCACTCCTCGCCCCGGGTAACCTGTCCTGCTTTGTCTAGCTCCTTTTTTTGACGACGCACCACCTGGCAAGGTGCCTGCCCCGCACGCCTGATGACTTATCCCGCTCGGTGGTAGTCTCATCCTGATGGGCTTCGCGATGAATAAACTTGTCTTGGTTTCCGTATGTTTTGCAGGGATTGTTGCAGGTTTTGGAGTCGCCCAGAGTTCTCCGCCGACGGCCACCACCACCATCGTCGGACCTCCCACCCCGCTCCTGCCGACCAATGACCGGCTGGTAGCCGACGATGCGGCCGCAAACGTACCTGCCGACAAGCCCGAACTGCCTGCAATCCTCGATGAAGATGGTTTGAAGCGCACCGAGACCCGCGCCGTCAGAACGCCCGGCGCTGCCGCAGGTGCGGGCTGGGTCCGCGCGTACCAGTTCGGCGATGCCACCGGCGCTTACGCGGCATACACCTTTCTGCGGCAGGGCGGACGCCCCCTCGCCGGCGTCATCACCAATCCGACCGCGGTCTCGCTGCCCGGCGGTGAGATCCTCTTCCTCAGCGGAGTCAGCGTGGTGCGCGCCGCTGTCCCGCAGCATGGCGAGGCGCTGGGATCACTGATGAGCGCCATCCAGACCGGGCTGCCGAAGGTGGGCGGCCGGCGCGGACTGGCGCCCCTGCTGCCTACGCTCTTGCCGAAGCCCGGTCTTGAGCCGCTCAGCCTGCGCTACGCCCTCGGCCCGGTCAGCTACCGCCAGAGCGGCGGCGTGCTGCCTGCCGAGATCCTCGGCTGGAGCAAAAGCGCCGAAACAGCTACCGCGAACTACGCTGGCGCAGCAGGCAAAGGTACCCTGACGCTGCTCCTTTATCCGACGCCGCAGATCGCAGGCGATCGCGGCCGCGCCATTGAACAGGCAGTCAACCAGCAGGCCGGCACCGCAGGCGCGGCAAGCCTTGGCACGGTAAAGCTGCGGCGCATCGGACCACTGGTCGGGATGACCTCCGGTAGCTTCACCGCGGAACAGGCACAGCAGCTGCTCGCCGGGCTGCACCTCAACACCGAGCTCAGCTATGACAAGCCCATGCCGCTCGAGTTCCACGCCGAGATCAAGAAGACGGTAACCCTGCTGCAGGAGATCGCCATCTTCACCGGCGTCGCCATCCTGGCGGCTCTCGTCCTGGGCGTCTTCCTGGGCGGCGCAAGAGCAGGCATCCGCGTGCTGCAGGGCAAGCCGGCCGCAAGTGAACCGGAGTTCCTGCGCATCGACCTGCGCGGAAGCCCGCAGCCGCTTGGAAGCCGTGCCGGTGCGCCTGCCGAGCGGGATCGCGCCGCCGAACGCTGAGCGGGTCTCTGCTTCGCAGAGCGAGCTCGGTATTCGCAGCGCGGAACCGGAGTCGCAGCGCGGAACCGGCTACGCAGAGCGGGACTGGGTTCGCAGAGCGGAATCGGACTGCCGGCCGCCGCGCGCCGCGGGGATCCCCTTACGCACTGCTTTTGGTGCAGCGTGCCATCTAACCCGCTCATTCAGAGTCGTTTCTCCAGCCATCGCGCTCGCTGGGGGCGAAACAAAGACGAATCGTTCGGCGCCCGTCCGATATCTCCCGAGCAGTTCAAGTAGCTCATTTCGCGGGAGTTGCACCTCGGACGTTTTCATCTTGACACCGCACGGGTGCCCTCATAAGATTTCGCCAGAAAGTTCTGATGGCTTTGCCTCCGTTGGAACTATTCTCCCAAAAGACGAGGCCGCCCTGTTGCCGGGGGGCCTCGTCGTCGTCTGCGGTTCTGTTCAGGAGCCCGGCAGCCCTGCCTGCTCCGTGCCGATTTTGCCGGATCGCCCGGCTGACGTTAGAATAGGACGATACGCCGATGTAGCTCAGTTGGTAGAGCAACTGATTCGTAATCAGTAGGTCAGCGGTTCAACTCCGCTCATCGGCTCCATCCCCTTCAAACCCGGAGAGTTGCCGCTCTCCCCCCGAGCACAAGAAGCTGGAGCGAGGGAGCCCCCGGCCCAGCCACACTCTCGCTCGACCTCGCACCGTCCAGGAAGTTCAGCCCGTGTCGCGGATCAAACCTGCTCCGTACGGCCCCTCCGCCTCACGCGGCAGCGGACGCATCCTTCACACGGAACGCGAATCCTCCTCCCTCCCCCCAGAAGTCGATCACGCGCCGGCCCACCATCGCAGAGGAAAAGGCGAAGCTCGACCGCACGCCCCGACGTCCCTTGCCATAAGGCTAGAATTGACTGGTGCGAACCTCCCTCAGCGCTGCCAATGTCCTGCTCTTTTCGCTTTGCCTGTCCCTCGCCGGCTGTAAAAAGCCGGCCCTCGACGTCCCCGCATCGCTGACCACCATCGGGATCGCAACCCCCGTCACCGTCCACGTAGTGGGCGCCCAGGGCGTCAGCAGGTTCACCGCCACCATCGCGCAGGATGGCGCCAGCCACCAGGCATGGCAGAGCGCCGCCGCTTCAAAAGCCGCGGACACCACCTTTCACTTCGAAGTCGGGACCAGGACCACGCCCCAGCTGCATGACGGACCCGCAAAGCTCATCCTTGAAGCCACCGCGGGCGGTCTGCTGCACGGCAGTACACGCTGGGAGCGGGACGTAAAGGTCGTTACCCAGCCGCCCACCATCAGCGCAGACTCCGAGCAACACTACCTCTACCTGGGCATGGCCGACCTCGCCACCCTGAACGCGACCGGCTCCTACACCGCGGCCGGCGTGCGGGTTGGCAATCAAACCTTCCGTGCATGGCCCATGCCAGGTGGCAAGCCTGGCCAGTTCGCCCTCTTCGCCTTCGCCTGGAACATGCCGCCCGGCACCGTGCCCACCGTCTACGCGTCGAACGAAGCAGGCAACGAAGCCGCAACCCCGCTCACCGTCGTCTTCCCCCGGCGCGAGCAGCCCGTTTACACCCAGCACCAGATCCAGGTCTCCGACGGTTTCATGCAGAAGGTCCTCGGCGAACTCGACCCGGGAGGCACCGGAGACCCGGTAGCGCGCTTCGTCAAGATCAACAACCAGATGCGCGTCGCCAATAACAGGACGCTCGCAGACCTGCAGTTCAAAACCGCAGACAGCTTCCTGTGGTCGAAGCCCTTTACCCGCCAGGCCCACTCCCAGGCGGAGGCCACCTTCGCCGACGTACGCAGCTACATCTTCCACGGCCAGAAGATCGATCAACAGGTGCACCTCGGGTACGATCTCGCCGTCACCCAGCATGTAGGCGTCGAAGCCTCAAACGACGGCCGCGTGGTCTACGCCGCACCCCTGGGCATCTACGGCAACTGCATCGTGGTCGACCACGGCTACGGCCTCCAGACCATCTACGGCCATCTCAGCCGCATCGATGTCCACGTCGGCGACACCGTCAAACGCTCGCAGGCGATGGGTCTCAGCGGCATGACCGGCATGGCCGGAGGCGATCACGTCCATTTCGCCATGCAGCTTGACGGCGTCCAGATCGACCCCAAGGAATGGTGGGACCCGCACTGGATCAAGGACCACATCCTGCGGCGCGTCGATGTACCGGGGTTCTCGAACTAAACCTCTGCCTGAAAGGCTCGTCTGCCGCGCCTTCAGAAGTCGATCGATTCCCCAAGCCCGGCATAGCGGCTCCGGTCCGCCCATCGCTGCTGCACTCGCAAAAAGGTCAGCTCGCCCGAGCAGTGCCCGATCGCCAACGTGCGGACGTGATACCTGTTCTCGAGCTGATCAAGCGTCGCCTCCACCTGCGCCGGAGAGTCCTCGAGCAGGTGCAATCCACCCGCCAGCATCGCCACCGGCTTGTCCGCGTTGCCCGCCGTGGCCGCCGCCAGGATCTGCTCGATGCCCGGGTGCGAACAGCCCACAAACACCGCCGGACCGGAAGCCGTATCGAGCACCAGCGAGATCTCGCGCAGCCCCTTGAACGCCGGCTTCTCAGAGACCAGGTAGGTGAGCCGGATGTGCGGAGCAATCGTCATCGCAGCATGGACCAACGTCATGTTGGTGTCGGTCCAGGCCGCCCATCCTCTTGGCTCGGGCCTCGGTCCTCCGCCAAAGTAGCGCATCCTGGCAGGCAGCTCCGGACGGGCATCGGTCGTGAGAAAGGCAGGCGGAAGAACCGTGCCGGCAAAGTACGGATCGTCCGGAACGTACAGCTTCACGTGCGGATTGCGCTCGAGCACATAACGCAGCCCGGACGTGTGATCGCCATGCGCATGCGTCAGGATCACCATGTCGAGACGCGTCAGATCGACATGCATCGCCTCGATATTCCTTCGGAACACCTCGATATTGTCGCCGGTGTCGAAGAGGATGCGCTTGCCTTCGAATTCGATCAGCGCGGAGTAGCCCCAGTCCTGCTCAAGCTTCGGCTGCGCGCCGAACGCGTCGTTCAAGATCGTCACCCGGTTCTGCGCCGGTGACGGCGGGGCAAGAGCCAGCAGCACAGGGCTCATCAGCACCAAGCCCCCCAGGGAACGCAGCAGCACACCGATCTCAGCCAGCATCGTCCAGCACCTCGCGAAGGTAGAGCAAGCTTCGCACGGCAGGGCTCGCGCTGTGAAGCAAATCCTGCCAGGCGTCAGCGGCTTCAGCGGTTCGACCTCACGCCCTGATGCTTGCGTTGCCACGGGCCGGCCTGCATCTTGATGCTTGCGTTGCCGGGAACCGGTCTGGATCTGGCGCGGCCAGGCCCCGGCGCACGCCGCCGCTCCTGTCTCCCCGCTCCAGCCACCACCCCCGGGAAACTCCCTCGCTTTTGCATCCCCGCTCCAAAGCTCACGTCTAACTCCCGTAACACAGGAGAAGGGGGAGCACATGGCAAAGGTCGTTCTCATCACAGGCGCCAACAAGGGCATCGGGTTTGAGGTAGCGCGCCAGCTCGGACGCGCCGGGTTCACCGTTCTGCTCGGCGCACGCGACGCCGCACGCGGAGAGGCCGCAGCCGCAAAGCTTCGCGACGAGGCTGCAGAGGCTCCCGCCAAAGGCTCAGAGGCTGGTGCCAAAGCCCCGGACATCCGCGCCGTCATCGCAGACCTGGACCGCGCACAGGAGACCGCCACCGCACTCGCGGCACACATCGAGCAGGAGTTCGGACACCTGGATGTGCTCATCAACAACGCCGGTATCTTCGACATGACCGGCGGCGACGGTTCCGTCGGCACCGTCTCGATCGACGCCATGAAGCGCACCTTCGACGTCAACTTCTTCGGCACCGTCGCGTTCACCCAGCCCTTTCTCCCGCTGCTGCGCGCCGCCGAAAGCGCACGCGTCATCAACGTCTCGAGCGGCCTCGGCTCGATCGGCCTCAACAACGAAACCACCTCGCCCTTCTATAACGTGAAGCCCCTCGGCTACAACGCTTCAAAGGCCGCGCTGAACATGTTCACCTCGAATCTCGCCTGGGAGCTACGCGACACCAGGGTCAAGGTCAACTCCATCTGCCCCGGCTTCACCGCGACCGACATCAACAACAACACCGGCACCCAGACGATCGAAGAGGGCGCCGTCGCCATCGTGCGTTTCGCGCAACTCGGCGACGACAGCCCCAACGCCGGCTTCTTCCACAAGGATGGGACTTACCCCTGGTAGCTCCGCCCGGCACGCAGCCGGATGCGAGATCGGCGGAGCGAATGCGCCAGATCCTGCACAGAAGTCGTCTCAACCCAACTGCCGCCGTATTCTCTGCAGGAAGCAAAAGGCTGCTTCTCCTTGGGGCATCAGGCCTTGGTCGCGGCTATGCCGCAGAACCGCGCACGCTCGTTGAACAGCTGCGCGGTGACCAAGCCAACACCGAGCCGGACACCCCTCCTGCTCACCGTCTCCGATCAACTCGGCGTCGCTTTCAACGTGCATGTCAACGAAGCGAACCTCAGGTACGTCGCACCCGCGCTTGGCTGGCGCTAAGGCCTACCGCCCTGCCGTGCAGGTTCTGGCTGCAAAGGCTTGAGCGTCACGCTCTCGATCGCAACCGGAAGCGGGGTGCCTTTCACAAAGGGTTCCCTTGGCGTGATCTCAACCACCTGGAGGCTGCCCTCTGCCGGCCCAAGCCTCACCTCCCCTGACCACACCGCGGCCCCTGCCCCCCGCTCCGTGCTGATCACGGCATGCCCGCCGCCGGCGATCAGCTCGATCACCTCCTGCTTCGCCGAGCGCTTGTAGGCGACGCTTACCTGGTAGCGTCCCGCCCGGCTTGCGACCGGCCAGCGCAGCTTGTAAAGCGTCGCCGGCGCCTCGTAGCCCTGCCCGTTGTAGTTCAAAAACTTGTCCGCATGATCCGGTGTCAGCGTCAGCGTACCATCGGCAGCAGGCAGCACCAGTGACCGTGGACGCACGCTCAGCTTGCCCGTAAACGGTATCGCGATCACCGGCAGAAATCCCGCCGCAGGCAGGTCCACCCCGCTCACCACAGCGCCCTGCTGATCGAGCGTCACGCGTCCCGCAAAGGTGCTGCCAGCGGCTGGACTGGCCACAGCAGTGCTGGCCACGGCTGGACTGGCCACGGCTGGACTGGCCACAGCAGTGCTGGCCAAAGCTGGACTGGCCGCGGCCTGGCCCAGCACCCGGGGCTTGCCGAAGTGCACGCCGGCTTCGACACCGGGCAGCAGCAGCACGCCATCCTTCGGGGAATGATGCACGAAGAGGTAAAGCGTATCGCGCGAGACCGTCGCATCACCGAAGTCCAGATTGCGGAAAGGCGACGCCGCCGGCGGTGTCTCCTTGACGCCGAAGATCGCCTCACGATTCACCTTGAGCCACTGCCCGATGCCTTCAAGCACCTGCGCCTCAAAGGGCACAACAGAGCCATCCGCCTCCGGTCCTATGTTCAGGATGTAGTTGCCTCCACGGCTTGCCACCTTCACCAGCTCAAGAATCTTCTCTTCCGTCTTGGCCTTCACGTCGTCGCGCTTCTGCCAAGACCGGTAACCCCATGTCTCGCCGAAGATCGACGCGGGCGTCTGCCACGGCTCATCGATCGCGAACTGCGGCACCTCGTTGTCGCCCATCACGGTAAAGTCTCCCTGGTAGTTGAAGACGCGGCCGGAGACCATGGTCTGAGGCTGTAAACGATGAACCGTCTGCGCAAACAGTCTGCTTTGATCAGGCGTCGGCTTGCCCATGTCGAACCAGATCTCGCTCAGCGGCCCATAGCCGGTCAGCAGCTCTTTCAACTGCGCTGCATTGAAGGCAGCATGCGCGTCCGAGATGGGGTTGCTGTTGCCGACAACGTACGGGCTGCCCGTCGGCGCGTGCCAGTCGATGGTGGAGTAGTAGACACCGAACTTCAACCCGCCACGCGCACATGCATCGGCAAGCTGCTTCACCACGTCACGGTGATAGGGCGTGGCCTCGACGATGTTGAAGTCCGATTGCCTGGTGTTGAACATGGCGAAGCCATCATGATGCTTCGCCGTCACCACGATGAACTTCATGCCGGCGGCCTTGGCAAGCGCAACAATCGCATCGGCATCGAACTTCTCCGGATCGAACGACTTGGCAATCGCAGCATACTGATCGCGCGGAATAGGCGCGTTCGCCATGATCTGTTCGCTGTAACCGTTATCGATCTGCCTGCCCTTCCACACGCCGCCCAGCTGCGAGTAAAGCCCGAAGTGGATGAACATGCCGAAGCGCCGCGCCTGCCATGCACGCACCGTAGCGGGCGCAGGCCGCGGCTGGCTCGCGGGCGAAGGCTTTGCAGGATCCGGCCTTCCAGCCTGCGCCTGGGCCGCGCCGGCAACGAAGAAGGCCGCCGTGCACAGGCTCAAAGACAGCAGGCGCGACCGCTTGCGTCGGGGTTCCGTCAACATGCATAAATTGTACGTGCGGGCATCGCCCCGGACCGCGGCCAGCGCCATCGAGCAATGAACCGTCACCGCACCGGGACTCAACCGGAGATGGTCGAGAATGAACCGGGCACCAATCCAAGCCCCGCCGATCGACCCCTCCATGAGGCTCCATGGACGGGAGTTACAACATCCAGGCAAACGAATGTACTGAACCTTGTAACGATTTGTGTCTGGGGAGCTGAAATCAAGAGTAAGCTGGTGCGGCAAGGCGGACGGCAGCCTCAAGGAACAGGTTCCTCGCTTTCCACGCTCCGCTTAATCGGTGCGCCCAGCGCGGATTGCAGTCCCACCGGAACGGACGCAACGCGCCGTCGCGCAGTGCGGCAGGAGCGACCAGGTCCTCACGCCGTCCACGCACCCCAGGACGCACCCCAGGGCCCCTGTTGTACGCAGTGCAGGTAAACGAAGAAGGCCTGCAGCCTTCTTGAGGCGTCTCCGTCGCTCGCCCCGGCATACCCCGCGTGCGCGCCGGGGACAGGGCCCGCTACGAAGATGCGGAACGAGGGACAAGCCATGCAGACACGTGTAGTCGAGATCCGCAAAGAGATCCTGAACAGGAACGACGAGACCGCACACAGCCTGCGCGAGCGTCTGCAGGCCGCGGGCGTGCTGACCGTGAACCTGATCGCAGGCCCCGGGGCAGGTAAGACGACCTTCCTTGAAAGCAGCCTGCGCATGCTGCAGGCACGTGGCGCACGCACGGCCGCGCTGGTCGCCGGTCTTGCCACCGATATCGATGCCCGGCGGCTTGCCCAGAGCGCAAAGCTCGCCAAGCAAATCAACACCCAGGGCAGAAGTCACCTGGAAGCTCAGATGATCTCCGACCATCTCGCCGACTGGAACCTCAAGAGCTTTGAATACCTCATGATCGAAAACATCGGCAACCTGGTATGCCCCGCAAGCTACGACCTGGGCGAGGACGTACGCGTTGTGCTGCTCTCGGTCGCCGAAGGTGCCGACGCCCCGTTGAAGTACCCGAAGATCTTCGATTCAGCAGACGTTGTGGTCATCACGAAGATCGACTTGGCCGAAGCCTGCCACTTCAGCCTCATGGACACGCAAGCGAACATCGAAGCCGTGCGCCCCGGGACGAAGATCCTCGTCACCTCCGCCAGGACCGGCCTCGGCATGGAGACCTGGCTCGACTGGCTGGTTCAGAAGCGCGAACGGATCAGGCTCGCACGATCGATCACACGGCCCGCCCCTGAGGCAGGTGCCGGCTTGCGTGTGCTCGCAGGCCATGGCGCGCCGGGCGCCTCCGTGCTCACCGCACGCGAGCGCGAAGTGCTGCACCTGGTCACCAACGGCCTGACCACCCAGGCCATCGCCCATCATCTCGATATCAGCCACCACACCGTCACCCGGCATCGCGCCAATCTCATGGAAAAGCTGAAGGTACACAGCCCGGTTGAACTACTGAACGTCGCCATCTCCCGCGGCCTCGTTGCCGGGGTGGAAAGGCTGGACTGACACGGTTACAAATACGAAAGCGAACAGGTTACACATTCCGGCAGCTTTGTCGCTGCGTCTTGATCGCCCCTACTTCGCCGGCTCATAGGTGACGTAGGCGAAACGCGCAGAGTCCGGCGCCCACGAGTTCACGTTCATCGAGCCCTGACCACCAGTCGCGCGGACGATCGTCTTCTGACCCTGCTCCACCTTATCGTGATCGATGCCCACCAGCTTGATTTCGATCGCAACATCCCGCGGGTTATGCGTCGGCGTGCCTGCGGGATAGCCGATATACACCATCTTCATGCCATCCGGAGAGATATGAGGAAACCAGTCCTCGAGCGAATCGCTCACAACGCGCTCCGCCTTCGCGTCCTTCGGGCCTGCGCCGCTCGCAGGGAACCTCCAGATCGCTTCTTTCCCGGAACGATCGGAGTTGATGTAGATCCACCTTCCATCCGGCGAGTAATCAGGGCCGTCATCCTGGTGAGGATCAAAGTTGAGCCGCTCCTCCGCGCCGCCCGCCGCCGGCACCCGGTACACATCGTACTGCCCGCTGCCACCGCGCTGCGCCACAAAGGCCAGCGACTGATTGTCGGGCGACCAGCCGTGAAAGTAACTCGGCGTCTCCTCAGCCATCAGGCGTACATTGCTGCCATCGGCATCGGCCAGGAACACCTGTGATCCTTTGCCATGGGCAACGGTCGCCGAAAAGGCCAGCCTGCGGCCATCAGGCGAAAGCGCCTTATCGTTGTTGCACTCGTAGCTCGCCGGGATCAGCAGCCTCTCGGGCGTCGCCGTGCCATCCGCCTTCAGCACCAGCTTGTAGATCGCACCGCCCGAGTTCACGATCAGGTACCGGCCATCGGGCGACCAGTTCGGCGCCTCCCAGATCGATTCAGCCGTGTACACCAGCCGCGACGTACCGTCTCTCGTGTCGTAGATAAAGATGCGGCTGCGCAGCTTTGCCTGCTGAGCACCGGCAGGCAACGCAAAGGCAGCCAAGGCGGCAACGACACAAAAAGCTGCGGCCGCAAGATGCTTGCATCGTTGTAACTTCGAAGGCTTCAACTTCGCTGCGACTCCCTGGCCCAAGCTCTCACACATTCTAAGGAACCCCCTGCAACGTAAACGTTCAATGCACCTGGCCAGCCGCGTTCCTCAGCACAACATTCGAGAGCACCGCAGTGTCTGACTTGTCCGGCAGGTGCGAACAGAAGCCGATGCCCACGTAAAACGGCCCCTCCAGGTGAAGCTTGATCGGTGGACCAAACTGATGCATCGGTTCGCCTGTGATGCTCACGAAGAGCGCAATCTCATCGCCGTGTTTTTCAATCCCGATCCGCTTCGCAAGCACGCCATTCAACCCGCCGCCGAAACGATACTGGATGTCCGTCATCAGAGCTCCGCGTAAAGGACGTTGCGCCAGGTGGATCATGCCCGTGCCATGTTCAGCCACCACCGCCTCGCTTGCATCATCCTCAAGACTCTGCCGGATCACAAGCACAGCCTTGCGATCGTTGTAGCCGTTCTTGTCCGGAAAACTCACATCCGCGGCAAGCGACAGATCACCCGTCGCCTTGCTCCATAAATATCTAAACTCATCACGCGAATACCAGATGTTATAACCCGCGGAGTGGATCGTGTACTGCCTGGTTGCCGCGTCATAGCTTGCGCTGCCAGGCACCAGCGGCCCCCCGATATCAGACTGCCCCATGAACACGCCGGCAGGCACATCAAGGCTGACGCTTGGGCGATGAAAGTCCGCCGGAGGCGCTACCTGCGTGTGCGTTGCCGAGCCAGGCTGCGCCCAGTCAGGGACCCGCGGCGCCGGCGTGGCCTGCCCGCGCAACCAGGCAGGCGCGCTAAGTATAAGCAGAATCAACAGCGATCCCCGCAGCATCAGAAGGCGCGCCTGGACACGCTAAACCTGTTTCATAGCCCACGACTCTAGCAGAAAGAGCCCATCCCGTGCGCTCGCAAATCACGCCCTTCCCGGGCCTCGCCTCACGTACCGCTTACGGTCTATGATGGCAGGCGAAGGAGCCCGATGCTCACACGACGCGCTTTTCTTGATTCGCTCGCCACCGGTGCCACAGGCCTCGCAGTCGCTTCAACCGCCCGCAGCTACGGCCAGATCCTCGGCGCCAACGATCGCCTCAACTTTGCCGTCATCGGGCTGAATGGACGTGCCGGAGCACACCTTTCTTCGCTCAAGGCAAATCGTGCAAAGGCGCGCATCTCGCATGTCTGCGACGTCGAAAGCAGCATCCTACAGAAGTTCGCTCAATCCACCCGCAGCGAGATGGGCGAAGCGCCCGCCACCGACCGGGACTTTCGCTCGCTCCTCGCGCTCAAAGAGATCGACGCGGTCACGATCGCAACACCCGATCACTGGCACACGCCCATGGCGATCGCTGCGCTCAAAGCAGGTAAACACGTCTACCTCGAAAAGCCCTGCAGCCATAACCCGGCCGAAGGTGCACTGCTGATCCAGGCTCAGCGTAAGTACGGCAAGCTGGTCCAGATGGGAACCCAGCAGCGCTCCTCGCCCCACACCATCGAGATCGTAGACAAGATCCACAACGGCCTCATCGGCCAGCCCTACTTCGCCAAGGCGTGGTACAGCAAAACGCGCAAATCGATCGGCAAAGGCAAGCCCGCCCCCGTACCCGCCACGCTGGACTGGGACCTGTGGCAGGGCCCCGCGCCACGCCGCGCCTACACCGACAACATCCAGCCGTATAACTGGCACTGGTTTCGAACCTTTGGCACCGGCGAAACCCTCAACAACGGAACCCACGAGGTAGACGTCTGCCGCTGGGCCCTGAACGTTGACTACCCCGAACGGATCACAGCCGCCGGCGGCCGCTACCAGTTCAAAGATGACTGGCAGTTCTATGACACGCTGACCACAAACTTCAACTACCCCGACAAGATGATCACGTGGGAGGGGAAAAGCTGCTCCGGCATGAAGTACTACAACCGCGATCGCGGCTCAACCATCGTAGGCACCAACGGCACCGTGCTTGTAGACCGCGACGGGTATGAGATCTACGACCTGAAAGGCTCCCGCACCAGGGAGTTCAAGGTCCAGGCAACCACCTCGACCGCGGACCTCGTAGGCCGCGACTCGATGACCGACGCGCATTTTGCAAACTTCATCGACGGCGTCCGCAATGGCGCGAAGCTCCACTCGCCGGTCGACGTAGGCAACGTAGCCGTCACCATGCTGCAGCTCTCAAACATCGCGTGGGAGACCAATCGTGAGCTGAAGCTGAACGGAGCCGACGGCAAAGTAGTCAACGACCCCGAGGCCATGAAGCTCTGGGGCAGAGAGTACGAAAAAGGCTGGGCCCCGACTCTCGCCTGACCCAAACGAAGCACCACCTGGAAGCCGAACGGAGACAGGATGAACCCCATCTCACGCCGCCGCATGCTGCGCACAGGCACCCTGGCCATGGCCGCAGT
>CAXTUS010000055.1:0-7416 GCA_964247475.1 uncultured Acidobacteriaceae bacterium | reverse complement strand
GTGCCGATACGCGCGCAACCCCCGTACGCCTCGGCCTGGCAAGCTACACTTTCCGCAACTTCTCACGCGCTCAGCTCATCGCTTCCATGAAGCAGCTCGATATCTCCGCGCTCAATGCGAAAGACGTAAAGGACCACCTGCCTTCAGACCCGGCCGCCGAGTCCACAGCCCTCGCGGACTACTCCGCATCGAGCATCGCCCTGCATGCCGCGGGCGCCATCTACTTCCCCAAAGATGACGATGCTGATATTCGCGAGAAATTCGAATACTGCAAACGCGCCGGCATCAAGGTCCTGGTCGCCGGCGACCCTGCTCCAGAGACCCTCCCCCGCATCGAAAATTTCGTGAAGGAATACGACATCCGGTTAGCCATTCACAACCACGGACCAGAAGACAAGGTCTGGCGATCTCCGCTCGATGTGCTCAAGGCTGTAGCCAGCATGGATCCACGCATCGGCTGCTGCATCGACGTAGGTCACACGGTGCGTGCAGGCACCGACGTGGTCGCAGCAATTCATGCCGCGGGGCCGCGCCTCTTCAACGTCCACATGAAAGACCTGAAAGACGCTACGTCTAAAGAGAGCCAGGTCGCTGTCGGCGAAGGCATGATGCCCGTCAGGAAGATCTTCGAAGCGCTTGAAGCCATCCGCTATCAGGGGTACGTCGATCTCGAGTACGAGGTGCACGCCGATGATCCCATGCCGGGCGTCACCAGCAGCTTCGCCTTCATGCGTCGCATCCTGCAGAGCATGACCTGAGCCACGATCCATCGGGGAGATGATGACAACACCCAGCCGGCGTGAACTTTGCATCGCACTCGCAGCCCTTGCGTCAGCAGGACCGGCATCGTTCGCGCAAGCGGTGCAGGCACCAGCCACGCCCGACCACACGCTTGATCACTCGCATATCTTCGCCTTCGACCAGCTACCCGTGTCTCATACGTCGAATGGCATGGCCTCCCGTTCCGTCATCGAAGGCACGCTTGCAACCGGCGAGCACGTAGAGGTACACGAGACCACCCTACCCCCGGGCGAGATGCCACACCCGCCGCACCGTCACACCCACTCCGAGTTTCTTCTCATCCGTACCGGTCGGCTTGAGGTGATGAGCGATGAGCAGCGCGGCATCGTAGAGCCCGGAGGCGTCGTCTTCACCGCCTCGGGCGTGCTTCATAGTCTGAAGAACATAGGGACCACACCTGCCAGTTACTTCGTCGTAGCGATCGGCGAACAGAGATCTCTACCGGCTTAGTGCAATTCCCTGCATATTCCAGAAATTCAGAAAGGACTTACAAAATGAGGAGCTTCTCGCGACGCGAATTTGTAGCAGGTACCGGTCTCGTGGCGGCCGGCACAGCCTTTGGAGGGAAGGCCCTCGCAGCCGGGTACTCGTTCAAGGTAGGCGTCATCTCGGATGAGATCTCGCAGGACTTCGATCATGCCTGCCACGTCATCGCGAACGATCTGGGACTCAAATGGGTCGAGCTCCGCGAGGTTTGGGGCAAGAACCTGCAGGTCATCAGCGACGCCCAGATCGCCGACGCAAAAAAGATTCTCGCGAAATACAGCCTGCACGTCACCGACATCGGCAGCCCGCTCTTCAAGGTCAACTGGCCCGGTGCGCCGCCCTCGCAATACAGCACCAAAGAAGACATGCACGGCGCGGACGAGAAGAACTTCAAGCAGCAGCAGGAGGTGCTTGAACGCTCCATCGCGCTCGCCCGTGAGTTCGGAACCAACAAGGTCCGCTGCTTCGACTTCTGGAGGATCGACGACGTCAAGCCGCATCGCGCAGCCATCAATCGCACCTTGCAGGAGGCGGCCGAGAAGGCACAGAAGCAGGGCGTCCTGCTTGTCCTCGAAAATGAGTTCGCATGCAACACGGCGACCGGCCGGGAAGCAGCCGCGACCCTTTCCGGCGTGCCGTCAAAGAACGTCGCTTTGAACTGGGACCCAGGCAACGCCGTGATGCGCGGTGAACTCGACGCCTTTCCGGGTGGATGGGACGCCCTGCCCAAGGATCGTATCCATCACTGCCACGTCAAGAATGCAGTCAAGGATGACACCGGCAAGATCGTGTGGTCGCCGGTCGACATCGGCTTCGTAAACTGGACGGAACAGTTCCGCGCACTTGGCAAGACCGGCTACACCGACGCAGTCAGCCTCGAAACCCACTGGAAAGGCGGCGGAGATCCCGAAGCCTCATCCCGACGCAGCTGGGACGGCATGAAGCGCGCCTTGAATTCCGCGTAAATCCCGCAAGTCCCCGACACCATCATGCGAAGCCCGGCACCCCACGCCCTGGCAGGAGCCCGGCACCGGGGCGCACCGGCCTGTCACTGCGTAGACGAATCAGCTCAGGATGCCTACTGCCAGTCGTCCCGCGCCGCCTGGCTGTCCTCGAAGATCTGGTCGAATCCGTCTGCCTTCTTCACCAGGATCTCGCCCATCACCTCCGGCTGGTGCAGCAGGATCGCCTGCAGTCGCACCAGCTCAAGCATCGCGAGGAACATGCAGATCAGCGCACGTTCGGTATGCGTGTTGTGCAGCAGGCGGCGCAGCGAAACCGGCTTCTCTTCCATTAGCAGCCGCCGCTTTACATAATCGATCATCTGCGCCACGGTCACCGACTCTTCATCGACGTTCAGCACCGGGCGCGCGCGCATCCGCGCCAGGATGTCGCCAAACACCCGCACCAGGTCTACCGTATCGGCCGCAATCTCAGGCTCGGCATCGACCGCATCCTTGAACTCGCGGATGCCCGGGTTCGTCCAGGTCGCCTCTTCCACCTGCTGCTTCTGCGCGAGCATCTGCGCCGCCGCCTTGAAGCGCTCATGCTCGAGCAGCCGCTCCACCAGCTCGCGCCGCGGGTCTTCACTGTCCGCACCCAGCACATCAGAAGGCTCGCGCGGCAGCAGCATCTTGCTCTTGATGTGGATCAGCAGCGAAGCCGTGTACACAAACTCCCCCGCCGCATCCACGTCGGTGTTCTTCAAATGGTGGCAGTACTCCAGGAACTGCGCCGTGATCTTGCCCATCGGGATGTCATAGATATCCAGATTCTGCTTGCGGATCAGGTCCAGCAGAAGGTCCATCGGGCCGTCATAGACCTGGCCGACCGTGATCGAAAACGGTGAAAGCGAGGCCTCCTCCGTCTTCCCGGCTCCAGACTTCCCTGCACCCGTCTTCCCGGCACCCGGCTTCCCCCCACCAGACTTCCCCGCACCCGGCTTCTTCGCCTCAGGCTCCGGCAACTCCGGCTTCGGAATCAGCGCAAACGGCTCCGCGTCCGCTGGCTGCTCCTGGCTGCTGCCAGGCCCGGCTTCGATCTCGCGCTCGTCCGCCATCAGCCGACGACCTCCGTCCCAGGTCGCGGCGGGCCCATCCGCAAGCCCATCACCTCGCTCACCTCGCGCATCGTCTCGGCCGCGCGCACCCTCGCCCGGGCTCCGCCGGCGGCTAATATCTCCTGCACCAGCGCAGGGCGCGCTGCGTAGAAGCGGCGCCGTTCCCGGACCGGCTCAAGCTCCCGCACCACGCCATCGGCCAGCCACTGCTTGCACTCGATGCACCCGATCCCCGCGGTCCGGCAGCCCTCCGCCGCATCCGCCTGCGTCTGCTCCGTGGAAAACACCTTGTGCAGATCAAAGACCGGGCACACCTCGGGGTTGCCCGGGTCCGTCCGCAGGACCCGCGCCGGATCGGTCACCATCGTCTTCAGCTTGCTGCGAATCACCGCCTCATTGTCCGACAGCAGGATCGTATTCCTGTAGCTCTTCGACATCTTGCGGCCGTCCGTTCCCGGCAGCTTCGGCGAAGGCGTCAGCAGCACCTCGGGCTCAGGCAGGATGGTCCTCGTCCCGTACGCGCTCTTCAGCTTGGTCTGGGGCGCCGCCGCGATCAGCTCATGCGGGGTAAACGTCTGCTTCGTCCCGTCGCCGGAGTTCTTGCGCGCCTTCGTCTTCACCGCTTCAAGCTCCCAAGGCGCCGCGCCCTCCGCCATAAAGAACTCGCCCGGATAGAGCTGGTTAAACCTCCGCGCAAGCTCACGCGTCAGCTCCACATGGGACGCCTGGTCAAGCCCTACCGGCACGAAGTGCGGCTGGTAGATCAGAATATCCGCGCTCTGCAGCAGCGGATAGCCGAGAAAGCCGAGGGTGGCCAGGTCCTTCTCCCTCAGCTGCTCCTGCTGGTCCTTGTAGCTCGGCACCCGTTCAAGCCAGCTCAACGGCGTGATCATTCCAAGCAGCGTATTCAGCACCGCGTGATCCGGCACGTCGCTTTGGACGAAGATCGTCGACTTGTCGGGATCAAGCCCGCCCGCCAGGAAGTCCAGGGCCACATCGTCGATATTCGGCCTCAGCAGGCTCAAATTTTCATAGTCCGTCGTCAGCGCATGCCAGTCCGCGATGAAGAAGTAGCACTCGTACACGTCCTGCAGCTTCACCCAGTTGTACAGCGCACCCATGTAGTTGCCCAGGTGCAGCTTGCCGGTCGGCCGCATGCCGCTCAGTACCCGGCGCCTGCCCGGCATTTCACTTGCTTCATTCATCAACGGTTTCTACCCTCGGCAAGATCACAGACAGCCATCGAAACTCCTCTAGAAGCTCAACAACATCGCATTGAACCCCAGGATCAAAGGCGGAAAGAAGATCGGAAAAACAATCCGCGATGCGACAAAAAACATCACAAACGATCCCAGCATCCCGATCCGGTCATACATCTGCTCCACGTTATAAGAAAGCACGTAGCGGATAAACCTGCTGCCATCGAGCGGCGGAACCGGGATCAGGTTGAACACGAACAGCAGGATGTTGATCACCACGCAGTAATACAGCAGCAGCGCCACCGGGAACAGCCGCGGCAGCTCAGTCATATCGACCGGCATCTTGTTCACCATCTCCACCGCCGCGATGACCGCGCTCGTGCCTACCCCCGGCGTGTGCTTCAGCAGGATCAGCAGCAGCAGCGCCACCACTGCGACCGCCAGGTGGCTGAACAGTCCGGCCGCGGTGGAAAGCAGGTCGTCGCGTTTGATCTTCTTGAAGTTGCGCAGCGTCACCGGCACCGGCTTGCCCCAGCCAATCAGCGTCCCGCCGAACAGGAAGCTGATCGCCGGCATCAGGACAGACCCCCACGGATCGATATGCACCAGCGGATTCAAGGTCACCCGTCCCAGCATGTAAGCCGTCGCATCGCCTCTCCGGAACGCAGCATACGCATGCACACATTCATGCACGCTGAAGCTGAACAGGAGCACCACGATCTGAAACAGCACCAGGATCAGCTCAAGATTCATCCTCCCAGCTTACCGAACTTACGCATCGAACACCCGCGCACCTCCACCAATACCCGGCGCAGCAAGACACACCGAAAGCCCGCGCAAAAAGGTCCGGAGGACCTGGAAAGGCTGGAGCCGCATCGGAGGCTCGACTGGTTCCGGAGGTAGAGCTGCCCATAGCCCTGATATCGGCGGAGTGAACGAAGGAGATGAGGAAAAGCTTCGGTGGGCAGGCGGATCAGTCCCGATCCGGGAGCCGCTTTGCCAGGAGGTCAGCCAGCGTCTCCTTATGCTTCGGTCAGCGCTGCTCCTTCGCCTTCGGATCGGGCAGAATGCGCTCACCCGGAATCATCCCCACACGCGCACGCGCGTTCTCTTTCACCGCCTTTACGATCGAAAACACACGCTTCTTCGCCTTCTTCATCCCGCGGGGCGCCTTGGTCCGCCCGGTCCCAGTATGCAATACTCCTTATCGGAGCAGAAGCTGCCGGAGCGGAAACTGCCGGAGCAGAACCTGCCGGGACAAACCCTGCCGGATCAAACGCTGACCTGAGCAGAAGCCTGCACCCACGCAACGCCCCGGTGCAGGCGCCAAACACGCAGACGTCCGGCGATCCCCGCATCTTCACTTCAGACGTCAGGAGGCCAGCATGGAAGAACGTGACTTTTTCGATGAACGGCCCGAGACCCGGAACCACCTGATGACCTGCCCCCACTGCGGACAGCAGAACGAGTATCAGATCTCCTGGCTCGTCCGCCGCAAAAAGGCCCAGCTCGGGCGCGGCGCCGACGACCGCGATCGCGCACGCTTCGCCAAAGCGCAAAGCTACATGGTCCGCACCGAAGACCTGGTCGGCTGCAAAAACATCCGCTGCCGCAAACGCTTCGACGTAGCCGGCATCCAGTCCGTCGCCTTCCTCTAAATCGAGGCCCCGCCCCCGCGCTAGTTCGTCGCCACCACGTCCGACGTTCTTCGCTCAAAGTCCACCGGACCCACCAGCTCCGCATCCCGGCCAATCTCCCACCGTCCGCGGTGCAGGTAAAGGATCGCGCACCCCACCGGGATCTCCGGCTGGATCGCAAGCAGCGTAAACAGGTAGCGCTTGGTCTTCAGCCCGGCCTCCGCCGCTCCCCGCACCGGCCTGCTCCGGCGCAGCGTCCCCGGCACCTGCGGAATCTCGAGCACCTTCAGCTGCAGCTCGGGATGCGCCTTGCCGTAGCCCTGCACCGAACGCGCCACCTGCTTCGGCGTCATCCAGCCAAAGTCCGCCACATGGTCCCGCCGCACCACGCCGGGAAAGTAGAGATTCACCATATCGGCCGCAAAATCCGCACAGTTGTTGTTCTTCAGCCGATAGGCATGATGATTCGGACGATCGTTCATCCGCTTCACAAACGCCTCGTCCTGCTCCTCGGTCGTCGCCAGCTGGTAGCCCCAAACCTTGCGGTTATACGCCACCCCCGCCGACTCCCACCACTCATCGGTCGCCTTGTCATGCTCCGTCCCATCCGGAACAATCGAACGCATGTAGCGCCTGCGATACTCCTGCCGAAGCCTCCAGACAGCATCGGGTGTCGCCTTTTGCAGCACGTCTTCGGCGCGGTCCGTGGCATACAGAAACTGCATCACCGGCGACGCGATCCAGTCGATATCCCCCACCCGGTGGTAGCGCGCAACCACCACGCCCTCCTGCTCCCCCGGCAAGCACATCCGCAGCTTCAGCGGGCCGTCCGCACACACATGGTCCAGGTAGACGGCCGTATGCCCTACCGGCATCATGGTGCCAAAGCTTCCAAACGGTTCGCCCACCAGCACGGTCAGCGACGCGTGCGCCGGGGTGGCCGTTCCTGCCGAGATCGCCAGCAGCAACCCACATGCCGCTCCTCGCAGCGAGCCCAGGAACAGCCTCGCTAAACCGCCAAACCACCTCATTTTTTTATAGACGGCAGTTCAGATGCCAAAAGTTGTGTTTTTACGAACATCCATCCACGGTCGCTGGACGTACCCCACTACGATTGTGGCTCTGCGTCTACACATTCAAGCGTTGCGGAGCTCTCCCCGTCCTTCAGCTTCGAGCTCGTCACCAGGTACACCGCACCGATAATCCCCGCCCTCCCCACGTACTCGCTCCCCAC
>CAXTUS010000054.1:4370-21416 GCA_964247475.1 uncultured Acidobacteriaceae bacterium | reverse complement strand
CTCCCATCCCACCCGCGAATCAGACCCGCTAAACCGCGATCACCTTTGCCGCAATCTGCGCCCCTACCGTCACCGCCTTCGTCACATCGGCGATCACCTTCGAGATATCCCCCAGCTCCTGCTCGATGTGCATGATCACCCCAACCGACACATTCGCCTCCTCGACCAGATCCTCGAGCGCCGGATCGTCATCATGGAAGGCCTTGTTGATGCACGCATAGTAGTTCACCCGCGCCTCCACCAGCCGCATGCTGATCGTCCGCCGGTCGACGTCCGTCTTGCACGCGCCCAGCATCATGTCTAGGTTCTGCTGGTACTGAAAGTAAATCTGCTCTACCGCTCGTAAAGCTGGACTCATCGCAATCCTCTCCTAATCGATCATCCCCGCAGCCCAGCTCTTCACCTCGCCAAGCGTCGGCGGTGCACCCCTGAGCCCCACCACGCGGTCATGCGCCACCAGGTCCACCCGCCGTGCCATCTCCTTCAAACCCTCGCTCAGATAGCCGGTCGCATCCCGGCCTCCGCGGAGCCGCTGCTCGTACCGGCGATCGATCTGCGCTAGCAGGTAGGGTTGCATCTGCTCCCGCGTCTTCTGGCCTGTGATCTCGGGCGTCAAGCCGAATGGCCGCGTCGCCGACTGGAACACCGCCGACGCATCCACCTGGCCGGTCCGCACCAGCTTCTGCGCGTCGCTCTTCGCCAGCAGCAGGTAAGCCTGGTTCAACGAGTCATACATCTCCCGCTCGGAGTCGAAGAAGACGGAAAGCTGATGCACCAGCCCTGCCATCTGCCGCGCTGCCCTGATCTCGTCATGCTGCTGGATCAGCCCGACAATCTCCCTGACCCCGACGGTCAGCGCCTGTGTCTCCGCGTCGTTTGCACCCAGACCCTTGATCGTCTCGAGCTCGCCGCCCAGTTTGCCAGCCTCGACCGACGCATCCTTGGCGGAGGAGGAGTGCGCCAGCCTCGCGAAGACCGCCGCAAGCAGCTCGATGTCGTGCGCCATCGCCTCCCGCAGCACCACTTGCCGGTGCGTCTCCTTCAGCACCGCAAGCTGGTTCTGGTCGGGCGGCGCGAAGTTGTTCAGCACCGCCTCCGCTTCCGCCGCGTCCTCGGTTCCCGTGACTACGTGGTCAATCGCCCGGTAGTATTCGGCAAGCGTCCGGGCCGTCTCCTCCATCTGAGAGGCAGCCTCGCCGGCATCCTTCTGGGTACGGCAGCCGCCAAGGCTCATGAACAGCAAGGTTGCCGAGACGATCCAGGGCGCCCTCCACTTGCGGCGCGAAACCAACCCCTTGTTCACCACGCCTCCACTTATCCACTCGCGCACACTTCACGCATCATCGCAGCTTCGGAGGAGCCAGAATAGCCGGACAGGCACGGGAACACCACCATCATCGAACTTCCCGGTCAATCCAACATTCCCGGAGCGTTCCGCAAAGGGGACATCCCCTGAACCTCAGCGCACATCCACCTATAGGAAGTCACGAAAGAGGTTCAGGCATGGCAGACAGCACCATCATCGCAAGCGCAACACCGATCGAGCATCCGACCACTGAGCACGGCCACAAGGTTCCGTCGAGCGAGACGGAGATCAATCCGAAGCTCGCCTCCGACATCCACTACTGGACCCAGGAGTTGGGAACTACCGGACAGGTGCTCCACGAAGCCATCCGGGTTCACGGCACAAAGGTCGCCAAGGTAAAGCACGCGCTCGAAACCAACCAGGTTCAGCTTCCTGAGAAGAACGACGTCTCCGCCAAGGCCTGAGGCGTAGCGCCGATCAGATTAGAGCGCAGCAGGTGGAGGAGATCCAGCCTCCACCTGTTCGCGTATGTCGATGTACTTTTCGGTAAAAGGGCGCTTCCGGAAGGTCGTCCAAAGATAGTTCATCGTGTAACGCAGCCCGATGCGGAACATGCCTTCCTTCTTCAGGCGCCGCGCCGATGAGAACATCTTCAGCTGGAAAGTGAACACGACTTTGCCCACCCGGTTCAAACGTCTTGCGATGTCGGTGTCCTCGCCGTAGAACGCGATTGACGTATTAAAGCCGCCGATCGCCTCGAGCCCCGACCGCCGGAGTACAAAATTGCCGCCCTGCACCATGGAGCCAGCGCGCAGTACGTACCGGTTGACCGCATAAAGCACAAAGGCCAACGCATAAAACAGCCGGACACTTACCTGCTGCGAAGGCGTCAGATCGTAATAGACAACTGGCCCGCTCAACGCAGCAAGCTCATCACTGGCGGCAAACTCCGCAAGTACCTTGGCGACCCAGCCTTCCGTCAGCCGTGAGTCCGCATCCACATTTGCAATCAGCTCACCCGAACTTGCCAGGAAGCCGGCCTGGCGCGCGAAGGGGAGCCCCTTGCGGGACTCATCGACACACCGGACACCTGTATAGCTTAGAGCCACGTCGCGAGTCCGGTCGGAACTCGCATTGTTGACGACGATGATCTCTGCCGCCTCGCTCAGTCCGGCCGTTTGCGCCAGAATCGACTCCAAGCACGCAGGCAGGTAACGCTCCTCGTTATAAGCGGGGATCACAAAGCTGAGCTTCACAGCCCTACTTTAGGTGCGCATTGTTACATCCGCAACAAACTCCCCTGGAAATCAAGGCATCATCGCGCCGGCCTTGATCCATTTTGAAACCGTCGCAATGTCCGCGTCCGACAGCTTATCAGCCTTCGGCGGCATCGGCATCGGGTCATCGGCTGGCCCCTCGTGCCGGATCAACTTCACCAGGAGTGACTTGTCCGGATCGCCCGGAACGATCACCGCGCCATCGTGCCCACCCTTCAACAGGCCAGCCCGTGTATCCATATTCAAGCCGCCGCAACGATTGTTCCCAAGATGGCATCGTCCACATCTCGCCTCGAAGATCGGCTGCACATGGGTCGTGTAGAACTCTGGCCTGGCCGCATCCTCATCCGCCGCTACACGCCCTAAGCTGTTTGCCATCAATGCGATAGCTGTCAAACCCAAACCTGCACAGAACCGTCGCATCCCTGCTCCTAATAACGAACTTCTAAACAGTACCCAGCTGAATACTTTCATGTACGCCTCAGGGAATCTAGTCTCGGAGGTGCTCTGGTCTTCTTCGCGCCCGTCCAACCGACATGCGCGTTCAAGCCTTCACAACCTCACTCCTTGCACTGAGCCTCTTCGGCGCGTCTGCGAGGGCGCGTTCCACGCGGCCGGTGCATCATGCCGTCAACGCACATGCCGCAGCGGATACGGAAGCGCGTCGGCATGCGGCTGTGTCCCCCCACTCGCGGCAGGCGGTCACAAGCAAAGCGGAGCCAAAAAAGCTTCATACCGTTACCCGGAGCCTCACGCCTCAACATCGCGGCGTGAGCCTGGTGCACGCCGGGGCCGCTAGATCTGCCAAAACTGCCCACGAAGCACGCCACACCCCGTCCCCCCTCATCGCCGCGCAGCACAGCACGCGATCCGATGCGCGAGACAAGCCCCGGGCGGCACGTATCCAGGCTCCCCTTGAAGAAGCGTCAGCGGCCCCGGAGAGCCAGCCCGACCCGGTCTCCGAGCCCATCCACGTGCACCACAACCGCAAGCCGCACCCCGTCGCCCCGAAAGAAGCTGCGCCCGCGGCCGAAACCTCGGCGCCTCCCGCCAGCAGCCAGCCGCATCCGCAAACCGCCTCGAACCAAGCCGTCAGACAAGATTCCCCCACGGCCGCGGTAGCCGGGTCAGAACCCGCACCCCTTGAGACCGTTGCTAACACGCCACCCGCTGCCCCCCACCTCGACAAGCACCCGGTCAAGCTCACCGTCTCAAATGCCGCTCCCTCGGTGACCCTTTCGCGGTCTCACATCGTCGTCAAGGCGCCGGTGGAAGAGGTCATCCCGACCCAGGTCATCATGCCCGCACTCTACACGAAGAGTGGCCGCCTCATCATTCCGCCTGCCCTCAAAGGCTCCCACGAGATTCTCGTCCACCAGAACTGGATGGCCGATCGCGACGGACTCGACCGCGTCCAGGATGACGCCGACCTCGACTCCATGCGCGACCAGAAGATGCTGATCGCGCTGCCCGCAAGCTCCGCTCTCGAGATCGATGAGCGCCTGCCCTCGAACCGTCGGTACTGCCGACCGTGGACCGCGCAGTTCCTTTCCGCGCTCTCCCGCGCCCACTACGCCCGCTTCCACTCGCCGCTCCAGGTCAACTCCGCCGTCCGGACCGTCGAGTTCCAGCAGCGCCTGCGCTACACCAACGGCAACGCCGCGCCGGCCGAGGGCTCAACCGCATCCCCGCATCTCACCGGCCAGGCCGTCGACCTCGCCAAGCACGGCCTCTCGATGACCGAGATCGCATGGCTCCGCGGCTACCTGCTGCCGCTCGTCCAGGCTGGCAAGGTGGACGTAGAGGAAGAGTTCCAGCAGGCCTGCTTTCACATCAGCGTCTACCGCAAGTACATGCCGGAGGCCGCTCCGCACCGCAACATCGAAGCTCGCCATGGCAACGTAAGCGTTATCGCAGCCGCCGTCCGTTAGGCAGCCCGGAGGAGCCGGTACGGCAGCCCTACCGGACCGGCTCCGCGTACAGCAGGCCACCCTTGCCTGCCAGCGCATTCATGCCTCGCGGCAGCCGCATAATCGACCCGCTGCCAAGCGTCCGTTCATACAACTCTCCATAATTGCCCACCGCCGCGATCACGCGGGCAGCCCACGCATCATCCAGGCCGAGGTACTGGCCGTAACCGCGCTGCGTGCCCAGCAAGCGGCGGATTGCGAGGTCCTCTGACTTCAGCATCACCGGCAGATTCGCCTGCGTAATGCCGCTCTCTTCCGCCAGGATCAACGCATTCGCCACCCAGTTGACGATCGTCGCCCACTGCGGATCGTCCGTGCGATAGGAAAGGGCAAGTGGGTCCTCGGCGACCACATCAGGCAGGATCTCGTAGCTCGAGGCCATACTCCTGAAGGCGATCCGCTCGTAAGCGAGTTGTGAAACATCTGCCGTAATCGCGTCGCAGTGGTGTGTAATCAGCGCAGCCTCCATCTCGCCTTCTTCCGAGAATGGAAATGGCAGCCACTTCATATTCTTCCGCTTCATGTAAGCCTGGATCTCGAGTTCGCCTTCGCCGCCGATCAGGAAGCACGTCTTCTTGCCTGCCAGATCCGCGCTTGAGCGGATGTTGTCGCCGCGATTTACCAGGAATCCCTGGTAGTCGTAGAAGACCGGCCGGCTGAAGCCAAGCTGGTGCTGGGCCGCGTTCAGGTAGTTCAATGAACCCGTCGCAAGCACCGCGACCTCCCCGGACTGCACCCCAGCCAAGGCATCCTGCTCGTCGCGATACGGCACAATCTTCGCCACCGCGTTTTGCCCTAGCACCGCCACCGCTACCGCCTGGCACAGCCCCAGGTCGAACGCCGAGTGATTACCATGCGAGTCCGAGTTGCTGTACTCCGCCTCCTCGAAGTCGACGCCGCAGGTCAGCGCACCGGCGGCCTTGATGTGTGCCAGAGTCTGCCCCTTCTGGGCAGAGGCAGAGGAGAAAGCAATCATCAGAACAAGGCTCAAAATAGATTTCATCGTGTATTTGGACTCGCAGCGCGCAGGTATAAATCTTTAGCAGTAACCGTGCATCAAGCAGATGCCCCCCGCCTCACCACGCATGGGGGGGGGCACGTCGTCAGCGTACGAAGCGGCTAGTTGGTGGGCCATGTGCCTGAAGCAGGCAGACCCGGGTTGGTGGTCGGACGCGGGTTGAAGTCAGCCGGAGCCGGATCAATGAGCTTGCCGTTTACCATGTCCGTCGGGGTAATCTGCAGCGCACGGCAACCCTGCGCGCCAGCGTGCGGCAGCGTAGTCACCGCGGACCTCGGGATCATCGCATACGACGCCTCAAGCGGCGGCTCCCAGCCCCTTAGCCTCGCATTGCTGAAGGCGGAGAAGAGATTGCCGACACCCGGCGTCTTGTCGTCGGACGGTCCAAGATGGGCCTGACCATACTTCCTCAGTCCCTCCTGACGGGCCGCAGCCTCATCCGGCAGATCGGCCAGCGGCGTCAGGTTGAAAAGCTCATCGATGAACTTGATGATCGATCCATGCTCGGTCGTTTCATGCGAGATCACGTGAGCCTTCGAGTAGGGCGAGATGACGATCGTCGGAATACGCGGACCCTGGTCAAGCGCGAGCCCATTCGGATCAAAGCTGCGGATCACCGGCTGCTCATGATCGAAGAGGCCATCGGTCTCGTCATAAGTGATGATGATCGCGCTCTCCGGCCAGTACTTGCTGCTGGCAATCGCATTCACCGAGTCCGCAAGCAGCGACTCGCTGATCTGCACATCGGAGTAGCCCGGGTGATCGTCATTGCCCGCGAACGCGGCTTTTACTGCCGGGCTCGGTGAGCGCGGAGTCAGCTTGTCCAGATTGCCGTAGCCGCCGCGCACATAGAAGACACCGCCGCCCTCCGGCAGCTTGTCCGCCTTGATCGCTGTATAGAAGTCCCCCAGCCCCTTCAGGTGAGCCTTGGTCTCCTGCGGATTGTTGGCAATGTAGCCGAAGTACTGAGGCGCATTGTGGTGTGCGATGTAGTCGGTGTTCGAGGCCGCCTTGGTGGGGTCGCTGGGCTCATGGTCATAGCCCTCCTGGTACCAGGTCCAGTTGGTCGGCTTGTTGCCGTCGCCCGCAATTGTCTTGATGTCTTCCTTCACGTCCAGCAGGTCGAAGGCCGGGTTCAGATCCTGCTGCGTCGTCGCCCTGATCTGGTCGCCCATGAATGACAGCGGAAGCGTCGCGAACGTCAGGTTCGACGACGGGTTGGTGCTGACTCCGCCCGGGTTGTCGACCGGCTGCCGTTCACCCGCGGGGGTGAACACATCGAGCGCCGAACCCCAATACGGCTGAGGGTCCGCCGTCACCGGCAGCGCGCTCCCGGTCAGGTTCACGTTCGAGGCAAGCTCCGGATGCTTGACCCACTGCGTTTCACCGGACTGCCCGGCGATGATCGCCAGTGCATTCGGCGTTGAAGGCCCGATCACGGTGTCGAAGAAGTGATCGAACAGTACGAAGCGATCCGCATAGTTCCACAGGAACGGCGCCGTGTCGCAGTCCACGTGGCCCATCACGAGCTCGCCCTTCTGCTTCTGCTGTTCAGTCGGCGCAGGCCCGGTGTACTCGGTGCCGGCGGCGTTCAGCGTGCCGGTAAGTCCTTCTTCCACAAAGGCGTAGCGATTGTTCTGGGCCACATGATGCGCATCGAAGTTCAGCTTCACATCCATCCCGGCGTGCGCATGATTCACAGAGTCCGTGTCCTCGGGGTACAGCAGAACCGAGGAACCGGTAGTGGAAGCGACAACACTCTGCGGGATCTTGAACGGCGTGATGGTGCCCACCGTGCCGTCTGGTTCGACCAACGGCTGGTAGAAGCCGGCGGTCTGTCGCGCAGGTTGTGAGAACAAGCCGCGCGCGCCGGGATAGGTGCCGAAGTAGAAGTCGAAGGAACGATTTTCCTGAAACAGGACGAAGACGTACTTGATCTTCTTACGCAGCAACTCCAGCTTCTGCTCCTTCGAGAGAAAAGCCGAGTCTTCTACGCGTACGTGGCGGGAGACCTCCGCACTTGATCGGGGGGCGACCTCAACGGGCTCTCTTTCGCCGTGGCTGAACTGCTGGGTCGCCTGCTGCGCGACTCCACACATGGGCTGAAGCACGGCAAAGATCGCCGCCGCCGCACAGGACTTATGGAAGAACGTAGAACGGGTCATCAAGGGACTCCCGGAGAGCTGGTCCTGCTCTGGCCCGCGCCTTGAGCAGGGCAGGAGAGCCAGGCCTGCGATCTCACAACGAGAGTCATAGGCTGCGAATGTTAAAAGAATGCGTGCCGCGGCTCGGGGAGCGCTCAGACCGCGGGTAAATTAACCTTTTGTTCTTAAAAGGAGAAGAAAGCCCCTATGGAAGGCCTCACCTTGTCAATACCACGAAGGTCGACGTTGGCCGAGGCGGCGAAGCGTCCGGCAGGCGGACTGTGAGAATGCCTGCGCATTCTGCCGCCAAGGTAGGAAGCCAACGAGCGCTGACAAATGGTCACCGTGTGTGAAGCGGGACGGATCAGGCGAAGTTACGAGCGATGGTAACCCCGAGCAGAAAGATCATGGCTCTTACGAAGAGCAACGCAGCAAGCCTACGAAGAGCAACGCAGCAAGCCGAAGGCCGCGGTTGTCGGTAAACGCAGGCAAAACGTCCCGCCGCTGTCGCTGAACACGCAGGCCAACGATCGCTCCGAAGAGGCGCAGACCTTCCCAGGCTGGGCATTATGCGAAAGGTTTTAAGATAGAGCCATCGCATACGATCCTCTTCAAAAGATTCAACCAGCGAGGGCGGGACCAATCCTCGGCTTTATGTCCTCTCCAGTTCACCCGGCCAGCAGCCCGGCCGCGATTGTGTGGCCACTGCTGAGAAGAGGTCGAACAATGGCGGGACCGTTTGCCTGGCTATTTCTTACCATGGATCTGTTGGATTGAAGTCTACGAAGTAGGTCTATGACAAAGAAGTGATCCACCTTCGTGCTGCCGAGTCCGCAAGCCGTCAGGACAGCCGCGCACGCGATGCCATCGCATGCGCAACAAAGCTCCGCGCTACGATCCCGTGACGAACCTTCGAAGCCCCATCAGTCCGCAGGAATGTGCCCTCACGTGTGCCAGCACTTGATGATGCGATGGTCCCGGAGAGCCATAGCGAGCCGTCCGCAGCACTTGCCTGTCTGCATACCATCTATTACTCATTCCCACCCTTCGACAAGCTGTCACTTCGCCTTCGACGTCTTCTCGGTCCACGCCCGATCGTGGCATCCAAACATCATGCCTGCGCAAGCGAATCTCGAATCCAGCGTCCGCTCGCCTGACGTCTCACCATCAAACTTCCTGCCGTGGCTTCCACTGATCGCCGGTCTTGCCGCCACCTACGGCCCCGTCGCCCTGAACTACGGGATGGCCCTCTACTTCCTCAACTACAGGCATGGCTTTGTCAAACGCGGCCTCGTCGGAGAGCTCGTACTTGCCTTGCCGCACCTTTCTCGCGTCGGTGTCATCGCCCTTCAGCTCGCCTTCATCCTCGCGGCCTTCGCCGCCACTTACAGGGTCCTTCGCAGCCTGCTCTTCGGCACGAAAGAAGACCGCACGCTCGCCGCCGTCCTGCTCACAGCGCCCGCCATGCTGCCGCACCTCGGCTTCCTCTTCGCCCAGCCTGACGTTACCCTCTACCTGCTGCTGCTCGCAGCACTCGCCGCACTGCTCAAGCTCAACCCCATACCGGGCGCGGCGTGCGCGTCACTGTTGGCCGTTGTCGCCATGCTTGCTCACGAAGCCTTTTCGCTTGCCTTTTATCCGCTCATCCTCGCCATCCTGTGGGACCGCTGCCGCCGGCAAGAGCTCCGCTGGACGATCGCCGCCGTCGAGATTTCAGCCGTTACCGCGGCCTTCCTTGCCATCCTCCACTTCGGGAAGCTCAAGGTCGCACCCGCAGTCATCCTCGCCGACGCAGCCCGACGCACCAACGTTCCCCTTCAGCCCCAAGTCTTTGAAGTCATGGCAAGTACCTTTGACCAGCAGCGCGCGCTTGTCCGCCACTTCTATCACGGCGGCCTGCTCATCGTGCTTGCCCTTACGCTGCTCCTGTCGATTCCTTACTTCTACATGCTCGCAAGCCTGCTCAGCCGAGCGGGCCGCATCCGCGGCTACAGGGCACCAGACGCAGCCGCACTCACCCTGCTCTTCCTCCTGCCCCTGTCGCTTTGCTACCTGGGCCACGACGTCTCACGCTGGATCTCCGCCTCGGCCATCGATGCCACCCTCTTCCTCTGCTACCTCGCCTTGTCCGATGTCCAAGTCCGCGCATCGCTCAGGCAATGGGCCGCGGAACCACAAGCCACAGCTTGGCTCGCGTTGGGGCTCATCATCGGACCCTACGGGGCTACCGGCCTGCGAGTCGTCGAACAGATGGCCGTCCTTTGGAAAGGACCGTAGCCCAAACCTCCGGCACGCGACCCGATCCGCTAATGCGCCTGCAGCTGTGCCACCTCCTTCCTGTACGCGAACTCATGCACCGGCAGATCCGAGAAGAAGTCCGCAATGCGCATCGAGGCCTGTCCATCACCGTAAGGATTTTCCGGGGGCAATACCTCGCGCGTACGGCTGCCGTCCGGGATCCAACCCGTACGTGCCCGCTCTCGGCGAGCCCCGTCAAGCTCATCGGCAGCATTCATCACCGCATCCTCAATCTCACCCGGCCTGGTTCCTACCAGTCGCGCGATGCCAGCTGTTATGCCCTCGGGGCGCTCCGTTGCCTCGCGCAGGATCAACACCGGCTTGCCAAAGCTTGGCGCCTCTTCTTGCAGGCCGCCGGAGTCCGTCAGCACCAGGTCGCAGTCCGCCAGAAGACTCAGCAGCCGGTCGTAGGCGACGGGCCCTGACAGGCTCACATCAGAGAAGCCCGCCAGATAGCCGCGCGCAGGCTCTGTGACCTGCGGGTTCGGATGGAGTGGCCAAACGAAATGAAAACGGCCTGGACAGCGCTCGACCAGCGAACGGATCGCATGGCAAAGATCATGGATCCCTTCGCCCAGGTTCTCACGGCGGTGCGCCGTCACCAGCACCTTCCATGGACCTTTGAGCGAAGGTTCAGGTCCGCCAAGCCGCAACCCGATCCGTTCGCAGTGCAGCCGCAGCGCATCGATGCCGGTGTTGCCCGTCACGTGAATCGCACGCTCGTCCACACCTTCGCGCAACAGGTTGTTGCGTGCCTGGTCAGTCGCAGCAAAGTGCGTCGACGCGATCAACGAGACGATGCGGCGATTCGCTTCCTCAGGGAACGGATTTCCAAGATCATGGGTCCGCAGGCCGGCCTCCACATGCGCGATCTTGATCCCTGCATAGAATGAAGCAAGCGCCGCCATCGCCGTCGTAGCCGTATCGCCCTGGACGATCACCCACTCCGGCCTGACCCTTTCAAGCACCAGCGCAAACGCGTCTAAGACACGCGACGAGAGCCCAGCCAGGGTCTGCGCCGGCTGCATCAGTCCAAGGTCAAGATCGGGAACAATGCCAAATTGCTCGAGTGGTTCACGCACCAAATCCTGATGCTGCCCGGTCGTGCAAACGAATACGTCATCGCAGCGATTCTCTGCCGCGGCCCGCACGCGCAGCTCAAAGATGAGCGGAGCCAGCTTGATCGCTTCAGGCCGGGTGCCGACCGCCACCACATAACGCTTCCCGACGGTCCCGGGAACCATGGTCTGCGCCTCCACCTGTTGCGCGACAAGGCCGTTTGCAACCGCGTGAAGCATGCTGAATCTTTCGCCGCTTGCAGCAAAGTCACTTTCTGGACGGCTGAAGCCGGCAGCGTTTGCAGCTCGCACTGTCACCTCAATGGGAGCCGGCACATGCGCCTCGAGAGGCAGGAGCGCAACACGCGGCAGAACCGCAACGCACGGCACCATGGCGTCAAGCGGCCGCGACCCACCTGCGACAGTTGGCCGCTTCACAGGCGCCCGCATGTGCGGCCTCGTTGCCTCACCCTTGAATTGGAACGTTCGCTTGGCGCTCCTCGGCTGAGGAGCTCTGCGTGCCGCGCGGGCTACTGGATCGTATGCCGCTCCATAAGCCTCGGCAGCATGTGGCCGCAGCGCGGCGACGAGGTTCGGCGAAGAGGCTGCCGTCAGCTGGCTTGGATAGAGCGACGGCGTCCGGGCGGCAGGCTGCCCAACCACCTGGTTGATCAAGAGCGGCATCGGGTCATTCCTCATAACAATCTCCCCACCCTGCGCGGCAAAGGCGGCCTTCGCCGTAGTCTGCAGGCTCAATGCTTCCAGTAACTGGTCCTGCGTAATGGCACACAGCTCCGCAAGAATCTCGCCCAGGTAGCGGTCACGGAAGGCTGGCCGCTGCTGCAACCTCAACGCCTCGCGCAGCTGGTCCGCGGAAACGGACCGACGCTCCAGCAAGATGTCGCCCAGCGGCCGGTGCCGCCGCAGCAACGTCTCCACATTCGGAAATTCGTGTGCCGTCTTCATCCACTTCAGAGGCTTGCCCGTCCACTCCGTATGCACGAAGCGCCGGACCGCATGCACCGCGCAGTAGAAGTCGATGACGTTGCCCCAAAGCATCCGCAAGGGCGTCGCAAGCACCTGCCGCCGACGCGCTACACGAGACACAAAGACCGCACGCTGCACAATGCGGTTCGCGAGCAGCAGCAGGTTCACATCGATTACCACGGCCAGCGCGCTGCCCGCATCGTAAGCGGGCATGCCAGACGTCCAGGGCATATGGTGCAGGTGGGACTCAAGCATCTGATCGCCGAGGCGGAAGAAGATAAAGGCTGCAACCATATTCAGGAAACTGGTGAATACCCCAACCCGGTCGCGCAGCAGCATGTAGCGCTCGCGCCATCCTGTCCCCCAGCCCAGCTTTTGCGCACCCTGGAAGGTGATACCAAGCAGCCAGCGCTGCTTCTGGCGCACGGCATCCATGAACACATTCGGGAAGAATTCACGGATAGCCACCAGTTCCTTCACGTGCCTGCCAAGTGCATCCGTCCGGTCGACCCAGACCTCCGCCAGCCCCGACCGGCGCCGGTTGCGAAAAAGGCGAAAGGAAAACTCGTAATCCTCGGTCAGCGACACAGGTGGAAACAGCACATGGTTCGTCTGCTCCGCAAGTTCATCGCAGGCCGCGCGGCTGAATCCCGTTCCAACCCCCGCTGAAGGCACCATCCCACCCACCGCCAGCCGCGAGGTCAGCCCCTTCAGATGGACCTCGGCAAACTCATCGAGGTACGTGTTGCCGGTCATCTGGTGTAGCGGTCGCTCATACGGAATCACCGGCAGCTGGATCAGGTCGTACTCCGGGATGAACCGGTTGAAGACCTTCAACGTCAGGGGGTGAACGACATCCTCCGCATCCTCGAGCACGAAGATCTCGTAGTGCCTGCCGGTCTCACCTTCATGCAGCTTGATGGCTTCGACGATCCAGTTCAGGCAGTCCGCCTTGCTGGTCGGACCGGCGTTCGGGCACACGATGCGATGAATACGCGGCCGGTCAAACGCCGCGCGCGCCACCTCAAACTGCGTCGCCTCATCGTTTGGATATGTGCCCACGAAGATGTCGTAGTTCGCGTAATCAAGACGGTCACAGGTCGACTCGAGCATGGCACCGATGACGGTGGCCTCATCCCACGCTGGAATCAGGATGGCGATCGACTTTTCGTCTCGTCCATGTAGCTCTTCCTCGTCGCAGCGTGGGTTTGTCCGTCCCTGCGCGATCGCCCGGCGTAATGGCCTGCAGTAGAAGACAAGGTCAAGAAACAGGTCGTTCGTCCCGCCTGCCAGGTAAGCAAGCGCAAGCCCCCACTCGAGGAGCAGCGTCCCGTCAAAGAAAAGCTTGTGCCCCGGCAAAAGCAAGCTCTAGTCGCCTCCCCGGCCAGGATTCAGGCTCTTCTGCCAAGCCATGCGTACCCTGAAGTCGTTGTACTCAGGGCCGTAAGGATTCGGGCTGCTGGTGTGGAACGGCAGGTAAAACCCACGCACGTACTCGGACCTGAACGTCACTCCGGGAAGCTGTCGAGCAGAAAACTCCAGCCCGGGGATCAACTCCACCGCGTTGTTGTAGAACTGCTGGTTGGTATCGAGCGCCAGGCTTTGCTCAAAGTACGGCGTAAGGCGCAGCGAGGCTTGGCGCACCAGGTCGAAGCTTTCACGCGGCTGCAGATATGCGATGACGTCATGCTGATAGCGCGAATAGAAACCAACCGAACCGTTTGCCCGAAGGCTGAAGCGCTCAGAGAGCCAACGATCGGGCCGTGGACGAAAGACGTTGTAGTAGCCCGCTACCACACGAAGGTCTGGCACCAACGCGGCGGTCTGGTTGCGTCCGGCATAGAAGACGTACGCCTCGCTCGCCTCCGCAGTCAGCGAGTAGTGCGCCATGCGCGGCTGAAAAGCGATTCCGATGCCCGGCATCAGCGCGTTATCGTCGAAGATCTGCGGCAACGGCCCATTGCCGCGAGAGGCTGTATCCCGCAGCAGACGCACCCCAAGAAAAGCCTTGAAGGGCGACCGTGCGCCAAGCCTCTGGAACAGGTGTACGGACCCATCGACCACGCCATCGTCGAAGCGGTTGAGATACTGCGAGTCGACGTCGAACGTAATCGCACGCCCGGCATCCTCGCCGCGGAGGTTGCGCAGCGCCTCCACCGACTGCAGACGCAGCGCGCTGTCGCCTGAAGCAATTGCCCTGTGAAACGCTGCACGCGCCCGCACATAGTCTTTAATCTCTGCGTAAAGGTAGCCCTGCTGCGCCTCCATCTGCCCGTCATGCTCGCCAAGCGCACGCAGCGCGTCTATATCCTCGCTCGCTGCGGCGCGGTCGCCTGCATCCAGGTCAAGGTAGACCTCCTGGCGCAGCGCGATCCGGTCGTCCGGCGCCATATGAATCGCGCACCGCATCAGGTGGCGCGCGGCCGCTGCATCCTTCGCAGCGATCGCCGCGAAAGCCGCTTTTCGCAAAGGATAGGTACGGTCCGAATCAGGTCCATCCGCCTCTGGACAGGATGTGGTGCGCGCCTCGTCGGAAGACGGGAGATTCAATGCCGGGGTCGGCGGCAACACCTGTCCACGCGCTAGCCCAGGCCGCAGCAGAGAGAGTGCCAGCATGCAGGCAGAAAGAGAACGGATCAGTGACGTTCCAAACGTAGAACTCGGCATAAGGGACTCGGGTCACACACCATCAGGACAGGGGGCCGCGAGCAGATTAGGTTCTATCTTGCGCTTCAGATGAGAAGTTTTGAGCTTCCTCGATCACTTAGATCGCGTGCGTTCCGCATCGGGAATGAGTTCCCAAAAGGGGCCAAAGACAACCACGTCTTAACGCCGGGCAGGCGCAACTTCATGGGGTGGGAAGGTTTGCACGCGTAAGGGGCAAGGATGGAACCTCGATCCCTCACACGCGCAGTGCTCCCACGCCACGAAGTGGTCGCCGCCTTCGATCAGGGCGTCTTGATGTTTAGGAGATTAGTGCGCGTCGGCTTTGAAGATCTGCTCGGCGAAGTAGTTTTCGACCTTCGCCTGGTCGCGCAGCATTTCGAGATACGCGCCCTTCAGCAGCTGCGAACGCGCATCATGCAGGCCCTGGCGGATCCTCTGCTGCACCTGTGGTTCCGACACATCGTGCTGGCCGGCAGGGTCTTTCGAGATCAGCTGCAGGATCATGTAGCCGCTGATGCGATGCGGATCGTTCGGGTCAGGCAGCGGGATAATATCGGTCGCCTGGCCCGGCTTCAGCTTGTCGATCGCACCAAACAGCACCGGTCCCAGGCTCTGCTTCAGCTGCGACTCCGGCACCGAACCCATGTCGCCGCCTGAGGACGAGTTCTGCGCATTCTCCGAGAAGTTCATCGCCAGCGAACCAAAGTCTTCGCCTGAATCGATGCGGTTTTTCAAAGCCTGAATCTTCTTGCGCGCCTCGTCGTCGTTGGTGGCCTTCGAGCCCTGCAGGTTCGAAAGCGCGCCTTTCTGCGCAGGCAGCGAGTTCGTCACCAGGATCTGCGCGATGTGGTACTGCGTGTCCACATTGTTGAACTCCGCCTTGTGCGTATTGAAGTAGCCCGAGATGTCCGAGTCAGAGACGGTGATCTTCGAGTTGATCTCCTTGTTGAACAGCTTGTTGATCGTCAGCGAACGGCGCAGATCGCGCTTCACGTCGTCAAGCGTCGTGTGGTGTTCATTAAGCCGCTGCTGAAACTGCTCCTCGGTGTAGGGCGCCTTCATCTCGGCCAGCTTCGCGTCCACTTCTGCCGGCGTTGCGGTCAGATTCATCTTGGCCGCACGCTGCTCGACGATCTCGGTATCAATCTGCTCGCGCAGCAGGTTCAGACGCAGCGAGTCGGACTGCTCCTGCGATGGCTTCTCCTGCGGCTGCGCCTCCCCCATCTGGCTCTCGACCGCCTTCTCGAGATCCGCCCGCATGATGGCGTGGCCGTTCACCGTTGCCATCACATCAGCAGACGGAGCCTTGTGACAGCCGGCCATGGCAAGCGAAAGCACCACGAAGGTGAAGCCGCAAAGCGGATGCTGAAGCGGAAGACCAAGCTGGGGCGAGCGGGATTTCTGCACTATAAGACAGCCTCGTGGTTCTGCATTCTCTATTGTCTGATATTTCGCGTGAAAATGTCTGCGTGCAGGCGACTGAATCCCTGTTTTTCACGCTCTATCCTGTCAACGTGGGCTCTTCACCAGCAATCCCTGATACGCAATCAGCCAGCGCTGGCAACAGCAAAGATACGATTCGCCCGAACCACTTCCTCGCCGATCTTTATACCTTTGATTGGTCGGCCGCCGAGTTTCGCCTCCCCGCCGTGAGCGCCTCCGCGGTCGGGCTTTGCCTTGCCGTGGGCATCGCCAGCGGGCATCCCGGCGCGGCGCTCATCGCTGGCGGCGGCGCACTCACCATCGGCTTCGGCGCCAATCAGCGCATCTCGGACTCCCGGATCCTGCCCATGCTGTTTGCCACCCTCGCCATCGCCAGCGCCACCCTCGCCGGCACGCTCGTCGGGCATCGGGGCTATGCACTCCTGGGCGCATCAGCCATCGCGGCCGCCCTTTATGGCGTGCTGACCGTACGCAACTCCGGCATCGCATGGGTCGGCCAACAGGCCTCCATCTCCCTGTTTGTCGCCTCTGCGTTTCCAAGCGGTCCCAAACCTGCCTTCGAACGCGCCGGACTGATCGCGTTTGGCGGCCTGGTGCAGCTCATCCTAACCTCCGCGGGCCTGCGCCTGGTGCCAGAGCTGCGCAAGGATCTGCTCGCCATCCCGCGCTCCGTCTACAGCTCGCTCTACACCCAGCGTGAGGAGTTCCTCAGGCGTCTGCGCGCCCTGCCGCAGGTGCTGCCCGCCCCTCAGCGTGGTGCCGCCACCCTTTACGCCTTGCGCCTGCTCATCACCGTGGTGGCCGCCACCGAGGTCTACCGCCGTCTCGGGCTCCCGTCCGGGGACTGGGTCCCGCTGGCCGCCCAGGTGGGGGAGAAA
>CAXTUS010000054.1:0-4360 GCA_964247475.1 uncultured Acidobacteriaceae bacterium | reverse complement strand
CCCCGACCCCGGTCCGTGGCCGGGCACGTGTCGCCGGCACCCTCGCCGGCGCCACGCTCACCACGATCCTCGTCCAGCATGTGCAGTTCGGGCCCTGGTGGCTGGCCGTGCTCGCCACGTTCTTCGCCTTCTGGGCGTTCGCGACCAACGCGGTGAACTATGGGTTGTTCAGCCTTTGCCTGACCTCGTACATCGTCTTCCTGCTCTCACTGAACGTGATCCCGGGCCCGGAGATTGCGCACCGCCGCGCGCTCTGCACTGCCGCCGGCGCCGCCATTGCACTGCTGATCCACCTGGACGCCCTGCGTCGGCATCGCAGCTGCAGGACCTAGCAGCGCTTAGAAGAACAGCTCCATGTAGACATCGGCGCGCGTATAAGGCGACTTGACGACCCGCCCTGTCGGGACAGGTCTGAACCCGAGCGAACGGTACAGATGGATCGCCGGCAGCAGCGCATGGTTGGTTTCCAGGTAAAGCCTCGTCGCACTGGACTTTCTGGCTTCAGCAACCACATGGGTCAGCAGCATGCGCCCGATGCCATGCCCCTGCGCCGCCCGCGCGACGCCCATCTTTGCCACCTCGTACACGTCCGGCGACATCACGGCAAGCGCGCAGCAGCCCAGCACCTGCTCACCCTCAATCCCATGCTCGACCGCGAGAAAGACACGCCCTCCCCGGTCAATAATCGTCCCCTCGGGATCGCTCAGCGCCGAAAGATCCTTCGGCTCAAGCACAAAGTGACGCGTAATCCACTCCGCATTGATGCGCTCGAAGGCTGCCTGGTCCCCCGCCTGGAACTCGCGAATGGTCACCGGCCTCACCATAGTTGTCACGTCTCGCTCCTTTGCTGTTCCGCTGTTGCTGACTTCAAGCTAAGAGCTCGCCATCTTGATGTCCAATATCTGAAAATGCAGTATTTATATATTTCAGATATCAGATATGGACGAACAGATTGAACTTCGTCATCTCCGCTACTTCCTGGCTGTCGCAGAGACGCTGCACTTCACCCGCGCCGCCGAGCGCCTCGGCATAGCGCAGCCTCCGCTCAGTCAGCAGATCAAACGGCTCGAGCAACTCGTCGGACATCCGCTGTTTGAACGCACCACCCGCGGCGTGAAGCTGACGCTCGCCGGCAAGCTGCTGGCCGAACGTGCACGCGGCACGCTCGATCGGGTGGAGGATGATCTGGCCCAGGTCCGTCGACTGGGGCGCGGCGAAGAGGGCACTTTGACTGTCGGCTTCCCCGGCTCGGTCATGTTCACCGACGTGCTGCCCCAGACGATCGAAGACTTCCGCAGGCAGTATCCCGGGGTTGCCCTGCGCCTGCGTGAGCTCACCACGTCTGCCTTGATCGCAGCGCTGCTCGACGGCAGCATGGACCTCGCCCTGCTGCGTGATGGCGATCCAACCCAAGGCATCGAGCTGCGCCCGCTCATGAAAGAGCACTTCGTCGCCGTGCTGCCCGCAAAACATCCGCTTGCGAAGAAGCTCCAGGTCAACCTGGCGAAGCTTGCGTGTGAGCCGTTCCTGCTCTTCTCCCGGTCGAATGGCCCGCTCGCCTATGACCGCACCGTTCAATGCTGTGAACGGAACGGCTTCCGCCCGAACATCGTGCAGGAGGCGCCGCAATGGGCGACCGTGGTTCGACTGGTTGCCGCCGGCGTCGGTGTCTCGCTTGCACCCGCAGGACTGGGCACGCTCGCCATCCGCGGCGCTGTCTGCCGACCCATCACCACCCCCTGCACCACCTCGATCGATCTCGGCATGATGTCCGGATCAGCCAGCCCGCTGATCGATAATTTCGTCAAAATCGCGAGGTCGCATCTTACTTCCTGAAACCTCCGTGAGGTAGATTCATCCTTTGCTGGTAGCTCATCGGCCCGGCACCTACGAAAGTGATCAGGAGAAAAATCATGAAGACGACAGGCAATACCGTGTTCATCACCGGCGGCGGTTCAGGCATAGGGCGTGGACTGGCCGAGGCGCTGCACCAGGCAGGTAACCAGGTCATCATCTCCGGCCGCCGCAGCAACGTGCTGGATGAGGTGACCGCAGCGAATCCGGGCATGAAGTCCGTGCTGCTTGACATTGAAGATCCCGCCAGCATCGCCGCGGTCGCAAAGCAGATCATTGCAGAGAACCCGTCGTTGAACGTGCTGATCAATAACGCCGGCATCATGAAGCCGGACACGGTCGAGGGCGAGCTAGACGATGCGTTGCTCACCTCGACCATCCAGACCAATCTCTACGGCGTCCTCAGGATGACGTCAGCGCTCATCGGCCACTTGAAGACGCAGCCCGGCGCCGCCATCATCACCACTACCTCCGGTCTGGCGTTCACGCCGCTCGCGATGACGACGGTCTACTGCATGACCAAGGCCGCGCTTCACTCCTACATCATGTCGCTGCGCTACAAGCTCAAGGGTACAAGTGTGAAAGTGATCGAGCTTGCACCGCCCTACGTGCAGACCGAGCTCATGGGTCCGGGGATGAAGGTCGATCCACGCGCCATGCCGCTCGACGACTTCATCGCCGAGGTCATGACGCTGCTTGCGACGGACGCGGACGAGATCCTGGTTGAACGTGTGAAGCAACTGCGCAACAACGTGGGGCCGGACGAGTATGTGTTCTTCAACCAACTGAACGACATGATGAGCGAGGGGCACTAAAGACAACCGCAACCGCGTCCCGACGCAGGACTGGCCACGGGTGGTGGCCGTCCGCGACGTGGACGCACTTGTTGTTGTCCCTGGTGCATCTAACTCAAGGAGGATTTTTCACCATGGCTGAAACATCGACCGTTCGACCCAAGGTTCAGAAGACGGAGGCAGAGTGGCGTGCTCAGCTCTCTCCGGAGCAGTATCACGTGATGTTCGAGAAGGGTACCGAGCGCGCATTTACGGGCGCACTGGTCAACAATCACGACGACGGGCTCTATCACTGCGGCGCCTGCAACGCACCGCTCTTCTCGTCCGACACTAAGTTCGAGTCAGGCTCCGGCTGGCCCAGCTTCTATCAGCCCGTCTCGCCCGATGCGGTCGTCGAGCATGAAGACCGCAGCTTCGGCATGCGGCGTGTGGAAGCGACCTGCGGCACCTGCGGTGCGCACCTCGGGCATGTCTTTCCGGATGGCCCCAAGCCGACCGGAGAGCGTTACTGCATCAACTCCGCATCGCTCGCCTTCGAGAAAAAGTAAGGCAGGCTACATCTCTCCTGCATCGGCAACACAGCGAACCCCAACTGCTAGGCAGTTGGGGGTCGCTGTGTGTATCTGGAGGGAACTAGCCCGTGACGATCTTGCCGCCCTTGATGCAGCTGGTGCAGACACGCATGCGCTTTGAGGCGCCGGAATCAAGCTTCGCCTTTACCGGCTGGAGGTTGACATCCCAGCGGCGACGGGTCTTGTTGTTTGCGTGCGACACGTTGTTGCCGAACTGCGGGCCTTTGCCGCAGAGATCACATTTGGCTGCCATCGGGTAGTGCTCCTGAATCTAAAGAGTTCGCAGAGCCTGCTCACGATCGGCGTCAGGCGACAGCCGGAAAGTGGTAGGCACGAGCGGATTCGAACCGCTGACCTCTACCGTGTCAAGGTAGCGCTCTAACCAACTGAGCTACGCGCCTGCAGTGCGTCATTTCAGTGTAACCGGAAGTGGCCGGGAGAGCAACCGCAACCGCGTCTGGCGCCAGGTACTTCGTCTTGTCCTCGAAGAGCGCGCCACACGCACCCTAGAGGAGAGGAAGCGTCCTTAGGCTGGGGATGTCAAGGTTCTGCCCCACTCGGAAATGAGCGCAAGCGCTCTCGTCCCGTGGAAGTGGTCGTACGCGACCTGGAGGGTCAGCCCTTGCCTTTGCCCTGAGTGGACCTGTTCGCCTGCGTCGAATGCGCAAGGACAGACCGCAAGGTGAGCTACCATGGTGAAGATTCCATGGCCTCAGCCCCCCTCCTTGCCATTCCTCGCTCAATTCCGTGCTGCGCCCAACATGTTGACGATGCTGCGGCTCTTCCTGCTGCCGTTCCTCGTCATCGCCATCCTTGACGGTAAGTGGTGGCCTGCCTTCGGTCTCATGATGGTCGCCGGCCTCACCGACGCGTTTGACGGGCTGCTCGCGCGGATGCTGCATCAGCACACCAGGCTCGGGCAGTATCTTGACCCAATCGCCGACAAGCTCTTGCTCTCGACCCTCTTTCTCGCGCTGACCCACGTCGGCCAGATCCCACGCTACGTGACGGTACTCGTGTTCAGCCGAGATCTGGGCATCCTGCTGATCTCGACGCTGCTTTTTATGACCAATGCCTTGCGCGACTTCCGGCCATCCCTCTTCGGCAAGCTGAATACCTGCGTGCAGATCTTCGCGGTGG
>CAXTUS010000053.1:0-21753 GCA_964247475.1 uncultured Acidobacteriaceae bacterium | reverse complement strand
ACGCCGCGACCCCGGTCCTCCACGCCAAGCTGAGCGCGATGCCTGTCCCGACGTGTTCGCCGAACAACCCCAACAACAACTGCAACTTCTGTGCACTTGGCAACAATTGCACCCAGAGTGGTTCACCGACCACGAAGTAGTAGGTATAGTCTGGAAAATCCTGTTTGCGAAACCCCTCGCTTAGGCTATGCTGCCTTCGGAGGGGTTTTGTGCAAAACGCGCTGCATTACCTATGCATGTTCGAACCGGTTATGTGCGCGTTAGGCCTTGCGATCGTACTGCGCAGTAAACAGCTTAGTGTTTACCGCTACCTGGCCGGTCTACTTCTCACTCGTCTCGTAACAAACGTTGCGCTGATCAGCCTGATACAGAAGTACAGCTCCTTTGGACTCACGGAGCACCAAGCTTATAAAGCTTACTTCTATATCTACTGGGTCAGCTATGCCATCGAGGCGCTCCTGGGGTTTGGAATCATCCTAAGTATCTATAAGCTTGCCATGACACCCTTGCGTGGCTTACAAGGTCTCGGAATGATCATGTTCCGTTGGGCTGCGGGAATCTCTGTCGCCATCGCGATTACAATCGCCTTCGGACCACACGTTACCAGCGAAGACTTCGTCGTCCGGGCCGTCATGCAACTCCAGCAGACGCAGAGCGTGCTAACTCTCTGCATGTTGCTCTTCGTTTGTTTAGCGATTCACCCGATGGGTCTCTCCTACAGGAGCAGGATCTTCGGAGTCAGCTTAGGTCTGGGGATCGTTGCGGCGGTGGATCTTGTACAGGCGGCGTGGCTGACTCACGTTCCACATATGAACACCATCTTCTCGCTGGTCAGCAGCATCTCCATCTGCCTCACTATCGCGATCTGGAGCGTCTACTTCGCGTTCCCCGAACCGAAGCGCCGTATGATCGTCCTTCCCACCACCTCGCCGTTCCTCCGCTGGAACCAGATCTCGCAGGTCCTCAACGACGAACCAGGATTTGTCGCCCTGGGCGAGGTCACGATGGACATGTTCGCACCCGCCGAGATCGAGGTCATGCGCCGCGCTTCCAACAAGATGAACAACGCCATGAACTTCTAAACGCTTCAAACTACTGAGGACAACAAAAAAGGGCCACCCTTCAACAGGTGGCCCTTTTGATCTCTCGCTTCCAGCCTTGAAGCTAGTCGCCGGCACCCGAAAACGTCCAGCGGCGCACCGGGCCCACATCCACGTGAACAAACTGCGAGATGGGGTAGTAGCCGACACCACCCGCCGCCAACGAAAGGGCCACATCCCGCAGCGTCCTGGTCCGTACCCCGGCCACGCGGATGTCGATAGCCTTCGCCTGCACGTGCTGGCTGTTCTTCGCTACGCCCGTCATCGTGGAGCGGGTACGCAGAAAGTTGTTGCTCCAGGGCGTCCGGTAGCCACAGACCACGTCGATCACCCCGTTGGGCCGCCCGAGCTTGCCCATTACCGAGTGCAGGACGTCGAACTCCTTCGGATCGTAACTGCTGACGTCATTCGTCCGGTGATCTCGCAGAAAGTAGTTCAGCTTCGCAATCGCATCCGGCAGGTACCGGTCGCCCACCCGGTAAACAACATCCAGGCTCTCCCCGGTATGCAGATGATGCAGATGCAGCATGTAACGCTGGCCCAGACCGAGCGCAGAGGCCGCGCTCCCACCACTTGTCGTTCCCGCAACTGTCGTATCCTTAGCCGTCATCGCTGAACCCGGCGCCCACGTCTCCACCGCTGCGGCCCCCGGCCGCGATGCGTGGCCCTGAACGTTTAGACAAAACGCCATGGCTGCCAGGGCCGATACCGCCGCCAGCTTCTTCCCGAACAAAGTCTGCATCCACACTCCCAAGGGTCATGATTCGACCGGAACTCGCCTGACATACGCCCCGTACGGTCGGCAATCCTTCTCCGGTCAGAATGCGATCAGCCAATCAACTTCGGCAATCACCATTCCGTTCTGTCATTCTAACCGAGAAAATGCAGGGGGCGGGGCAACCCCATGTAATCTCTTTGTCATCGGCAGATCTGCGCCTTCCTTGATACCTTGGGAGAGCTATGACCCTGGGTTTCGACGATCTCCGCGTGCTTGGTTCCTTAATGGAAAAGGAGATGGTCACGCCCGACATCTACCCGCTCTCACTGAACGCGCTGATCGCCGCCTGCAACCAGCGGTCAAGCCGTGAGCCCGTCAGCGATCTTTCTTACGAGCAGGTGCGCGGCGCGCTCGCAGCCCTCGAAGAGCTGAACCTGGTCGTTCCGGCACGAGACGTCGGTCGCGTGCCCAAGTACGAGCACCGTATCCGCACCGTGCTCAGCCTCCGCCGGGATGAAACCGCCGTGCTCTGCCTGCTCCTGCTGCGTGGTCCGCAGACGCCGGGGGAACTCCGCAGCCGCGCCGATCGCATGTTCGCCTTCGATGATCTTGCCCAGGTCAACTCCACTCTCGAAAGACTTGCGGCACGCGAAGAGCCTCTGGTCTCCGCTCTTGCCCGCGTTCCCGGGTCGCGCGAGGTCCGTTGGTCGCACCTGCTGGGAGACACAACCGCCGTGCAGGCTGCAGCCTCCGCTCCTGCGATCCCCGACTCTCCCGCCGGGCTCCTGTCGCTCCGGCGAGCCGTAGCAGAGCTCGAAGCTCGGGTGCAGGCACTCGAGCAGCGGCTGGCAGATCCGCCGCCAAGGCAGGCGGAGGATCTGAGCTGACCGACCAGGCGCCGCACAAATTCTGGTAAGACAGTAGGACGGTCTCAACAGGCTTCCCCATGCAGGATTCAACCCTGAAATCGCAAAATTCGGGCGTTCGCGAGCAGCCTTCGGGAGACGGAAACCTGCTCGCGCGGCTTGCGGGCCTGATCGGTGATCTGCCCTACGCCGTCCTCTGCCTGGACCGCTCATGGCACATCACCTGGGCGAACCAGGAAGCAGTTCGCATCTCGCACCTGCGGCCGGAACTTTTCGCCTCCACTACCTTCTGGGAGATGCACCCTTTCCTGCTCGGCACCGAGGCTGAGCGCCGCTACCGACAAGCGATGGGGAGCCCCCAGCCCGACCACTTCGAATACCTGTCCCCGCTGCTGAACGCCTGGGTCGATCTGCACCTCGTGCAGACCGATGAAGGCATCGCAGTGGTCTACCGTGACATCACCCTGCGCAAGCAGGCCGAGCAGCGTGACGCCGCCTCTTCCCAGCAGATGCGCCAGCTCTTTGAAGCGATACCCGATGCGGTGGTGGTGGTCGACGAACAGTGGCGCTTCAGCTTCGCCAACCAGCTCGCCGCCAAGCTCACCGGACGCGCCGACATGATCGGCCAGGACATCTTCAAGCTCTTTCCGGGCAATCTTGACGAACCGTTCCAATCCGCATACCGCGCCTGCATGCAGCAGCGCCAAGAGACAGAGTTCGAAGCCTTCTACGGGGCTCCGCTTAACCTGTGGGTCAAGGTCCTAGCGAAGCCCTTTGAACGTGGCATCATCATCTTCTTCTCAGACATCACGCTGCGGAAGAACGCTGAGCTTCGCGAACAGGAGACGAGCCGGCGGCTGGAGCAGGTGCTTGCCGTTACCTCAGATTCCGTCGTAGCGCTTGACCGGGACTGGCGCTACACCTACCTGAACCCGAATGCCGAGCGGCTCATCGATCCTGAACGACGCCTGCTCGGCAAAGTTATCTGGGACCAGTTCCCCATTGCAGTCGGCGGCCCGGCGTGGGAGGTCTGTCATGAGGCGATGGATCAGCGGAGATCCGGCTACACAGAGGTCTTCTACCCCGCGCCCGTCAACGCCTGGCTTGCCCTCACGGCCCAACCTTCAAACGATGGCATCGTCGTCTTCTTTCGCGACATCACGCCCCAGCGTGAGTACCAGGAAGTGGTCCAGGGTCAGCTTCTGCAGCTTGAAGCTGTCCAGAGAGCTTCGCGACTCGCCACCTGGGAGCATGATGCGGTCTCTGGCATCATCTCCTATGGTCCGGGCGCGTTCCCTGTCTTCGGCCATCCGCTCGAGCGTGTGTCCACCTTCGCCCAGCTCGAAACCATCCTGCAGCCTGAACACCTTGAAAGGGTGCGCACTGACGCCAGGGCCTCGCTCGAGACGGGCGCGCCCCTGCTGATGGAGTTTGCCGTGACCGCAGCAGACGGCGCAACGGTTTGGATTGAGAGCCGCGGCCAGGCTGCACTTTCTGCCGCCGGCACCCCGGTCGTGCGTGGCATGTCGATCGACATCACCAGCCGCCACGCTGCGCAGCAGGAGCTGGTTGCCAGCGAGGCCCGCTATCGCGTCCTTGCCGATCTCAACCCCAATGCCATCTGGATGGGTGATTCCACCGGCCATGTCACCTATGCCAACCAGGGCTTTCTCGCCTACGTAGGGCGCACGCTCGAGGAGTGTCTCGAGCAAGGCTGGCTTCCTGCGCTTGCACCGCAAGAGCACCGGCGCGTGACCAGGGCCTGGCGCCAATCTGTCGCAACCGGCGTTGATTTCGACATCGAGGCGCTGATCAAGGAAGCCGCCAGCGGGGAGCTCCGCTACTGGCACCTGCGCGCGGCGCCCGTGCGCGATCCCTCGGGCACGATACTGCACTGGCTCGGCGTCGCCCAGGATATCCATGCGTCAAAGACCTACACCGCGTCCTTGCGCGCGGAACAGATGGAGACCGAACGGCAACGTGCCGAGCTTGAAAGCATCTACGAGACGACACCCATCGGCCTTGCCCTGCTGGACCCCGTCAACTTCACCTTCCTCAACCTGAACGAGCACGAGGCACGCATGCTCGGCGCCAGCCGCGACCAGCTCCTTGGGCGTCCGCTGTATGAGATCGCACCCCCCGAAAAGGTGCCCGGGCTGCTCGAACTGATGCGTTCCGTAGCCGCCGGTACGCCGGTCCGCAACCATCTGCTTGAAGGCGAACTCACGCCCCGGCCCGGCGAGCAGCGCGCCTGGACGGTCAACTACACCCCCATCTTCAACGCCGACGGCAGCGTCCGCGCCATATCGACAGCATCGATCGAGATTACGCAGCAGAAGCGGGCAGAGGCCGCCCTGATCCAGAGCGAGAAGCTGGCTGCCGTGGGCCGCCTGGCCAGCTCCATCTCCCACGAGATCAACAACCCGCTCGAGGCGATTACCAACCTGCTCTACCTGATCGCCATGAATGACGCACTGCCCGACGAGCTGAAGACCTACGTGGAGGTCGCGCAAGCGGAGCTGACGCGGGTCTCGCAGATCGCTACCCAGACCCTGCGCTTCCATCGTCAGGCCGTCGCGCCCACCCTGGTCACGCCGGCCGACCTGGTGGATGCCGTGATCCATCTCTACACCGGCCGCCTCAGCAACTCCAACATCCGGGTTGAAGCGCGTTACAGCACCTCTACCCGCATCCTCTGCTTTGAAAACGACATTCGCCAGGTGCTCAACAACCTGATTGCGAATGCCATCGATGCCATGCGCAATGGGGGCCGCCTCGTGGTGCGCGCGCACCAGGTGTCAGCGCCGGTTCCCGGTGTGCGCATCACCATCGCAGATACCGGCCACGGCATGAACGCCGACACGCTGGCGCGCATCTTCGAGCCCTTCTTCACCACCAAGGACCTGAACGGTACGGGGCTTGGTCTTTGGATCTCGGCGGGCATCCTCGAGCGCCACCAGGGCCGCATGTCGGTCCGTTCAAGCGACCAGCCAGGCAGACACGGAACGGTCTTTACGCTCATCCTGCCCTGTTCTGAACAGGAAGAGCATGTTGAGGCGCATGATCCCGGCGGGACGGCTTAGCGTACACGCAGCGCCCGGTCCACCTTCATCTTCTCCTGCGTCAGCGATCCCACCATCGACGTATCGTTGCGGCGTTCCGCCTCCGCGATCGAGGTGCGCAGCTCGCGCTGGCGATGCTCCAGGTACCGCGTCTCGAGCGCCTCAAGCGCACTCGCGATCTGATCGTGCAGGCTCTGCGGTGCGCCGCGCGCCTGCATCTGGCTCGCGCTCGAGGTGTCGATGACGGAGTTCAACACCTCCGCGAGCATCGCCCGGCTCTGGGTATCGGGCGCCGCCTCGAGCGGGTTCTCTGGCGATGGCCCATGCACCAGCGCATCGAAGAGCGGCGCGCCCGGCAATCCTTCATACCACTCGGGATGCTCTTCCAGTCCGGCCACCGCCTGCACCCTTGCCTCGTCCCCGTCAGGCAGCACCAGCGCCCGCAGCAGCACGCGTTCCGTCTCGCTCGCCGGAGTGGGCCGGTGCGCGCGCACGCTCTCGAGCCTTTGCGCCGCAGCCTGCTTGATCTCCTGCTTCAGCAGGGCGGAGTCAATGGCAAGCTTCTGCGCCGCATCCTCCACAAACTCGCTGCGCTGAATCGCATTCGGCATGCGGCGGATGTGCGGCAGCAGAAAGTTCATCGCCCTCACCTTCGCATCCGCCGTGCGCGCGGGGAACATCTGCCGCGCCCGGTCGATCAGGTAATCCGAATGCCGTTTCGCCCCGCGCAGCGCCGCCATGTAGGCCTGGATGCCCTGCTCACGCACAAAGCGGTCGGGATCGAGCCCGCCCTCAAGCGAGATCACCTTCACCTCAAATCCTTCTTCGGTCAGCAGCGCGATCGACTTTTCGGCCGCGGTCGAGCCCGCCTGGTCAGGGTCAAAGTTGACGACGACACGCTTCGTAAAGCGACTTAGGAGCCTCACCTGCATCTCGGTGAAGGCGGTGCCGGAGGTGGCCAGCACATTCTTTACCCCGGCCATGTACACCGAGATGCAATCCATCTGGCCCTCCACCAGCAGCGCAAAGTCGAGCGTGCGCATGTCGGCCTTCGCCTTGTCCAGATTGAACAGCACATTGCCCTTCGTATAGAGCGGCGTCTCGGGCGAGTTCAGGTACTTCGCGACAGGACGCCCCTTGTCATCCACCTCTTCAAGCGCACGCGCGGTAAAGGCGATTGTCTTGCCTTGTTCACTTGCGATGGGAAAGGTGATGCGCTTGCGAAACCTCGCATACAACGGCCCCAGCGGCGCACCGTCGTCGTTCTTTTCGCTCGAGCTGAAGAGCCCGCTGGCCCTCATGGCATCGTCTGAAAAGTGCACCTTCAGCCGGTCGCGCATGTCATTGAAATCATCGGGCGCAAAGCCGATGCGGAACTTCGCTACGGTTTCGGGCGTGATCCCGCGGCCGGTCATGTACTCGCGCGCACGCGCCGCGCCGGGAGATTTCAGCTGCGCCTCGAAGTACTGGGTCGCCGCCTCGTGCAGGTCGATCAACTGCCTCCGGATCCCCGCCTCGCGCGCCTCTTCAGGCGATGAAAACTCACGCTTCGGCAACGGGATACCGGCCTTGGTGGCAACCGCCCGCACCGCCTCCGGGAAGGTCACCACATCCATCTTCATGACAAAGGTGAAGACATCGCCTTTCTCATGGCAGCCAAAGCAGTAGAAGTAGCCATGCGTTGCGTTCACCGAGAACGAACCCGTCTTTTCCTTGTGAAAAGGGCAAAGCCCCGAGTAGTTCTGCGCGCCCGTCTTGCGCAGCTTCACATAGTCTCCGACGATCTTGACGATGTCGACCTGCGACTTTACGGTCTGGGCAAAGTTGTCCGCCATGGGCTTCTCAGATCAGTTTAGAGGAACCAGCGGATGCTATAGTTCCCCAATGAATCGAGCTCTGCTCCCCCTCGCCCTGCTCGCCGTCAGCCTGCCCAGCATTGCCTCTGCCCAGCAGCCAGACCGCACCGAACTCCTTCTGCAACGTCTGTCCGATGCACCTGGGCCTCCCGGCGCCGAAGAGCCCGTGCGCGCCATCATGGTGCCCGAGATGAAGCAGTTCGCTACCGCGCCCATCACCTTCGATGGCATGGGCTCGGTGATCGCGCAACAGGCTCCGAAGAGCGGACAGCCCGGCCCGCGCATCATGATCGACGCGCACATGGACGAGCTCGGCGGCATGGTCCGGCGCGTTACGCCAGGCGGCTTCCTCACCATGCAGATGCTGGGCGGATGGCTCGACCAGGCGCTCGTCGACCAGCGCTGGATCATCATCGGCAGCAAGGGCCCGGTGCACGCCGTCACCGGCATCCGCGACATCCACGTTGTGCCGGCGGAGGAGCGCACACGCGTCTTCCCGCGCGAGCAGATGTACCTCGACATCGGCGCCAAGAACCCGGCAGAGGCCGCAGCCATGGGCGTCGAGCCCGGCGACCCGGTCGTCCCGGACGCGCCCTTCATGGCGCTCAACGGCAGCCAGAACTACCTGGGCAAGGCATGGGACGATCGCATCGGATGCGCCGTACTGCTTGAAGCCATGCGCCGCACCGCGGCCATGCCGCACGCGAACACGCTGGTCTACGTGGCCACCACGCAGGAGGAGATCGGCCTGCGCGGCGCACGCACTGCCGCGCAGGTGGTCAAGCCCGACATCGGCATCGCCATCGAGGGCGGCATCACCGGCGACACCGCGGGTACGCATCCTGAAGAGACCCAGGCCAGGCTGGGTGCGGGTCCCGGCATCTTCCTCTACGACTCAAGCACCATCCCCAACCGCAAGCTCGTCGCGCTCGTCCGCAGGACCGCTGCAGCCGGCAACATCCCGCTCCAGGCTGATCTTGTGCAGGGCTATGGCGACGACTCCGCCGAGATGCAGACCACCAACGGCGGCACACCCACCGTCAACCTCGTCGTGCCCGTGCGCTATACCCATTCGCACAATGGCGTCGTCAATCGTCACGACTTCGACCAGATGGTGGATCTCGTGGTGAACCTCCTCGTCCACATGGATCAGGCCCAGGTCAACGACCTTCGGGACTTCACGCCAAAACCGTGACCTAAAATCAGCACCGCTGGAAAACTTCAAAACCGGGCTCGTGTTCCTAACAGTGCAGGGCCGCTGCCGGCATGACGGCCCGTTCCGCGCCCCGCTCCAACGGGACGCTCATTTGAAAGAGGACCCCACGATGCTCTCCTTTAGCACCTTTCGCAACCTTGCGCTGTCAGCTGTTATGCTCGCCACTCCCCTCGCCTCGCACGCCTCCGTGTTCATCTCGGTCGGCTTCGCACCACCCGTGCTTCCGGTCTACAGTCAGCCCCTTTGCCCTGGCGATGGCTACATCTGGACCCCCGGCTACTGGGCCTACGCGCCGGCTGACGGCTACTACTGGGTGCCCGGCGTATGGGTCCAGCCGCCAACCGTCGGCTACCTGTGGACACCCGCCTACTGGGGCTATGAAAACAACGTCTACCTCTTCCACGAGGGCTACTGGGGCCCGCACATCGGCTTCTACGGCGGCATCAACTACGGCTTCGGTTATGGCGGCCACGGCTACGAGGGGGGCTACTGGAACGGCGGCCACTTCTTTTACAACACCTCTGTCAACCGCATCAATAATGTCAACATCCACAACACCTACGTTCGCAACGTCACAGTAGTCAACAACACGTACGTCCACACCAGCTATGCCGGCGGACCAAACGGCATCCCGGCACGTCCGACGGCACAGGAGATGCAGTTCTCGCGTGAGAACCACGTCCAGCCGACGTCCATGCAGCAGCAGCACTTCCAGACCGCAGCCGCTACACCCGGGCAGCGCTTTAGTTCGAATGGTGGACGCCCAGCCTTCACCGCCGCTGCCACCCCTGCAGCCTTCCACCAGCAGGCCATCGGCGCACCCGCACAGCGTGACGGTTTCGGTACGCGCAACGAGGTCAACACGCGGCAGGGAAATCAGCAGGCACGCATCAACAACGGCGTACGCTCCGGCCAGATGACCCCCGGCGAAACGCGCAACGTAGAGAATCGCGACGCCAGCATCAGCCGCCAGGCCAACGTAGACCGTTCGCTCAATGGCGGACGCCTGACACCGCAGCAGCAGCAGCAGATCAACCAGCGCCAGAACAACGTCAGCCAGTCGATCCGCAACGACAATCACAACTTCAACAACGATGCTGCCGCAGGCGCACGCCAGGGCCGGGCGCAGCAGCAGGTGGAACGCCAGGCACAACGGACGGAACACGCCGCGGCGCCACACCCGCGTGAAGATCATCCGAAGAGATAAGAACAAAGCAACTGCGTCCTGACGCCGGGCCAGCGCCACTTTCGCAGGGTGGAACGCTTGCGCGCCTAAGAAGCTAGACCCAGGCGATAAAGCGCGCGCACAAGCCCTTCCATCCACGAAGTGGTCGCCATCCGCGATTAGGCCGCAGTTGCATTTGCTCGTAACATCTCCGTATGCTCCCCGAGCTTCAGGACCGTCTCGTCGTCGTGCTGGTGCGTGCCCGAAACCCTTCAAACATTGGCGCGGTGGCGCGTGCCATGCACGACTTCGGCTTCACGCAGCTGCGCATCGTCAACGAGTATCCCGTGCCCTTCGCCGCCGCAAAGTCCGCTGTCGATGCATCAAGCGTCCTTGCCTCCGCGACCGAACACACCACCTTAGCCGACGCTATCGCCGACTGCTCGCTTGTGTTCGGGACCACCGCCGTCGGCGCCCGTGTGCTTGAGCATCCGCTCCAGACCCTCGACCAGGCCAGCCTTCACATCCGGGACGCCCTCCGGCAGGCGCCGTCCACCAGGGTCGCCCTGCTCTTCGGATCAGAGAAGACCGGTCTTTCGAACGATGAGCTGAGCCATGCCAACGCTCTCCTCACCATCCCGATGAGCACCCGCAACACCGAACGTCATCTCTCGATGAACCTTGGCCAGGCCGCGGCCGTCTGCCTCTACGCCATCTCGGATACCAGGGAGACAGAGCACCAGCAACCGACGGCAGCACAGGCCACTGCAGGCGAGCTCGCACGCCTGACCACGCTGCTCAGCGAGGCGCTCGATCGCTCCGGCTACACTCGCCGCCATCCTGCGAACGTTCGTGAACCCGTCCTGCGCCGCCTTGTCCGTCGCATGGCGAACACGCCCGAAGACGCAGCCGTCTGGTCCGGCATCCTGCGGCAGTTTCTCCACGTCCTTGGTAAATAGCCGGTTGCGCAAAGTTCCTCGAACTTCAAGCCCGGTAAACTATCCCAACTGCCCCAACCTCCCCCGCTTGCACCCCGGAGACCTACCGAATGCCCGCCAAGCACCGCCTGCTCCTGCCTTCCACGCTCCTGCTGTTTGCAGCCACACTCCCGCTTCTTCACGCTCAGGATACGCCGCGCGTCTACACCGATGCCGACTACGCACAGGCGGAGAAGTTCATGCCGGCAAGCACAGGCCCGCTCGTGCTGCATCGCGTCGTCACCCCCACGTGGCTGCCCGATGGCCGCATGTGGTACCGCGAATCAGGCACCCACGGCGCGTTGACCATCATGCTGGTTGATCCTGCAAAAGGCGGCAAGCACCCGGCCTTCGATCAGCAGAAGCTCGCAACCGCCCTGCAGCCCTTCAGCAAAGGCCACATTCGCGCCGACCGCCTGCAGGTGGAGGAGCTCGCCTTCAGCAATAACGATCAAACCGTCGCACTCTCCTTCCATAACCGGAAGTACACCTGCGATCTTCAAGCAGCCGGTGTCTGCACCCCGGCGCCCATGCCGCCCGCAGCGAAGCCAGGCGACGGGCCCGAACGCGTCTCGCCCGATGGCACCAGGGCAGCCTTCATTCGCGACTGGAACCTGTGGCTGCGGGAGCTTCCGTCAGGCAAGGAGTATCAACTCACCCACGATGGCGTAAAGGACTTCGGCTATGCCACCGACAACGCCGGCTGGCAGCACAGCGACGAGGCCATCCTGGTCTGGTCGCCCGATTCAAAGCGCATCGCAACCTTCCAGCAGGATCAGCGCAGGACAGGCCTGATGTATCTCACCAACACCACCAACACCCACCCCGAGCTCACGACGCTTCGGTACCCGCTGGTCGGCGACAAAGAGGTCACCATGATCGAGCGCGTCGTCATCGATGTCGACAAGCCGGCAAAGGCAAAGGTGATCCGCTTCAAGATGCCGCCGGACCAGCATCGCGGCTCCCTTTGCGACGACATCGCATGTCGCGGCGGCAACTGGGAAGACGTCCAGTGGTCGGCGGACTCGCAGAACATCACCTTCGTCTCGACCGCGCGCGACCATAAGCAGGAGTGGGTCCGCGTAGCGAATCCAAAGACAGGCGAAGTCCGCGAAGTGATGAACGAGACCGCTCCGAAGTTCTTCGAGAGCGGCAACGACAAGGTGAATTGGCACTATCTTTCCCGCTCGAACGAGCTTCTCTGGTTCTCGGAAAAGGACAACTGGGGCCACCTCTACCTGTACGACCTGGCCACCGGCAAGCTCAAGAACCAGGTCACCCACGGCGACTGGAACGTGACCCAGGTGCTCGCCGTCGATGAGAAGACGCGCACCATCTTCTTCCTCGGTGTGGGCAAGGAGTCAGGCAACGATCCCTACTATCCCATGTACTACCGCGTCAGCTTCGACGGCAGCAATCTCGAGCTGCTGACGCCCGAGCACTCCGACCACGAGATCACGCCGTCGCCGGACAACCGATACTTCCTCGATAACTTCTCCACACCCATCGAGCCGCACATCGCCGTCCTGCGTGACGCCCACGGCAAGGTCATCGCCGATGTAGCCCGCGAAGACATCACAAAGCTCAAGAGCACGGGCTGGATCCCTCCCGTACAGATGCAGGTCAAGGGGCGCGACGGCCAGACCGACCTCTACGGCTTCCTCTTTCGTCCGACGAACTTCTCCACCTCGCGCAAATACCCGATCATCAATCACATCTATCCCGGCCCGCAGACCGGCTCCTGCGGCGCCCGCAGCTTCCAGGCCGCGCATGGCGATATGCAATCGCTTGCCGAGCTTGGCTTTATCGTCATCTGTCTCGACGGCATGGGTACGCCGTTCCGCTCGAAGTCCTTCCACGAGACCTGGGCCACCGACCTTGGCGACAATACCCTGCCCGATCAAGTCACCGGCATGAAGCAGCTTGCCGAACGCTATCCCTGGATCGACCTCGAACGCGCCGGCATCTACGGGCACTCAGGCGGCGGCAACGCCACCGCGGCCGCCATGTTCCACTATCCCGACTTCTTCAAGGTAGGCATTGCGGAATCCGGCAACCATGACAATCGCGACTACGAGGATGACTGGGCAGAAAAGTGGGCCGGCCTCGAGGTGAAGAACGCCGACGGCACCAGTAACTACGACTCCCAGGCGAACCAGACGTTTGCCAAAAACCTGAAGGGTCACCTCTTGCTCGCCCACGGCACCGCGGACGACAACGTGCCACCGTCAGAAACCATGCTCGTCGTAGACGCCCTCATCAAGGCGAACAAGGACTTCGACCTGCTCATGATACCCAACGCGCGTCACGGCTATGGCGAGGCCAGCTACTACATGACCCGCCGCCGCTGGGACTACTTCGTCCAGTACCTCGCCGGAGCCACGCCGCCGCACGAGTACAGGATGCAGGATGCCGCTCAGCGCGCAGCAGCGGCCGGCGGACCTGAGGAAGATCAGTAGCAACAGAAAAGGCCCGGAACTCTCTCCGGGCCTTTTTTATTGTGGAGACGAGCTAAAACTACTGCACGATGTTGCCGTCAGCCGCGGTCGTTGGCCGCTTCGCACCGCCCGCAGGGCCCTGGGTAACCGACCATCCACTGGTCGTGTTCGCAAGCGTGGCAGTCGCTACGACCGGCGCTGAAAGGTTTGCCTTGACCGCCGGGAACGCGTTCTGCGTCTCCGCCGCCGAAGCCCAGGCGGGCGCGCCGGAGATGCCGGCATGGTAGTTTACCGTCGTCGTCGCACCGGGTTGATCGCTCGTAGGCGTGCTGCTGTCGATGCTCGTTACCTTGACGGTTCCATAGCAGAAGTTGCCGAAACCAGGCTGCGACTGATCCGCCGTCCAGCTTGAACGACCCTTGTCGGTCAGGTCGTAGTTGGTCACCTGCTTCGAAGCCACGATGAAGACCTTCTTCTCTGCCGTGGTCCGTGCCAGCAGGCCCTGGTCAACCAGTGCGTCATAGCCGGAGGTCTTGCTGGTGTCAGAGGTATCCGCCTGCACCGGGAACTTCTTTGCATCATCCCACAGGCACGCCGGCCGGCTGGAGTAGTACGTGTTAATTGCATTCGTGTAGTTCAACTTGTTGTCAGCCGTCTTCTTGCAGCCAGTCAGCGCAACACCCACCAGCGCCGCAACCACACCTGCTCGTAAACCGTTCATGACCCGCTCCTTAGACTCAACTCTTGATCCGATGCGCAGCCAAACCAAGCCGTTATCCGCCCGTGGTCTTCCTTCCTTCTTAATTGAACGGCCAACGCACTCCTTCACCGGTGGCGTAGGTGCAGGTTCGCTCTACAGCCAACCCCTCGCCCGCGCAATCCGCGCCGCGTCCACCCGGTTCTCCGCACCCAGCTTGCTGATCGCTTCAGACAGGTAGTTCCTCACCGTCCCTTCAGACAGGTGCAGCTCCTGGGCGATCGCGCTGCTTGATCTTCCATCGCCGGCAAGCTGCAGAATCTGCCGCTCACGATCTGTCAGCAGGTCAGCCTCTGCGTTCCAGGCCTCGGCTGCAAGCGCCGGGTCGACCACGCGCAGTCCCTGGTTCACACGCCGCACGGCGTCTGCAAGCTCGGAGGCAGGCCGATCCTTCAACAGGTAGCCCGACGCCCCGGCATCGAGCGCCCGGCGCAGATATCCTGGCCGCGCAAAGGTCGTCAGGATCACCGTTCGCACCGCCGGCCGGCTCGTCTTCAGGGCCGCTGCCACCTCAAGTCCGGTCATCCCGGGCATCTCGATGTCAGTCACCAGCACGTCCGGTACCAGCTGCTCGGATGCACGCAGAGCGTCTCGGCCATTGGCAGCTTTGGCGATCACCTGGATATCGCCCTCAAGCTCGAGCAGGGCCGCCAGCGCACCGAGCACCATGGCCTGATCTTCGGCAAGCACTACGCGTATCGGCATGGGGCCTCGTCTAGAAGCAACAGCAAGTGCGTCCTGACGCCGGACAGATGCCACTGCGTAAGGTGAGAACGTTTGCGCGCCCAGCGCTCACGCCCTACGAAGTGCTCAGCGTGCGCGATGAGGACGCCGTTGCTTTTTCCTCTAGGCAAGCGCACTCCCCGGCAGTTCGATCACCAGCCGCGTTCCCTGCAAAGCGCCGCGTTCTATGCGGAACCGTCCGCCAAGCTCCTCTACCCGCGCCCGCATGCCGCGCAGGCCGTTGCCCTCGCGTTCGACCGTGCGCCCACCATTGTCTTCCACATCCAGCTGGATGAATCCATCCTCGGCGGTCGAAAAGCGCAGGGTACATTCTGTCGCGCCTGCATGGCGCACAATGTTCGTTACCGCCTCACGCACGGCAAGCGACAGCGCAGTCTCCTCGCGAGCCTTCAACACCGGTGGCAGGGTCTCGCAGCGCAGCTCGACACCTGCCGCATCAAGCGTCATGCGGGCCATATCCACCTCTGCCCGCAGCCCCTTGGCGCGGTAGCCACCGATCGCCTCACGAACCTCGGCGAGCGCTGTGCGTGCGGTCTTTTCGACCTCCGCTATCTCGGCTGCGGCGCGCGCATCGTCCCGACCCATCAGGCGTCCGGCAAGCTCCGCCTTCAACACGATCACGCTCAGCGTGTGGCCCAGCACGTCATGCAGATCCCGTGCGATCCGTTCACGTTCAGCCACCTGTGACAACGCAGCGTTCTCTTCTCTTGCCTTGCGCAGCTTGCAGTCGGATCGCTTCTGCTCCGCCACGAACAGGTTGGCAAGCCCCACCACCAGTACCATCGCGGCCGTGATCGCGAAGTTGATGGGATTCTCTCTTGATACGAGCCACACTGCGGCGACACCGAGCGCCGTGCCACAGGTAAGCAGCAGCGAGCTTCGCATGGTCCTGACCGAGAACGGGATCAGCGCGGCTGTATAGATGAAGAAACAATTTGCCCCCGGATTGGAGTGGATGGCAGCTACGCCCATGACAAAGATAGCGGCCACTATCCATATCCGGATGGGCGGTCGTCTGGTCTCCGTGTACCAGATGTAAAAAGCCAGGAAGACCCCAAACACTGCAAGGTTCTCGAGCCAGTACGGCAAACTCTTTCTCAGCGCCGGTTCAACAAAAAAGAACACGGAGTACATCAGCCAGACGTAGTTGGCGCCCAGCCGTCTGATGCCCTTCAACTCCGCGAAACTGTCGTGTAACTCCGCCTGATCGCTTGCCATGACCCCGCCAGTCTAACCCTTCGATCGAAGATGCTGCACACTTCACACTGCTTCTAAGCATCAAGCTCCGCCCGGTGGAAGACCGCCCAGCTCGCACCGAGCATCAGCAGCGTAAAGCCGGTGAGCCCAAGCCAGTGCAGGCCCGTGACGCTGCCAGGCCGCTGGTAGCCGAAGATGGTGAGCATCAGCTGCGCGAGGTGAAAGGTCGGCATTAGGGGCGCGATCGACTGCAGCCACTTGGGCAGGAACTGGATCGGGATCCAAAGCCCGCCCAAGAAAGACATCGGCAGATAGATCAGGTTCACCACGCCAGCAGCAGATGCGGGAGGCACCACCAGCGCGACCAGAAGGCCCATCGCCGCGAACGGAATGGTTCCCGCCAGGGACATCCCCGCCATCATCAAGAGCTCTGAGCCCGAGAGCCGCACACCTCCGAACAGCGTCCCCACGAGAGTCAGCACCACGACCGTCAGCAATCCGAACGCCTGCGCCGTCACACACTTTGCGGCCAGGTAGGCCAGCGCAGGCATGGGGCTCGCGCGCTTCAGCTCAAGCCAGCCCGCCGCGCGCTCAGACCCCAGCCCCACGCCGATGCCGAACAGCGCCGCGCTGATCATCCCCATCGAACAATAACCGGCAATCATGTACTTCGCCATGTCCATGCCGCCGTCATGCACGCCCTTGTTCATCACGCCGAACAGCGCATAGAACATCACCGGAAAGCCGATCACCGCAAGTGAAAACGATTTCGCACGCCATAGCTTCAGAAACTCGTACTTGGATTCTTTCGCATAAATCGCAAGCGTCGCACGCATGCCACGCCGCGCCACCGCCACACCAGGATCTAACGCCAATGTCCTCATCACAAGCCTCCCTCATCTCTCAACCAAATCGTTCGTGAATTTACTTCTGGGTCAACGCCAGGAACGCATCTTCAAGCCCCGGCGCCACCACCTCTAGCTCGCTCAGGTGCACGTCATACGCCAGCATCTTGCGCACGACGGCCTCAGCATTGCCGGCGGTCACGCACATGCGCAAACCCGTCTGCTCCACATCGATCACGCCGGGCAGTGCCCACACCTGCGCCGTCGAAAGAGACGTGCAGCAGCGGATCTTGCGCCCTGCGAAACGTCCCTTCACCTCCTGCGGCGTCCCTTCACTCACCACGCGTCCCTTGCTGATAACGATGATCCGGTGCGCCAGCGCGTCCGCTTCTTCAAGGTAGTGCGTCGTCAGCAGCACCGTCTTACCGCGCGCGGCAAGGGTACGGATCTGCGCCCAAAGGCCGTGCCGCGCCTCGATGTCCATGCCCACCGTCGGCTCATCCAGGAACAGGATCTCCGGGTCACCACATACCGCAAGCCCAAACAGCAGACGCTGTTTCTGGCCTCCGCTCAGCTTCTCAAACAATCGGTCTTCGATCCCCTCAAGCTGCGCGATCCGCACCACCTCCGCAAAGCTCAAAGGCGCTGGGTAGTAGCTGCGGAAGAGATCGATATGCTCGCGCACCTTCAACGTCTTCGGCAGGCTCGACACCTGCAGCATGGCACCGATACGGTTACGCGTCGCAGCAATCCTGGGATCACAGCCGAAGATCCTCGCCGTTCCAGTGGTCGGTGCCGACAGCCCCAGCAGCAGCTTCACGGCGGTAGATTTGCCGGCGCCGTTCGGACCAAGCAGAGCCACAATCTCACCGGCGCGCAGGTTCAAAGAGATTCCATCGAGCGCCCTGATTGCGCCATACTCCTTCGTTACGCCGGACAGCACAGCCACCTCAGGCTCGAGCCTCACCGCCACCTCCGACTCCAACGCCGTAAGCACCATCTCAGTTGCTCCTTTCAACATGCCTGAAAGAAGCATTGCTGACGCCGGCGGGGATAGGCAGTGAGGAACGTCAGCAAAGAAAAGTGACACTTGTCATGCGAGGATGAAATTCATTCCTCAATTTAGAGGCCGGGGGTTAGCATGTAGCCCTGTTCGAAGGCCCCCTGCTAGCCGCGCCCAACCTTAACTCCAAAGGAAGACAACCGTGTCCCAACCTTTCGTTCATCTCGAACTGACAACACCCGACATGGCCGCAGCCAAAGACTTTTACACAAAGCTCTTCGGCTGGAGCTTCAGCGATACGACCATGCCAGATGGCTCAACCTACTCCATGTTCAAACCCACCGACGGGCCCGGCGGCGGCATGCTCACCATGCCAGGCGTACCCACCATGTGGCTCGCCTATGTCGGCGCAGAAAACCTCAATGGAGCCACCGCGCAGGCACGGTCGCTCGGTGCAACCATCATCCGCGGGCCGCATGAAGTTCCCGGCATGGGCTCATTTACCATCCTCATGGACCCAACCGGTGCAGCCATCGCCCTCTGGCAATCGGTCGAGAGTTCAGCCCGGAACTGAAACGGTTACATATACTCGACGCCGTACTGCACCGGGATCTGCGTAAACGCAATCCGCGTCGGCGCAGTCTCGCGCGCGGGCAGCATGCCGGCGAAGTGAAGCGTCGTGTGCCCGTACTTCAGGTTCAGCTTGTCCATGGTTGCGGACAGCTGGCCGCGGTTATCCTGATCGCCAAACAGCGTCTCCTGATGTTCGCTCTCGGGCGTCAACTCACGCAGCGTCACGCCTACAAAGAACGGCTTTTCATACTCCGGTCCGCGAGGCCGCTTTGCCCACGTCTTCCTCAGCACATCCAGCAGCGACAACGTATCCTGCGACTCCACAAAGCGCGCCTCCATGCCCCACGCCGTGTGCTTGATGCCGCTCGAATGCTGCTTCGACTGCATGCGCGAAGCCTGCTCGCTGGTCAACGCATACTTCAACGTCACTGCCATCTGCCCGGAATAGAACTTCTCCATCCGCAGCCGCATCGCAGCCTTATGTAACAGCTTGTGTGCGACCGACCACGCACCCTCATCCGACCGGAACTCCGGTCCCAGCACATGCGAATGTCCGAGGGACTTCTGAATATCGCTCGGAACCGGCGCTCCATCATCGCCAGTCTCGGCGCCGCGCAGCCAATGGTACAGACGATCGCCCCACACCGAATCCCACAGCTTATGCATACCTGGACGATCAAGCGACAGCAGCTCGTCCATGGTGTGGATGCCCTTTCCGTTCAACCGAACTTCTGTCCTTGCGCCCACTCCCGGCAGGTCGCGCAGCTCAAGATGACGGATCGCGCGCGGCAGCTGCGAGGGCAGCAGGCCGATCAATCCATCCGGCTTCTGCATGTCGCTCGCAATCTTTGCCAGGTAGCGATTTGGCGCCATGCCGATCGAACAGCGCAGCGTCTCGCCCACATCATCCTTGATCGCCTGCTTCACCTCGAGTGCGATCCTCCGCGCCGCGGGCGGCTCACGCTCACGACCCATCAGCTCGCACACCATCTCGTCGATCGAAGGCGTATGCGCCACCGGGCAGCAACGCTCCACCGCCGCTGCAATCTTGTGCGAGAACTCCGCGTAGACCGAGTGCGATCCGTTCACCAGGATGATCTCCGGGCAGATGCGCTTTGCTTCGCCCACCTTGGTCAGCGTCTTGATGCCCAGCGCCTTGGCCTCATAACTCGCCGCAATCAACGCGCCGGTATCGGCCATGGTGCCGCACACGCCGACTGGCTTGCCCCTGTACTCCGGGTGCAGCTGCTGCTCCACCGACGCAAAGAAGCTGTTCAGGTCAATGTGCAGAAAGCCAAACCGATCGGGTTGGAGCTGCTGATCCACAGGGAAATTATATTCGCCGCTTATTCGCTTATCTTCACTCCGTGGGCAGCACTTTTTCGAGCACCACAAAGGCAAGACCCTCCTGCCGCGGTACGCCGAAACGTTTGTCTTTGTAGGGAAAGGGAACCCGCTCGCCGGTCAGCCGGTAGCCGCGTCGCTCGTACCAGGCGATCAAAGTGTCGCGTCCGTTTACCACGGTCATCCGGATCGTCCGTGCCCCGCGTTCAACCGCCCAGGCCTCGGCCGAAGCCAGCAGCCTTCGTCCCAACCCACTGTTCTGCACCTCGGGATCGACCGTCAACGAGCCCAGATACCACACGCCGTTGCCCCTCGGCTCGAGCCATACGCAACCCTCAATGGCACCAGCATCACGCGGAGCTACCAGCAGAAGAGCCTCCGGATTGCGCTCGATATCATCCCGCAGCGCAGCCACACTGGTGCGGTCGCCATCGATATATCCTGCCTCGCTGGTCCAGCTCCGGCCAAGCCCTTCGCACCGGTAAGCCGTGTTCATCAACCCGGCAACGATGGGCAGTTCGCTCACCGAAGCGACACGCAGCAAGAGAGACATAGCAGAAGTCTACCAACCGCCGCGCGAAGCTATGATTCGACAAGTTGGTCTGCGTCCGCGATCAGGACGCACTGATGATTGCCCCTAAGGAACCCCTGCGATCTTCCCCAGCAAACCCTTCACCTGGTCCGCCTGCAGCTCCGGCTCAATCTCGCGTGCAGCCTTCAAAGCCGCCTCGTAAGCCGTTCGCGCCTCGGCCCTGCGTCCAACTTTTGCCAGCACATCGCCAAGCGCCACCTGCGCATTCACCGATCGCGGCGCGAGCGCGACCGCCTGCTGCGCCTCCTTGAAAGCCGTCGCAGGATCGGCCAGGCCGTACTCCGCATTGTTCGCGTGCCACAGCGCCGAAGCCAGCGGAACCGCGAAAGTTCCCTGGTACACGTAGAGCCCATGCTCGATCGCGGCTACCGGCTTCACGCCGCGAAAACCGTCATAGGGGTTCAGCGCACCCTGGCCAAACTCGATCCCCTCGAGATCGCTGTCCGAGATCAGCACCGTTCCCGAGATCACCGGCGGCACATTCATCGGCAGGTTCATCCACCACAGGTTCCCGGTGGTCGGCAGTCTACGGCAGGGGATGCCATAGTCCTCAGGCCGGATCGCCGCGCCATCGGCAAAGTACGCGATCCAGCAGTCCGAGAGGTGGTGGTCATCCAGATACTTCTTGGTCTCCTTCAGCTGCTGTGCCCAGTCGTCATTGGCGTCGCTCAGGTAGCGATGCACGTTGTCCGGTCCGCCCCATGCCTCGTTCGCGTAGGCCATGTAGCCGGGCGCAACCCGGGCGGAGGTCGCTACCTGCCACACCAGCAGCACGCCCATCACGTATCCCCACCGACGATCCCGAGCCCACATTGCAGCTGCCGCTCCAGCTGCCAGCAGGTAAAGAAATGGGTACACCGGCAGCAGATGACGATGCCCGATGTTCATCTTCGAGCTCACCGCTACCAACAGGTAAACCGCCATCGGGATCAGCAGGAAGGCGGACTCTCGCCGCTTCCACCATGCCTCGCGTCGCCATGCGAAGGGCACCAGGCACAGAAGCAGCAACAGCGGCAGTGTGGACTTGATCGCAAACGCCGCCGGGAAGTACTTCCACGTGCCATGCCGGTACACGTGCCCGAAGAAGTAGCTGTTATCCAGATCCTCGGTAATCTTCGTATTCGCGAGCCCCCACAGGTAAGCCTCCGGCAGCAGGTGGTGTGCTGCCGCAAACTCCAGCTTCTTCGCGTCCCCAGCCTTCGGGACCGTCGGCAGATACTCAGCCAGCGCCGGGTTCAGCTCACGTCCTGTGGGGCCAGCCTTGTAACGAAAACTGAAGAACCCCCACAGGATCACCCAG